>NZ_BAAAOB010000001.1:0-397725 GCF_039530105.1 Leucobacter iarius | reverse complement strand
TGGTTGACGCGGTTGCGCCGGCTGCGCCGACGGTTGATCCGTCGAACGGTTCCGAGGTTTCGGGTAAGACCGAGCCTGGTGCTGAGGTTGTTGTCAAGGACAAGGACGGCAACGTCATTGGTCAGGGCACCGCTAACGTAGATGGATCGTTCACCATTGGACTGACGAAGCCACAGAAGCAGGGAGCAGCGCTCTCGGTCACCGCAGCTGACGCTGCAGGCAACACGTCCGGCAAGACCGTGATCACGGTTCACGGAAAGGAAGAGATCAAGGACACCTGGAAGCGTTTGGGCGGTGCGAACCGCTTTGAGACCGCAGTCGCGATCTCGAAGGAGCACTTCCCCAAGGGCAGCAAGAACGCCGTGATCGCTCGTTTCGATACCGCGCCTGATGCGCTGGCGGCTGCGCCGTTCGCTGCAAAGAAGGATGCTCCGCTGCTGCTCACCCAGACCATGGTGCTCACTCCTCAGACGAAGGCGGAACTTTCCCGCCTGAAGGTTGAGACTGTGTACATCGCAGGAGGCACTGGTGCAGTGTCTGCTGGTGTGGCTGGTCAGATCCAGAAGATGGGCATCAAGGTCGTCCGTCTGGGCGGTGCTGACCGTTTCGAAACGTCGAACACGATCGTGAAGGCCGGCTGGCCGGAAGGATCGGGCGAGGTGTTCGTCGCAACCGCATGGGACTTCCCCGATGCGCTGTCCGCTGGTGCTGCTGCAGGTGGCGCGAAGGCTCCGGTCCTTCTAGTCGACGGGAAGTCCTCGGGCCTGCGTGCTGATGTCCGAAAGGTGCTCGAGGGGCTGAAGCCTGCTCAGATCAACGTGGCTGGCGGCACTGGTGTGGTCTCGGCTGGAGCTGCGACGCAGCTCGGCAAGATCGCCAAGACGGCCCGCTACGGTGGAGCGGATCGATACGCGACCTCTGCGCAGATTGCGAAGAAGTGGCACACGGCCGGCGGAAAGGTGTACCTGGCAACTGGTGCAAACTTCGCGGACGCGCTGACTGCTTCTGCAGTCGCGGGTAAGGACGCCGCTGGCCCGATGCTCCTGGTGCGCAACAACTGCGTCCCCGACCCGGTGTACAAGGCGCTCAACGGCACGATCAAGCCGAAGTTCGGGTACGTGCTTGGTGGCAAGGGAGTGATCTCGGACCGCGTGCTGAACAGTCGCCCGTCCTGCTAATTCGCTAGTGCCGCGTTGCGGGGTCGGCATGGCTTGGTGGTCACCATTTCGGCCACGAGCCATGCCGGCCCCGCGTTGTGGCGGGCGCGACCGGCCAAGTTGATGGCTGTTTACCAAAGCGGGTGCTTTTCCTTTGAGCAATCAGGAAGAGCGCCCGCTTTGGTGTTTGAAACCCTCCACCGCTAGCGTCGGCTTGGGGGCAACCAGGAGAAGAAAGTAGGAGCATTGGGTTCCCAGAAGAAGGCGGCTACTTCAGCCAGAAGGCCTCCGACGGCACCACCGAAGCCGTATCGAGCCGGAATGATCGTGATCCACGGCGTCGGCAACCAAACACGTGGTGCCACCACAGACCTAGTTGCCCGGCGCCTTGCGGAGACCCTTGCAGAGGTCGGAGTGACGACGAGGTCCGAAGACACTCCGCCAGCATCGGATGTCCCCGCCGCCACCGAGCTGTTCATTGGGTCGAGCCGCCCGGTTCTCGTCGCAGAGGGGTACTGGGCCGATCTCATCCGTCAGAGGCGCGGGAAGAAGCTTCGTTCCTTCCTGCAACGGGTCTGGTTCGGTATTCCTGTCCTCCCGTTCTTGTTCTCTGCGGCGCTCGCGCCTCGCGCGCACGAGAGCGCACTCTTCTCCGAACCCCAGAAGAAGAGTTGGAAAAGCCTGTTCTCCTTCAGGGACGAGTGGGCGTTCGCGCGGCGAGCATGGCCGACTCTGTGGCGCTGCATCACGATGATCGCTGTCGTACTGCTCGCAATTGCTGGAGTGAAGTGGCTCGGCCTTCTGGCGACTCTGGCAGTCCTTGGAGCTTTGGCCATCGCAAGCTGGTTCCTGCTGCGCGGCCGGTGGGACGTCCTCGAGCATCTTCGCGTAGCGGGACTCGAAACGGAGACCCTCGCACTCATCGAGGATCGTCTGGTCGGCAGTATTGATCATCTTGCGGCCCAATGCGACGAAATATGGATCGTGGGGCACTCCCAGGGCGGGTATCTTGCGCACCGACTTCTCACCGGCCCCCATCGGAATCGATGGTCGAACGTGACGAAGTACACCGGCCTGGCATCTGGGATGCGGCCCATCCGCCTCATCTCCATCTACCGGGAATGGCGTTGGACGGTCAGCGGCTGGTTGAACCTCATTGGCGGGGCCCTGGTGATGATCGGGACGTGGGTCGCTTCCGAACCGGGAGGGCTGCTCAGCAGCGATGGCTGGCGCCAAACAGTGGGCGCCCAGTTGCTAATCATTGCCAGGCCCGACATCTTCATGCTGGGAGAGCTCCCAGAGCTTGCGATGAATGACATTATTCCGACGGACTGGTCCTCAGTGCCGTTCTTCCTCGCCGGGATCGTGTTCGTCGCCTGCGGTCTGACGATCGGAGCGAAGGCGCGCAGCACCAACCCGACTCTGCTGGCGCTTCCCAGCAGAGTCGAATGGGAAGAACTCGCGTCTCCCAGCGACCTGGTGGGAAGCATGTCGATCCCAGAGGTGCCGAGCTCAGCGAACTTCCGAGTCGTGCCGAGCCTACGACAACCCCTCGCGGACCACTTCATGTCCGCTTACTTTTCTCGACTGTCGATTTTCAGGTTCGAGGCGGCACGGTGGCTGACGGGATCGGATCGTTCCAGGGCCGCATTCGCGAACCTTCAGGAAGCCGAGCATGCACTGCGGGACCTGACGGATCGCACTTATCGCCTGCGATTTGGCATCCAGATGGCTCTGATCGTTCCAGCAGTTGCGCTGCCGGTGGCTCTCGGGGCCTCACTGTTCGGTCTCGCAACCTCGTACCTGAAGATCGGGCTCATCGTCGCGGGTGTCGTGGCTTGTGTTGCAGCGTTCTGGTGGTTCGGCTCTGCGCGCAGAATCGTGACGCGTTTCGTCGAAGCGTCAATAGTGAAGGAGTTCAAATTCTTGCCGCCGCGTAGACGACCGACCTGGGCTGTTATGGTCGGCGCATTCGCAGGACTCCTCAGCGCGCTCTCCGCCTTCAGCTTGACCCTCTACGGCCAGCTGCTCGTCGCCCATGGCGAGGCCGACCAGACAGGTGCATTGGTTCAAGGTTTAGGGTCGGCCGGTACTCGCCTGATGAGCGTTGCGGTCCTCTCGTTTCTTGCGGTGAGCTTCGCGGCGGCGCAGGTGCGGGGCGTGCGCGCGCTGTTGTTCTTTGCTCTGGTCTGGGCCGGTTCAGCGCTCGGGATTCTGGACCAGATTGGAAGACCATGGGTTGACGCTTGGATGCCGGGACTCATGCCCACCGCTGCCATAGAACTCCTTCTGCTCCTCGGAATCGTGTTCTGTTGGCGCCGCCGCCCCGTAGGCCTGGTTCCTTCTCAAAGCGCTGAGACTGTGAACTAGGTTCTGTGGCACTTGACGAGCTGAGCCGAAGGCAGGCGCAGACATGCGGTCCATGCGCTGGAAAGCCGAACGTCTAAACCTGGAATGGTGCGTTTGGTGGCGCCGGGCAGCCCAGGCGGGGTAAAGCCTGTCGGATTCCGTGAGGCACCCCACGAGTAAGAAACAGCAGGCCCCGGATCGGATGATCCGGGGCCTGCTGTGTTTTCGGGTGCTTGCGGCGGTCCGCTCGCGCACGAGCCGCGCCCACGATCAGGCGATCGCCACGCCGAACAGGATCCCGATGAGGTAGGTGGCGGCCATGGTCGCCGAGCCCATGATCACGTTGCGCAGGATCGCCGGCCAGATGGGCGCCTTGCCGAGGCGGGCGCTGATGAGGCCCGTCAGGAACAGGCCCACCACGACCGACGCGGCGGTCATGATGACGGGGGCTCCGACGGGGAGCAGGATCATCGCGAGCGGGATGAGCGCGCCGATGGTGAAGGCGACGAACGACGACAGGGCGGCGTGCCACGGGTTCGTGAGCTCGTCGGGATCGATGCCCAGCTCGACCTCGGCGTGCGCGGCGAGCGCGTTGTGCGCGGTGAGCTCCTCGGCGACCT
The DNA here is from genome assembly GCF_039530105.1 of Leucobacter iarius. Taxonomy (NCBI): domain Bacteria; kingdom Bacillati; phylum Actinomycetota; class Actinomycetes; order Micrococcales; family Microbacteriaceae; genus Leucobacter; species Leucobacter iarius. The sequence continues at coordinate 393,599 of NZ_BAAAOB010000001.1, read as the reverse complement.
GCCGGGCGAGGCCGGCCGACAGCCCGCGCTTCCGGTAGAGGCCGGTGAGCTCGGCGAGCTCCGCCGCGGGCTGCTCCTCGAGCTCCTGGATCTCCTTCGCGACCATCGCCTTCTCGGTGTCGCGCTGGGTGCTCACCGAGACGTACTCGCCGCCGGCCATGGAGAAGGCGCCGGCCACGAGCGCGGCGATGCCGGCGGTCGCGATCGCGGGGACGTTGCCGGGGGTGGCCGCGGCGACGCCGACGACGACGCCCGCGACCGAGACGATCCCGTCGTTCGCGCCGAGCACGCCCGCGCGCAACCAGTTGAGGCGCTGGCCCAGACGCTCGTCGTGGTGCGCCTCGTGCAGGTGGTTGATCGCGGCTTCGATATCGGACGTCTCGTCGGTCATGGCTCCATGATGCTCCCGCTCAGGAAGCCCCACAAGCAAGGCAAGGCTGTGCATACCGGGCACCGAGGCACTGCTCCCGCTAGCCCGCCGCCCCGCCCCGCTCGCTCTCGAGCGCGAGCCACGCGAGCTCCTCGTCGACCACGAGTTCGGTGATGATCCCGGCCGCGAGGGCGCCGCGCAGGCTCTGCAGCTTGGCGGCTCCCGAGACGACGCAGATGCGGCGGGGGATCCGGCGCACGACGTCGAACGAGGGGCCGCTCGATCGTTCGTTCAGGGGGATCCCGTCGGTGCTGCCGTCCTCGCGGAAGAACTGGGTGGCGCAGTCGCCGACCACGCCGGCGTGCGCGAGCTCCTTCAGATCCTCGCGCTCCAGGTAGTTGCCCGAGTAGATATGGGAGCGGCGGTCGCCGAGGCGCGAACCGAGGCTGAACACGAACAGGTTGGCGGATGCCTGGAGCTTGAGCACCCGGCTGATGGAGCGTTCGCGCCACAGCGCTCGCCGCGTCTCGGGGTCGTCGAAGATCGCGGGGACGGTGAACTGGTAGACGGTGGCCGAGAAGGCGTCGCCGAATCCGCCGAGGAGGCCCGCGGAGTATGCGAGGCCGGAGGTGTGGAGGTTCGCGGCGCCGTTCAGCTGCACCACGCGGGTCTCGTGCACGGGCTTTGCGGGGAGGTGCCGGGCGACGGCGGTCGTGGTGGCGCCCCAGGCGACGCCGATGGTGGATCGGTCGTCGACGGCTGCGGCGACGAGGTGGGCGGCGGTGCGGGCGGTGCGGTCGAGCCGAGCGCTCTCGGAGGCGCGGGCGGGGGCCGGCGCGACGTGCGCGGTGATCCCGAACCGTTCGGAGAGCTGCTGCTCGAGCCGGGAGCGCGCCTCCTGCGGGGAGTGGACGCGGATCTCGACGAGTCCGGTGTCGCGGGCGTAGCTCAGCAGCCGCGAGATGGAGGACCGGGAGACCCGCATCTCCTGCGAGATCGCCTCCATCGTGTGGTTCTGCAGGTAGTACAGCTGCGCCGCGCGCAGCGCCTCCCGCGCCTTCGTTGCGTTCGCCGGATCTGCCACCGTGCTCCTTCGAGTCGACCCATTCTGCACATATGTGCAGATCGCTTGCAAGCCCGTTCAGTGCTGGATCAGGCTGTGCGTGAATCTCGAAAGGTCTGGACCCAATGAACGATCGCCCGTCGCCCGCTCGCCCCGCCGTCGAAGCTCTGCGCGAGCGCCCGAGCGCCGATGTGCTGATCATCGGCGGAGGCATCAACGGCATCGCCACCTTCCGCGAGCTGGCGCTGCAGGGCGTCGATGTGGCACTGGTGGAGCGCGGCGATTTCGTCTCCGGAGCCTCCTCCGCGTCGAGCCACATGGTGCACGGCGGGATCCGCTACCTCGAGAACGGCGAGTTCCGGCTGGTGAAGGAGGCGGTCACCGAGCGCAACCGCCTGCTGCGCACCGCCCCGCACTACGTCCGTCCCCTCGAGACGACGATCCCGATCTTCTCGACCTTCTCGGGGATCCTCTCCGCGCCGTTCCGCCTGCTCGTCACGCACGGCCGCGGCAAGCCCCGCGAGCGCGGCGCCGCGCTGATCAAGATGGGTCTCACCCTCTACGACACCTTCTCGCGCGACGGCGGCCAGGTGCCCCGGCACCGCTTCCTCGGGCGCCGGCGATCGCTGTCGGAGCTGCCGCAGTTGAACGACGACCTCTCGTACACGGCGACCTACTTCGACGCTTCGATGCACGATCCCGAGCGGCTCGCCCTCGACGTGCTGCACGACGGGATCGTGGCCGGCGGCGACCGTGCGCGCGCCGCGAACTACCTGCCCGCCGTGGGCTTCTCGGACGGCGCAGTGCGGCTGCGCGACGAGGCGAACGGCGGCGAGGAGTTCGACTTCACCGCCAAGCTGATCATCAACACCAGCGGCCCGTGGACCGACCTCACCAACGCCGCGCTGGGCGAGGGCACCCGCTTCATGGGCGGTACGAAGGGGTCCCACGTGGTCCTCGACCACCCCGAGCTCCTCGCGGCGACGGGCGGGCGTGAGATCTTCTTCGAGCACTCCGACGGCCGCATCGTCCTCATCTACCCGCTCAAGGATCGGGTGCTCGTGGGCACGACCGACATCGAGGCGGATCCGGCGAAGCCCGTGGTGTGCACGCCTGACGAGGTCGACTACTTCTTCGACCTGATCTCGCACGTCTTCCCGAAGATCGAGGTCGATCGCTCGCACATCGTCTACACCTTCTCGGGCATCCGTCCGCTCCCGCGCCACGACGACACCGCTCCCGGCTTCGTGTCGCGCGACTACCGCATCGTCGCGTCCGAGCGCGCAGGGGTGCCTCTGCTGAGTCTCGTCGGCGGCAAGTGGACCACCTTCCGCGCGCTCGCCGCGCACCTCGCCGACGATGCGCTGGAGATCCTGCACCAGCGCCGCACCGTGCACACCGAGACGCTCCCCATCGGCGGCGGAGACGACTTCCCGCGGACCCCGGCGGCGCGCACCACCTGGGTGGCCGCGCGGGCCGACGGGCACGGCCGGGATCGCGTCGAGCAGCTGCTCGACCGCTACGGCACCCGCGCCGACGAGGTGCTCGCCGTCGCGCCCGAGCACGAGCCGGAGCTGTCGCGGATCCCGGGCTACACGGCGTCCGAGCTCGCCCACCTCGCGGGGACCGAGCAGATCGTGCACCTCGACGACCTGCTCCTGCGCCGCACGTCGATCGCGTTCGTCGGCGGCGTGACCGCCGAGCGCATCCGCGCCGCGGCCGAGGCCATCGCGCCGGCGCTCGGCTGGGACGAGGATCGGACCGCGAGCGAAGTCGCCCGCACTATCGAACTGCTGCGCACCGCGCACCGCATCGACCCCGAGAAGGGAGGCGCGTTCATCGGCGGCTGAGCAGCCCGATCCGAGCGGCGCGTCCGCTCCTCCACCCGCCGGTCCGCAGCACCGGCCCACCCACACTTCTCCGATGCGCGGGCGAACCGCCCCGCGTGCAGCGCGAGAGAACCCGAAAGGTCAATGACGACATGCAAGAAGTCAATCTCGGTCTCTATTTCCTCTCCGAACTCGTCGGCACGGGGCTCCTCATCCTCCTCGGATGCGGCGTCGTGGCGAACGTCGTGCTCGCGAAGACGAAGGGCAACGGCGGCGGCACCCTGATGGTGAACTGGGGCTGGGGCCTTGCCGTGTTCATCGGCGTGCTCGCCTCCGCCTACTCCGGCGCGATCCTCAACCCGGCCGTCGGCGTCGGCCTGCTGATCGCCGGCAAGATCTCCGCGGTCCAGTTCTTCGTCGCGGCGGGCGCCGAACTCCTCGGTGCGATCCTCGGCGCGATCCTGTGCTGGATCGCCTACCGTCAGCACTTCGACGAGGAGCCCGAGGCGGCCAACAAGCTCGGCGTCTTCTCGACCGGCCCCGCGATCCGCTCGTACGGCTGGAACTTCATGACCGAGGTCATCGGCACGTTCGTGCTGGTCTTCGCGGTGTTCGCGTTCGCCGACCAGGGCGACATCAACGTCGGCGTGCCCGGAGGCCTCGGGCCGCTCACCGCGCTGCCGGTCGCGCTCGTCGTCGTCGGCATCGGCGCCTCGCTCGGCGGCCCCACGGGCTACGCCATCAACCCCGCCCGCGACCTCGGCCCCCGCATCGCGCACGCGCTGCTCCCGATCAAGGGCAAGGGCTCCAGCGACTGGGGCTACGCTTGGGTTCCCGTGCTCGGCCCGCTCGTCGGCGGAGCGATCGCGGCGTTCGCTTCCCCCGTCCTCCTGGGGCTCGCCGCCTGATCGGCGCGCTCACCGCAGCAGCACCCGAACCAGCAATTTCCTCACCGGAGCAACGCCGCTTTCACGAAAGGAAGCACCACATGTCTCAGTACATCATCGCGATCGACCAGGGCACGACCTCGAGCCGGGCGATCATCTTCGACAAGGCGGGATCGATCATCTCCGTCGGTCAGAAGGAGCACGAGCAGATCATGCCGCAGGCCGGCTGGGTCGAGCACGATCCGCTGGAGATCTGGCGCAACGTGCAGGAGGTGATCGGCATCGCGCTCGGTCGCGCCGACCTCACCCGGCACGACATCGCGTCCATCGGCATCACGAACCAGCGCGAGACCGCGGTGGTCTGGAACCGGAAGACCGGCCAGCCGGTCTACAACGCGATCGTGTGGCAGGACACCCGCACGCAGGCCATCGTCGACCGCCTCGCGGCCGACGGCGGCATCGAGCGCTTCAAGGAGACCGTCGGTCTGCCGCTGGCGACCTACTTCTCGGGCACCAAGATCGCGTGGATCCTCGAGAACGTCGAGGGCGCGCGCGAGGCGGCCGACGCCGGCGACCTGCTCTTCGGCACCACCGACTGCTGGGTGCTGTGGAACCTCACCGGCGGCCCCGAGGGCGGCGTCCACGTCACCGACGTCACCAACGCGTCGCGCACCCTCTTCATGGATCTGCGCACGCTCGAGTGGCGCGACGACATCCTCGAGGCCTTCGGCGTGCCCCGTTCGATGCTGCCGCAGATCAAGTCCTCCTCCGAGGTGTACGGCGAGGCCGAGGACTCCTCGCTGCTGCGCGGTACCCCGATCTCTGGCATCCTCGGCGATCAGCAGGCGGCGACCTTCGGCCAGGCGGCGTTCGACGCGGGCGAGTCGAAGAACACGTACGGCACGGGCTGCTTCCTCATCTTCAACACGGGCGAGGAGATCGTCCACTCGCAGAACGGCCTGCTCACCACGGTCGGGTACAAGCTCGGCGACGGACCCACCCACTACGCGCTCGAGGGATCCATCGCGGTCACCGGCTCGCTGATCCAGTGGCTGCGCGATCAGCTCGGGATCATCTCGGCCGCGCCCGAGGTCGAGGAGCTCGCCGACAGCGTGCCCGACAACGGCGGCGTCTACATCGTCCCCGCCTTCTCGGGTCTGTTCGCGCCGTACTGGCGTCCGGACGCCCGCGGCGCGATCGTCGGCCTGACCCGCTACTCGAACAAGGGGCACATCGCCCGTGCGGCGCTCGAGGCGGTCGCGTTCCAGACCCGCGACGTGCTCGACGCGGTCAACGCCGACGCCGGTGTGGATCTCACCGAGCTGAAGGTCGACGGCGGCATGGTCGCGAACAACGCGCTCATGCAGTTCCAGGCCGACGTGCTCGGCGTCTCGGTCGTGCGCCCCGTCGTCGCCGAGACCACGGCGCTCGGCGCGGCCTACGCCGCGGGCCTCGCGGTCGGGTTCTGGAGCGGCCTCGACGATCTCGCCGCGAACTGGCAAGAGGATCGCCGCTGGGAGCCCGCCATGGAGGACGCCGAGCGCGATCGCCAGCTGCGCAATTGGCGCAAGGCCGTCACCAAGTCGACCGGCTGGGTCGACGAGGACGTGCGCTGAGCGAGCTGAGGCGCACCGACGTGCGCTGACGCGATCCGCGTGACGCAGAGGGCCCGACCGGTCGACCGGTCGGGCCCTCTGCGTGGTTCGGCGGATCCGGCGGGCCTGCCGGGCCCGTAGCGCAACGCCCGTCCGGTAAATCGCTACGGCGTGTTTCGGAAAACCGCGTCATGAATCGCCCGATCCCCCGTGTTACAGGGGATGGGCGCCCCGTGAGCGCTCGTCGCGCTCACGAGGGGATCCCATGAACAGATTGACCACCCGCGCGCTCGGCGCGGTCGCACTGGCGGCGATGGCCGTCTTCGCAGTGCCCGCCGCGGCGCTCGCCGCACCGGCGCCGCCGGTGACTCCGGACTCCGGCCCGACCGCGGGCGGCACGACCGTGACGCTGCAGGCGCCCGCGGGAATCTCGTACACCGAGGTGAGCGCGGGATCCGACCACACGGTCGCGCTCGGCTCCGATGGCAGCACCTACGCGTGGGGGCAGAACGCGTCCGGCCAGCTGGGCAACGGCTCGACGGCTTCGAGCAGTGCGCCCGTGCGGGTCTCGGTGCCGGCGGGCGTGACGTTCACGCAGCTCGCCGCGGGCAGCGGCGGCAACACCCTCGCCATCGGTTCCGACGGCAACGCGTACGCGTGGGGGAACAACGAGGACGGGCAGCTCGGCGACGGCACCCGCACGAACCGCAGCACTCCGGTGAAGGTGCAGGCCCCGGCGGGCGTCTCGTTCACGCAGGTGAGCACCAACTGGTACACCTCGCTCGCGCTCGGCTCCGACGGCGGCGTCTACGCCTGGGGTGACAACACCTACGGCAAGGTGGGCAACGGCGCCGCCGGACCGAACGGCGGCGACAACGCCGTGCCCACGCCGACGCGGGTGCTCACGCCCGCGGGCGTGACGTTCACCCAGGTCGCATCCGCCGGACGCCATTCGCTGGCGCTGGCCTCCGACGGCACGGCGTACGCGTGGGGCGGCGGCTGGCTGGGACAGCTCGGCGACGGCGCCGGGCTCGACAGCGCCCTGCCCGTGGCGGTGCAGATGCCGGCCGGCGTGACCTTCACGAGCCTCTCCGGCGGCTACTGGTACTCGCTCGCCGTCGGTTCCGACGGCAACGGGTACGCGTGGGGCGACAATCAGTACGGCCAGCTGGGCGACGGCACCACCGCGCAGCGGAACGCGCCGGTGCGGATCCAGGCCCCGGCAGGGGTCACCTTCTCGCAGCTGAGCGCGGGCAACGGGCAGTCGCTCGGGCTCGGTTCCGACGGGCTCTCGTATTCGTGGGGCGCCAACGGCTCGGGCCTCGGCACGGGCACGACGTCCGCCACCGCACCGGCGCGGGTGCAGCTGCCCGCGGCGTCGGCGCCGTTCACCGGGATCGCCACGGGATTCGGGCACTCGCTCGCCATCGGATCCGACGGTGAGACGTACGGCTGGGGGCGGAACACCGCCGGGCAGCTCGGCACGGGCACGACCGCGAACCGGTCGCTGCCGGGCGCCGTGCTCACCCCTCCGGTCGAGGTGACGGGCGTCGCCTTCGACGGGATCGCGGGCACCGGCCTCGTCGACAACGGCGACGGCACGGTGTCGGTCGTGACGCCGGCGCACGCGGCCGGCCCGGTCGACGTGGTGCTGAGCTGGACCCTCGGCGGCGACGCCCGCCCGGCGATCACCCGCACGGACGGCTTCACCTACATCCCACCGGCGGTCGCCCCGACCATCACCGACCCCGAGGACCGCACGGTCGAGGCGGGTGGATCGGCGACCTTCACCGTCGACGTGACGGGCACTCCCGCACCGAGCACGGTGTGGGAGATCTCGACCGACGGCGGCAAGACGTGGAAGCCGGTGTCGTCGATCCCCGGCGCGCAGGTCTCGAAGGACGGTCTGAGTCTCACGGTGTCGCCCGCGACCGCGGCGCACGACGGACTGCGCGTGCGCGCGACCGCGACGAACGGCGCGGGCTCGGCGACGAGCGAGTCGGCGCTGCTGACGGTCGTGGCGAAGGCCGGACCGGGCGGCGGTGCCGACGGCTCCGACGGCGGTGCGAACGCCGGTGGCGGTGCGAACGCGAACGGCGGATCGGCTTCCGACGGCGGTTCGAACGGCGGCGGCGGATCGGGCTCCTCGGCGAAGCCGGGCTCGGGCCTCGCGACCACGGGTGCCGGGGCGCCGTGGGCGATCGCGGCGCTGGGCGGCCTGCTGCTCGCGGGTGCGGCCGCCGTCGGTCTGCGTGCGCTGACGCGCCGCGCGGCCTGAGCACGGGCCGACTGCCGCGGCCCAGCCGGCTCGTACTTCGGAGATCCGCACGATCTCGGACCTCTCCCCACAGGGGGGTCCGAGATCGTGCGGATCTCCGTTTGCGGGTCTTGCCCTATTCCTCGCTGCCCTCGATGAGGCCGTGTCGGATCGCCGCGCGCACAGCCTCGGCGCGGGTGTGGGCGCCCAGCTTGCGGTAGAGGCGCTGGATCTGGGTCTTCGCGGTGTTGACGGAGACGCCCAGGTCGTCGGCGATGGCCTGCACGCCCTGCTGCGTCGCGAGCGCGCGCAGCACTTCGAGCTCGCGCTGCGAGGGTGCTTGGATCCGGGGCAGTTCCGAGATGAGCGAGGGCGTGGAACCGACGTCGGCGAGGAGCGCGGCGAACGCGGAGAACTGCTGGTCGCGTGCGATCCCGGCCAGGTCGAGGCGGAGCCGCTCGGGGATGAACCGTACCTGCAGCGACAGTCGGCTGCTCTCGGCGGCCAGGGCGGCCTGCCCGAGGTACAGAGCGACCTCCTTCGTCGCGGCACCGCTGTCGAGCGCGGCGGCAGCGGCGACGAGGGTGCGCCAGGCTTCGGTCCGCGGCGTCTCGCGGGCACCGTCGAAGGTACCGGCCTCGCGCGAGAGCCGGAGGGCGCCGCCGGGGTCGGAACGGAGCAGCCGCTGCAGCGCGGGCACCACCGATTCGAGGGGGTCCGCGATCCCCGGCGGCGGTGCGATCCCGGTGTCGTCCAGGGGGGTCTCGGCGCCCGACGCGGTCGGGTCGACGAGCCGCATGAGGGCGATCGCGGTACGCACGTAGCGGGGGATCACGATCCGATCGCCTTGCTCGGTGCGGGCGCGCAGCGCGCGTTCCAGTCGGGCTCCCGCCGCGGGAACCCCGGCGACGGTGTCGACGAGTGCGGCGGTGCTCTCGTAGACGGGCCACAGTTCGGCGTCGCCGATGAGCGTGCGGGCGGTCGCGATCGCGTCCCGGGCGGCGTCGAGATCGCCGCGCTCGAGCGCGATCATGCCCGCGACGAGCGGCGCTGGCGCGGTCATGAACCGCGGTGACAGCGCCGGGTCCGGGTTGCGGAGCGCCTCGAGGGTGCGTTCGGCGGCGGCCAGGTCGCCGCGGATCGCCTGGATCATGACCAGGTTGCCGCCGAAGACGGCGCCGATGGGCGGATCGCCGGCGGCGACGGTGATCTCCCACGAGGCGCGGATGCACGCCGCAGCCTCGGCGAGGCGGTTCGCCGCGAGGTAGGTCATCCCCGCGGTGTCGAGCCCCCAGGCGCCGACGCCCTGATCCCGCGGTGCGAGGGTGCGCGAGAGGTCCTGCCAGATCGCGAGCACCCGGTCGGCGCAGTCGGTCGCGCGCTCGAGGTTGCCCTGGATCCGGAACGCGACCGTGAGGATCGCGAAGAAGAGGAGCCGATCGGCTGGGGGAGCGGGCATGGCGAGCTGCGTCGGCTCCATCGCGGCGATGAGCCGGATCCGTTCGGTGATCCCGGGGCCTTCCCCGCGGGTGAAGACGGCGGCGAACCAGCCGAGGTACGGGCAGGGTTCGAACCAGGCCGGCGGCCGGCCGAGGCAGTCGCGAGCGATCCGATCGAGCACCTGGGTGTTGAGTCGTGCTGCCGCGGTGACACCGATGCGCCATGCGAGCTGCGCGCCGGCGCGAGGGAAGGCGATCTCCCATGCCTCGTCGAGGCGGTCCTCGTCGATCCGATCCTGCGCGAACGCGGCGAGCAGCGGCAGCGCGGTCGCGTCGTCGAGGGGCGGCAGTGCGGATCGGAGGCCCGCGGGGACCCGGCTGCGGGTGCTGCTGGCGCCCCCTCGGGAGCCGGTTCCCGAGAGCGTCTCGAGCCAGCCCGCGCGGGCGATGCGCCGCACGGTCCAGCCGCCGGGCAGTGCGAGGGCGGCCTCGTCGCTCGGGCTGAAGGCGGGCAGCAGCGCGAGCCGCTGCAGGCTCGCGCGCAGCGAGGCCGCGTCGAGGGTCGACTCGGGGGACGCTCCGGGGAGCGAATCAGGATCCGCACCGGGTTCCTCGTCGAGCTCGGCGTCGACGAGCTCGCGCAGCGCTCGGGCGAGCTGCAGCCGGCCCGGCACCGGGCGGCCCTGGGCTGTGGCGTGGCGCAGCTCATCGAGGGTCGCGGCGACGAGCCCGGGCAGGCCGCCGGACAGCTCGTCGACGAGGGCCGTCGTCTCGGCGCCGGCGTCCGGGTGGGCGTCGGGGAGGACCGCACCGAGCTCGTCCGCGGTGAATCGGAGGTCGCGCAGCCGCAGTTTCGAGGCCGTCGAGAACCGGTGGTGGGATCCCGTCGCGCGGCCGAGCCCGGCGCGCGATCCGATCGCGATGCGGGCCGAGGGGCTGACGGCCTCGACGATGGCGGCCAGCCGCGCAGCGGCGTTCGGGGCGTATCCGTCGAACCCGTCGAGCACGAGGGCGTCGGCGCCGGCGACGAATGGCGGGATGGCGGGATCGCTCGAGCCCGAGGCGCTCGCGCTCGCCGCAGCTGGATCGGATCGTTCCTCCGCCCGGGACCCGGTCCAGGAGCGGGTGTCGATCCACGCGGTGCGCTCGCCGCGGGCACGACGGTGCTGCAACCACTGGTCGAGCACCACGGTCTTGCCGCCGCCGCGCGGCGCGATGAGCACGGTGATCCCGGCCGAATCCAGGCGGTCGAGCAGGTGGGTGCGCAGCAGCGGCGCGGCGTCGGGCTGCGCGCGGGATTCATCGGTGAAACCGGTCACGGGTCAACTGTAGGGCTATCCGATTCGTGTGGACGTTCTATTACCGAGCACTGACATGTAAGGGTTGACTGATCGAATGCAAGAAAGGTAACATGTTAGAAACCTATCGAGGGGATCCGCATGACTTTCCAGCCGACCGACGTCGCCGTGGTGCTCGGCACCCGACCCGAGATCATCAAGCTCGCGAGCGTGATCCGTGCGCTCGGCGACCGCGCCCGTGTAGTCCACACGGGGCAGCACTGGGACGACGCCATGGCCGGCCGATTCTTCGAAGACCTGGGCATCGGTCAGCCCGACGTGCGGCTCACGGGCATGTCGGGGGTCGGCCGGGCCGAGCAGATCTCGGCCGGCATCGCGGAGCTCGCGGCGCACTTCGCGGCGCACCCGGTCGCCGCGGTCGTGGTGCAGGGCGACACCAACTCCACGTCGGCGGGGGCGCAGGCGGCCAACTACCTCGGCGTCCCCGTCGTGCACGTCGAGGCGGGTCTGCGCTCGTTCGACCGCGGCATGCCCGAAGAGATCAACCGTCTGGTGGTCGGCGCCATCGCCGACATGCACTGCGCCGCGACCGAGCAGGCGGTCGCGAACCTGCTCGACGAAAATCTGCCGGCCGAGCGCATCGCGCTGACGGGCAACACGGTGGTCGAGGCGACGAGGGAGGCGATCGCGCGCGCCGAGTCCGCCGAGCGCTTCGCGGTCGAGCCGGGGGCGAAGATCCTCGCGACCATCCATCGCCCCGAGAACACCGACGACCCGGCGGCGCTCGAGCGCGTGCTCGAAGCGCTGATCGAGAGCCGGTCGAACGTGGTGCTCGCCGCGCACCCGCGCACGGTGGCCGCGGCCGAGCGTTTCGGCCTCACCGAGATGATGCACCTGCTCGACGTGCGCACGGGGCTCGGGCACGCCGACTTCCTGGCGCTCGCGCAGCAGGCTGATCTGCTGGTCTCCGACTCGGGCGGCGTACAAGAAGAGACGACGGTGCTGCAGAAGCCGCTGCTCGTGGTGCGGCGCTCGACTGAGCGACCCGAGTCGATCGCGGCGGGCTTCGCCCGGCTGGTGCCGCCGAGCGAGGATCTGCTGGCGGCGATCCGCTCGGCGCTGGGGCAGAGCTGGGCGCACCTGCGCGAGACGCCGTCGCCGTACGGCGACGGGTTCGCGGGGTGGAAGATCGCGCAGATCGCGATCCGGCTCGGTGATGCGCGGGTCGAATAGGGCGTTTGCACCTGAGGTACGAAACCCTCGGGATCTTTCATCCTGCATCTTCCATGTGACCGCTGAGTTGTTAGGGTGGCAGTCGAGGAGGACGACATGCCGATCCCACAGACCGCATCGCCGATCATTCCAGCCAGGGTGCTGCTGAAGGACGCGATCACCGAGACGATCCGAGACGCGATCCTCTCGGCCGAGCTCGCGCCGGGCGCTTCGCTGACCGATATCTGGGTGGCCGAGCAGTATGGCGGCACGCGCGCCTCGGTGCGCGCCGCGCTGCGCCGGCTGGCCGGCGAGGGCCTCGTGGTCGTGCGCCCGCAGGTGGGCACGCGCGTGCGCGAGGTGACGCCCGAGCGTACGCGCGACGCGCTCGCGCTGTACCGCGGCATCACCGAGTCGACGGCGTTCATGGTGGCCGCCCAGCTGGGCGACGACGACTTGGCGCTGCTCCGCGAACGTGCGGAGGCCATGCGGCAGGCGCAGCCGGGGGCGGCGAGCGTCGCCGCGTTCGACGCCTTCTACGACGTGCTGCTGGTGCGCACCGGCAACGAACTGCTGCGCACTTTCCACACGCAGATCGCGGCGCACCTCACGCAGGCGGCGGCCGTGCAGGGCGTAGCCCCCCTGCACCGACCCGAGGTCGATGCGGTGCTCGCCGCGGCCGAGGCCCGCGAGGTCGCGCCGCTGGAGCGCGCGATCGACGCGCACTTCGCGCGGGTGGCCGAGGCGTTCGATGTCGTGCTCGAGGGGGAGAACTGATCATGCCGCAGCGCAACAACCGCACCTTCCTGCGCGACCAGGTGTACATCGCGATCCGCGACGCCATCGCCGACGGCGTCCTCGAGCCGGGGGAGCGCCTCCGCGAGGACGAGATCGTCGAGTGGCTGGGGTCTTCGCGGGCCTCGATCCGCGATGCGCTGGCGCGTCTCAGCGATCAGGGCCTCGTCGAGATGGTGCCGAACCAGTTCACGCGCGTCGCCCCGGTGGATCGCGACGACGTGCTGCAGTCGCTCGTCACGCAGTTCGTGTTCTTCCGCATCGCGATCAGTGAGGGCACGCCCCGCCTCGCCGACGAGCACCGCGCCGAGCTGCAGCGCCTCACCGACGTGGTCGCCTCCGCGGTCGCGGAGGGCGGGCGCCCGTCCGTGTACATCTCGGGTCTCGGTGCCTACATGCGTGTGCTCGCGGGTGCGGCCGAGAACGAGATGCTGCTGCACTACATCGAGCAGAGCGGGCCGCTCGTGTCGCGCGCGCTGAGCATCCCCGGAACGAGCGTCGACCTGGAACGTCTGAACGCGTATGTGATGCGCGTGCACGAGGCGGTGCTCGCCGGCGAGACGGCGCGTGCGGTGGCGCTGCTGCGCGAGTTCGCGGCGGCGGTCATCGGAGACCTCGAGTAGCCCCACGGTCGTCCTGCGCGAGGGACGTCTTGTCATCCTGCGCGAGGAGCTTCTGGTCATCCTGCGCGAGGAACTCCTTAGTCATCCTGCGCGAGGCACGAGTCGCAGGATCCAGCCCCGCCCATCTTTCGAGACGGGCGGGGCTTTTGCGTCCCTGCCGGACGCCGACCCCCCCCGTCATCCTGCGCGACGAAGGAGTCGCAGGATCCCCCGCCGCTCCCGCTGGTTGAGTGAGCGGAGTGAGTCGAAACCAGGCCCCGTCCTCCCACGCAAGGGCCCTTCCCTGTCATCCTGCGCGAGGACCCCCGTCCTCCCACGCGAGGACCCCTCCCCGTCATCCTGCGCGAGGCACGAGTCGCAGGATCCCCGCCCTCCCTCACCTCCCTCTCAGCAACCCATTCTTGCGCACGCTACAGCTAACATGTTAGGGTTCAATTGACGTAACGGAGAGGCCACTGTCTCTCCGGAAGCAACCCAACAGGAGGAGACGATATGGGTTTCGGTAAGAGAGTCGGCAAGCTTGCCGCGTTCGGCATGGCGGGCGCGCTCGCGATCGGTGGGGTGGTTGCGGCAGATGCGGCGACGGCGGCGCCGGCGAGTGCGACGGAGCCGCAGCCTCGGTTAAGTGGAAAGTTCGTTACTACCTTTTATCTGACCCAAGGAAGAAATGTCGCTTCCGCGTCGTATTCGTCCGGTGGGGTTCTGAGGCGTACGGACTTTGATGCGGCCGGTACAACCCTGGCTCAAAATATAGTTTCCGCGAGAAAGTCTGCCGAAGTATTTACCTTTCCTGCGGTTGGCACTAGGGGGCCGATCATTAACTCCGTTGGGAAGTGCTTGACTGTTGATCGACTTAACTATGATGCCCATCTGAGTTCGAGGCTTAAGGACTGCGAGGAAGGCGCCGAGGATCAGGTCTTTGAGATCGATGAAAGAACCGGAGTTGTACTTTACTCGGCTACGGGCGAGGGGCTCTACAGGAGTAGTATCTACAATACTTTGTTCTTTACTGGGGCAAATGCTGGTCAGGCGCTGGATCTCAAGAGTGTAATTGCTCAAGTTTTTATTAGCGGGCCGAGCGGGATCATCGATACGAGAAATCCGGAAATTATCGGGGTTGGTGAACCTGGTGCAAAAATTGCAGTGAAGGACGCCGACGGCGCGGTCCTCGGCACGACCACGGTCGGCGCTGATGGGAAGTGGTCGCTGACCCCCGAGAAGGATCTTGCGAACGGCAAGCATGCGATCACTGCGGAGCAGGATGCGAACGGCGCGAAGTCGACGGCGAGTGGATCCTTCGAGGTGAAGGCCTCGGCTTCGGTCGCGGTGACCGGCCCCTCCGGCACGGTTGCGGGCTACCGCCCGACCATCACGGGGACCGGTGAGCCGGGCGCATCGGTCACTGTCAAGACGGACACCGGCACCAACCTGGGCACGGTTACGGTCGGCGCTGACGGCAAGTGGTCGCTGGTTCCGGTGACGAACCTGTCCGTCGGCAACCGCACGGTCACCGCAACGCAGAACGCGAACGGCGTCGAGACGACGGCGACCGGCTCGTTCGAGGTGAAGACGCCGGAGGCGCCGGTCATCGGCGGTCCGACCGGCACCATCGGAAATGTGCGTCCGACCATCACGGGCACCGGCGAGCCCGGGGCGAAGATCCGAGTGCGTCTCGATAACGGCGCTTGGTATTCCTCGTGGATCACCGTGGGGGCTGACGGCAAGTGGAGCGTGCCGGTTCCCAAGGACCTGGCCGAGGGCGCGCACGGCATCGATGCAGAGCAGCAGGTCAACGGGCACTCTCGGATGGCCAACCCCAAGAAGTTCAGGATTGCGGTCAAGGTCGCCGTCACCGGCCCCTCGGGCACCGTGACCGAAGCGCGGCCGAAGATCACGGGCACCGGCGAGCCCGGATCGACCATCACTGTCAAGGACGAGAAGGGCGTCGTGCTCGGCACCGCGACCGTCGGCGACGGCGGCGACTGGTCTCTCACGCCGTCCAAGGATCTCGCCAACGGCACCTATCAGGTGACCGCCGAGCAGACCGTCGGGGGTGTGAAGACGACCTCCACCGGAGGCTTCGAGGTGAAGGTCGCCGAGAAGGCGAAGGTCGCCGTTACCGGCCCGACCGGCACCACGAACGATCCGCGTCCCGCGATCACGGGCACCGGTCAGCCCGGTGCCACCGTCACCGTCAAGGACGGCAACGGAGAGGTGCTCGGCACCGCGACTGTCGGTTCCGATGGCAAGTGGAGTGTGAAGCCCGGCACCGACCTCCCCGAGGGCGCGGTCAGCATCACCGCCGAGCAGAACGCGGGCGGCCAGACCTCATCCGCGACCGGATCGTTCGACGTGAACATCATCGACGACCTCACGGTCACAGGCCCCACCGCTGGCTCGACCGTCGACTCGAAGAAGCCGGTCGTGTCCGGCACCGCCGAGCCCGGCGCTGAGATCACGGTGAAGGACAAGGACGGCAACGTCATCGGCGAGACCGTCGCCGGCGAGGACGGCAAGTGGACGACGCCGATCGGCACCCTGCCGACCGGTCCGGTCGAGATCGTCGTGACCGACAACCACGGCGGATCCCAGAACGTGGACTTCATCGTCCCTGCCGACAAGCTCATCGTGACGGGACCCGAGACCGGATCCACCGTCGACTCGAAGACGCCGACCGTTGAGGGCACCGGCGAGCCGGGCGCCGAGATCACCATCACCGACGAGGACGGCAACGTCATCGGCGAGACCGTCGTCGACGAGAACGGCAACTGGAGCGTCACCCTGCCCGAGCTGGGCGGCGGCAGCACCGGCATCACCGTGACCGACAACCACGGCGGCTCGCAGGACATCGACTTCGAGGTCCCCTTCGAGAACCTCGTCGTCACCGGCCCCACCCCGGGCTCGACCGTCGACTCGAAGAAGCCCGTCGTGTCCGGCACCGCCGAGCCCGGCGCCGAGATCACCGTCACCGACAAGAACGGCAACGTGATCGGCGAGACCGTCGCCGGCGAGGACGGCAAGTGGACGACCCCGATCGGCACCCTGCCGACCGGTCCGGCCGAGATCGTCGTGACCGACAACCACGGCGGATCCCAGAACGTGGACTTCATCGTCCCCGCCGAGGAGCTCATCGTGACCGCCCCGGCCCCCGAGGGCGACGCGAAGCCGACCGTCGACTCGAAGACCCCGACCGTGTCGGGCACCGGCGAGCCGGGTGCCGAGATCACCGTCACCGACGAGGACGGCAACGTGATCGGCGAGACCGTCGTCGACGAGAACGGCGACTGGGCCGTCACCCTGCCCGAGCTCGAGAACGGCGACCACACGATCACCGTGGCCGACAACCTGGGCGGCAGCAAGGAGGTCGAGTTCATCGTCTCGGCCGAGAACGGCGACGAGCCCATGACCGCGGGATCCCTCGCCGGTGTCATGCTCGCCGGCGCGGCGGGCCTCGGCCTGCTGATCCGCCGCCGCCAGCAGGCCAAGGTCGACGCGTAACCACGCATCGCCTCAGCCCGAAACGGCAGCGAACAGCCCCCGGTGCCGGGCGTCGAACCACGACGCCCGGCACCGGGGGCCTTCGCGCACCCGAACCTCGCCCCGCACCTCCGCGCACCGAAAGGACCACCGCATGCCCCCCGTGCCCGCACTCGGCAGCACCGGCACCCCCGCCCACGACGGCACCCGGCTCGACCTCCGCGTCGACCTCCTCAGCGACCAGGTCTACGACCGCCTCATCCGCGACATCGTGCTCGAACGCTATACCCCCGGGCAGCGCCTCAAACTCGACGAGATCGCCGCCGAACTCGGCATCTCCCGCACCCCCGTGCGCGAAGCCGTGCGACGCCTCGCCGACGAAGGCTTCATCACCATCGCCCGCAACTCCCGCACCGAAGTCGCCCACTGGGGCGACACCGACATGCAGGAACGCGTCCGCGCGCTCGGCCTCCTCGTTGCCGGCGCCATCGACCACGCCGACACCGCGCAGTTGAACCGCAGCATTCCCGGCGCGTCCTGCCGAGAGCACCGTCCCTCGGGCGACTGCGAGCACCGCGACCCCTTCGCCGGCCTCGCCCGCTTCCTCGAGGTCAGCGCCGCGCTGCTCCCCGTCGGCTACCCGACCGGTGCCGAGGGGTTCAGTCGAGGGGTCCTAGGGCCCCTCGGCACGTACCTCACCCATGTCACGCTCACCGGGCGAGGCCACGCGCCCGCAGTGCGCGCGGCCGGACTCGAGTGGTGCGCCGTCGAACGCGAACTTCTGCGCGGCAACGGCGCGGCACTGCGTGACTATGCCGAACGGGTGCACCGATCGTTCCGCTCGGGCGGGTCCGCCCGGAGGGCGGTCGCTTGATCGAAAAGTAGGATCCCACCACATCACCGGTAACCGGTTACGATGGGCACGAGAAAACGGTGCGCCTATCCGCATCGCTCGGTCGTGCGTCGACGACGGCGCGCAGTCCACTCGACTCAGCACCCGAAACGAGGAACCACCGGTGACCGCCATCCCCGTCCCGAGCCCGCGGGCTCGATCCAGAACACTACCGACGAAGCTCGCGGCGACCCTGCTCGGCATCGCGCTCCTGCTCCTGGGAGCAGTGGCTCCCACCGCGGCGCGCGCGGCCGACGCCTGGCTCGACCGCCTGGCCATCAGCGTGCTCTTCGATGGCGCGCAGGTGCCCAACGCGGTCGACGACGCCCCCAAGAACGGCATCGTCGCCACGAACGACGCGGTGGCCTTCCAATGGGACCTCGCGGTGACCGGAACGGCAGGCGGCTCGCTCACGCAGACGCTGCCCGAGGGGTGGCGCTGGGATCCCGCATCCCTCGGCGCGCTCGACACCGACGGCCGCGCATACGCCGCGCACCACGTCCTCTCCGAGGACGGCCGCACGCTGACAGCCACGGTGACCCAGGTCGACGGCAAGCTCCTCAGCCTCGCCGGCATGAAGGCGATCCCGTCGCGCACCGTGGCCGACGAAAGCACCTACCTGCCGGTCGTCAGCACGCAGAACGGCGGCGAAGCGCTCGAGGCGCGCACCGGAGCGATCACCGTGCGCGGCGAGCACCGCGCCGAGTTCGAGAAGACCGTCGCGGCGCACAACATCTCCGGGCGGCACGACTTCAGCGACGGATCGGGCCTGGTCGACGCCCGCGCCATCGACTTCGTGCTGCGCGTGCGCCCGGTCCCCGAGAAGGAGGTCGGGGTGCTGCAGTTCGAGCTCGCCCAGCCGGCATCGATCCGCGATACCTTCACCATCACCGGGCCGACCGGCGCTTCGAAGCTCCGGTTCCAGGCCGAGATCATCCGCCAGAGCGCGGGTTCCCATCCCACCCTGCAGCAGAGCGGGAACACGCTCGACATCACCCTGAACGACTACGCCTCGCTGCCCGGCACCGTCGCCGACGGCAACTGGAACCGTGCCACCGTCGCGATCCGATTCTGGGTGCGAGCTGCGGACCTGCCGACCGCGGGCAACAACCGCGTCGTCGTCTGGAACACCGCCGCGCCGCAGCAGTGGCAGACGACCGACGGAGACCCCGTCGCCGTCACTTCGGAATCCAAGATCTCGGGCTATGTCGAACTGCCCCAGACCGGCCGCGGCGACGCGGCGACCGACAAGCGGATCCTCGTGCAGAAGGATCCGCAGGCGTCGCCCGCGCTTACCGCGGACCCGGCCGGATTGACCGATCGCTACGAATGGGCCGACGAAGCGCCGGTCTCGACCGACAGCATCATCGTGCCCCGCTGGTGGGTGCAGCCCGGTGCCGACAAGACCACGGGCTCCATGAGCCCGATCAGCGACCTCGTCTCCTACGATTTCTGGCATCCGGCGGAGCAGCGGATCCTCGAGGGCGCGATGCCCTACGTGGGTGTCGACCGCGGCACGGCCCCGCTGAATCCGTCCGACTACGCGATTCAGTACACCTCCGGCAACGACCGCACGGACCCCGAGCGCAACACCTGGGTGTCGAGCATCGCCGCGGCCGGCGGGCCCGAGCGGGTGTCGGGCATCCGCGTCGCCTACACGGCCGGCGCCTGGGCGAGCACCGCCGCCACGCAGAAGGCGTTCGTGGTGGCCGTGCCGATGCGGCTCGTGGCGAAGGTGGCCGAGGCGAACCTCGTTCCGGATGTCGCAGCGCATGCGTACACCGACGCGGACGGCGGCGCGCACTTCGCGCTCGACGAATCCTGGATCGAGGTGCGCGACCTGCGCGTGCGTCTCGGCAAGAACGCCGCCCGAGGCACCGTGGTCGGTGGCGCGAGCATCGACTACACGCTCACCCCCGAGCTCATCGCCAACACCGGCGACCCGCAGCAGCGGGACGTGCACGGCATCCGCATCGTCGACGAACTGCCCGCCGGCCTCGTCTCGGTCGACACGAGTGCGATCCCCGACGACTGGGAGGTCGAACGCGTGGGCAGCGCGGCCGCCGGGCTGACGCTGATCCTCACCTACCGCGGCGAGGCCACCACCGCGGCGAAGCTCGAGCCGCTGCGCTACTCGGCGAAGACCTCGCTCGTCGCGCCCGTCGACACCACCTACGTCAACACGGCCGTGCTCGAAGCTCAGGGCGCCGACCCCGACCGTGCACAGGCGACCGTCAGCTATCTCCGGGCCCAGGTCGTCGGTACCGAGAAGACCGTCGCCGGTGACGAGGAGATCGAACCCGGCGGGTCGCCGGAGTGGGAGACCAGCTGGTTCAACCTGCAGACCGATTCGCAGCGCGTCTCGCACTTCGTCGACGTGCTGCCGTACAACGGTGACGGGCGAGGATCCAGCTTCACCGGCGCGGTGAGCGTCGCCTCGGCGCGCATCACCGACGGCCAGGGCACCCCCGCACCCGACGGCTACGGCACGCTGCAGGTCACGACCGCCCCTGCTGCGCAGGTGCGTGCCGCAGCGGCCAACAGCGACGCGATCGAGTGGATCGACGCCGACGGCACCGAACTCTCGAAAATCGCCGGGATCACCGCGCTGCGGGTCGTCGTCGCCGACTTCGCGCAGGGCGACGCCGGGTTCGGCGGCCTGCACGTCGTGCTTAGCAACCCCGACCATCTCGACGGCGACCGCTACGTCAACACCACCGGAGCCTGGCTCGGCGCCGGCGGACGGATCAGCGAGACCAACCCCGCCGAGGTCCGCGTCGTCGCTGCGGAAGAGCCCGGTCCCGACGACGTAGATGCTGGTGCGGACGCGGACGAGGCGGACGTGGAGAGCGGCGCGAATTCCGGCGCGGCCGCCGAGGTCGAGAGCAGCACGGCATCCGACGCGACGAACTCGGCATCCAGCGATCCGAGCAGCATGACCGATTCCACGGCGCGAGCCGGCTCCGACGCCGATGCGAGCACCGGCGCGAACGCCGACCAGAGCTCGAGCGCGGCGACGAACGCGAACAGCTCCGCGAACGCCGGAACCGACCCGGGCGCGGCAGCCGAGAGAACCGCGACCGCGAGCGCAACCGGAGCGTCCGCGTCGGCTAATGGGGGCCTGGCGCGTACCGGCGCGGCGAGCGTCGGCCTGCTCTGGGCCGGTGCAGCCGGCCTGCTGGCCGTCGGCCTCGCCGTGCTGGTGCTCCGGCTCCGGGCTCGCCACGGCGCACGAGCGACGGGGGAGTAGCCCCGCAACGGTGGATCACGGGCGGCACGCCGTCCGTGATCCACCGCGTGCCCGCCTGAACGAACGCTGGGCGACGTTGTCCACAGAGCAAGCGATCCATTGCGAGCTTCTTTGTTACATGTTACCGTTGAGCAGCAACATCATTTCAACGAAAGGGCGGGCATGTACACCGCAGCACCTCCCACCGGCATCGGCGTCGTCGGTGGCGTCCTCGCCACCACGGGCAGCGAGCAGGTCGGCTTCATCCTCATGGGCATCGCGCTCCTGCTCGGCGGCGCGGTCCTCGCCCGTCTCAGCTGGCTCAAGCGCCAGCGAGCACAGGCCATGTGACGCAATACGGCCCGCGCAGGCACCCCGCACCGGGGGTCGCAGACGTCGAGCGCCGAGATCAACTGAAATCCCACGATACGAGCAGGAGCACGCGATGAGCGACATCACCATCACCGGCGGTCAGCCGCTGAGCCGCCGCCACCGGCGCGAGCAGAACGAGCGGGGCGCGGTCCCCGAACTCGTGCCCGCCGAGCAGCCCCGCGTCTCGAAGGCGCACCGGGCCGGCTCGTTGCTCAACCGCTTCGGCCGTGCGCTCATCGCGCTCGCCTTCCTCGCCGTGGGCGTCCTCTGCTTCATCTACGAACGCGAGCTGCGCTTCACCGAGACCGAGATCCAGGCCTGGATCATGAACAGCACGGGCCTGGCCGAGACCGCGATCTCGTCGGTCAACAACGGGATCCCCGCGATCACTTTCCACGCGAACGACACCTGGATCTCGCTCCGGCTCATCCCGCAGTGCGCGATCGCCATGTACGTCGGGGCCGCGTTCCTGCTCTCCGCGATCCTGATCATGGTGCCCCGAGTACGGCCCGTCCGCCTGTTCTCGGCGCTCGCCATCTCGGGCTCCGGCCTGGTCCTGCTCAACCAGGTGCGGCTGCTGGTCAACGCGGTCATGTTCGCCGAGGGCGGCCGCGAGGCCTTCAACTGGGCCCACGGGCCGATCGGCTCCACGATGATGATGCTGGGCGTCGCCGGGTCCCTCGCGGTGTTCTTCCTGCTCTGCATCCGCCGGGCGAAGCCGGCCGCGCGTGGCACCGAGCCGGCCGCTCAGGCCGAGCAGCCGGAGGGCCGAGCATGATCGCAGCCTTCGCCACCACAGCGCTCGTCGTCATCTGCATCTCGTTCCTCTACCTCTGGGTCATGTTCTTCGCGGGGCTGCGCACCATGAAGAAGCAGGGCGCCACGCTCTCCACCCTGCGCGGAGCGAAGTACGAGAACCCCTTCGCGGGCGAGCCCGGCACCTTCCACACCTACTTCCTGATCCCGTGCCTCAACGAGGAAGCGGTGATCGGTGCCACGGTCAAAGCCCTCGCGGGTTCCCCCTACTCGACCACGATCGTGATCGACGACGCCTCCGACGACAAGACCATCGCCACCGCATACGCGCACGGCGGCGACAACGTGATCGTGCTCGAGCGCCAGCAGCCCAACGCCCGCCAGGGCAAGGGCGAAGCCCTCAACGATGCGCTCAACCTCGTGCGGCAGCTCGTCGCCGAGCGCGGCCAGGACGTCGACCGGGTGCTCGTCACCGTCATGGACGCCGACGGTCGCCTCTCCGACGGGGCCATGGCGGCCGTGCTGCCGCTGTTCGACGATCCCGAGGTCGGTGCGATCCAGCTCGCCGTGCGCATCCGCAACCGTGAGAACTTCCTCACCCGGTTCCAGGACTTCCACTTCTGGTCCATGACCTCCGTCACCCAGTTCGGACGCCACCAGTCGTCCACCGTGTCGCTCGGCGGCAACGGCCAGTTCTCGCGCCTGTCCGCCCTCAACGAGGCCGGCGAGAAGCCGTGGAGCGAATCCCTCACCGAAGACCTCGACCTCGCCGTCACCCTCGCGATGAAGAAGTGGAAGCTCGCGACCACCCCCAACGCCGCCGTCGAGCAGCAGGGCGTGGAGAAGATCAAGACGCTCTTCACGCAGCGCCGACGCTGGTTCCAAGGCCACATGATGATGGCGAAGCGGCTTCCCGAGATCTGGGGCAACGCGCAGCTGTCGCAGCTCCGCGTGCTCGAACTCTCCGCCTACATCCTCACACCGTGGGTCACGATCCTGCCGTGGTCCATCCTGTTCCACTGGGGCCTCTTCGGTCTCATCGTCGACGGCCCCTCGTTCTTCTCGTTCGTCACCGGTTCGGTGACCCTGCTCATCGGGCTCGTGCTCTGGTACCTGCTCGCCTTCGGCCCGATCTTCGTCTCCGCGTTCGTCTACTGGAAGCGCGACGAAGAGAACCGGCTCTGGATGGCGCTCCTGCACGCCCACTGCTTCCCCCTCATGAACTACATCGCATTCGCTGCCGTCTGGTCCGCGCTCGCCCGCATCCTCAAGGGAGAGAACGGGTGGCAGAAGACCGCCCGAGTGCAGGAGGGACTCACCGACGACCTCGTCGACGTACGCGCCGACGCCGAAGTCGTGTCGATGCCCGCCACCCCGCTCGGCTCGCGTGTCACCATGCACCCCGACCGCCTCGAAGGGCTCGGCCACGCGCCCACCCCGCTGCGCACCGCGCTCGCGCTCCCCCTCGCCGCCTGAGCGGAGTCGGCGAGCGCGACTCGCGGCAGGTGCCCGTGGGCCCGCCCGTCGCATGCACCGGGCGGGCCCACAACGCACCCACTCACCCCCGAGAGAGGAGCCCTCATGTTCACCCACCCGCGCAAACGGAGACGCCGATCCCGGCCTCGATCGTCCGAGCCGACGCCTCCGCCCACGCTGCAGACCGCGTCGCCCGGAGGCCCGACCCCCGACCTCGAAGCCGAGAGCGAAGCCGAGATCGCCACGGAGCACGAGAGCTACCAGCTCGGCATCCGCAACCGCCTGCTCTGGAGCGGAGGAACCGCGATCGTCGTGACCCTCGGCGCCTTCCTGCTCCATTTCCTTCTCGAGATCGGCCAGGTCGATGACGCGAGCAAAGTCAGAATCGTGCTGGCGCCGGTCCCGTCCGACGTCGCGATCGGCGCGTTCGGAGTGCTCGCGACCCTCGCAGTCGCCCTCCAGGTCGCCGTGCGCGCGCCGCGCAACAGCGGAACACCTGCGCCGCGGGACCTCGCCCGCAAGCACTTCCTCTCCGCGCTCGCCGGCGGAATCGGCCCGGCATCCATGACTCTCGGCCTCTACCTCTCGCTGCAGTACCTCGACTTCCCGGGCAGCATCGACATCGTCCGCAACTTCGGTCCCATCCTCCTCGCGCTGCTGATCGCCCTCATCGCCGCGGACGCCGAAATGGCCAACCGATCCTCCTCGCGGCAGGCGATCCTCCAGGAGGCCGCGCGCGGCAGGCGGATCGAGCAGCTCGAAGCCGGGCTCGCAACATTCTCCGACCGGGGCCGCGCGCCGAGCCGCAGTCGACGCTTCTGGCAGGGCGTCCTGCTGATCGGAGTGCCGCTCGCGGTCGTGAGCGCGCTCAGCGTATTCGGGTCCGAGCCGAGCCCGTTCCTCACGGTGACGATGATCATCGCCGAGCTCGTGATCTGCCTATTCATCTACACCTTCCTGGTGAAGACGACGCAGTACCTGGCCATCCGCGAATGGATCACCTGGGCCGTGATGCTCACGGTGTCAGTGGTGCTCGCCATCTACGCGATCCTGATCTACCTGGTGCAGGGTCTCGTGCTGGCAGGCGAGAGCGGCGGCTGGGCGCCCGTCGCGCGCGCCCTGCTCACCCTCACCATCGAAGTCGCGGTGCCGATCGCGCTCGGGCTCCGGTCCCTCGCGAAGCGACCCGCGTCGAAACCCCGCGGGCTCCTGCGACACCTCGTCGTCAGCCGCATCGAAACCCACCTCGACCGCGCACGCGCCGCCGCCCGCCCGACGGAACCAGAGACGAAAGCGCCCTGGAACATCCTCGCGATCCTCTCCGCCGCGCTCACCGTCGTACCGCCCTTCGGCCTGGTCTTCGCGGTCCTCGCCCGCCAGCAGATCCGCGCGGCGGACGAGGCGCAGTCCGGTGGTCCGAGTGAGCAGACGGGCGCCGGCCGGCGCGGTGTCGGGCAACGGGCGTCCGGCCGGCCCGCGTCCGGGCAGCGCGGGCTCGCGCTGGCGACGACCATGCTCTGGATCAACGGGATCGGGCTCCTGCTCGCCCTCGCGGGACTCATGGTGATCGGGATGGTGAACCCCGACCTGTTCTAGGCGGGGACGTCCCCGGGGTCGGGGACCCTGGACCCAGGCCCCCGGGATCCAAGCCCTGCCCTGGGGCTCCGATCTCCTGGACCGGGCGTTGCCGTTCGCTCAGCCCGGGCCCGCCCAGGTCGAGCCCCGCCCGGGCACGGCACCAACCATCGAGTGGAGGCAAACGCGCCGAATCAGCCGGGGAAGGGCGGGTTTGCCGCCCCTCGATGGAGCAGGGGAGCGGGTGACACCCCCGTGCTCACCCGAACACGGGACCCGTCGCCCGATCGATATGGTGCGATCATCCCCGCATCCGACGGGTGACGGGGCGAGGCGAAGGAGCCTCCATGCATCAGCGGAACCGTCCCGTCCGAATCCTCACACGCCGCCTCGCCGGCCACCCCGACGCCGGCCACCCCGTCGCCGCCCGGCCCGGCAGCAGGCACCGCGCCGCGATCCTCGCGGTCGCCGCGCTCGCCGCCGCGATCCCGCTCGGGCTCACCGTCCCGGCCGCGGCGCACGCGATCCCGGCCGCGCCACTGCAGCCCGCGTCCTCGGCGGAGCAGATCCAGACCCACGTCGCCCTGATCCTCTCGAAGCAGCGAGCCAGCGGCGCGATCATGCACGGCAGCGGCGGCATCAATCCCTACTTCGGCAACTCAGCCGCCCTCGGGCTCCTCGCCGCCGCCCGGGCCGGCATCGCCGCCCCGGACGCCGTCGTCGGAGCCACGCGCTGGTACGACTGGGTGCTCGCCCACCTCAACCGCGCCGGCGACGCGAAGGGCCTCGCCTACACGATCGACGACTACCGGCTGCAGGGCGACGCCGAGATCGCCACCGGATCCTACGACTCCGTCGACAGCTATGCCGCGACCACGCTCAGCGTCGCAGCAGCTCTGCACGCCAGCGGCGACCCGGCCGCCCAACAGCGGGTCGCCGGCAGCATCGGCGACCTCGAGCACGTCGCCGCGCTGCTCACGCACGCCGCGCCGCAGGGGGTGCGCAAATCGAGCGGGCTCACGCAGGCGACCTCGACGTACAACGTCGGATACCTGATGGACAATGCCGAGGTGTTCGCCGGCCTCCGCGACTTCGCCGGCCTCGAGCACGCCCTCGGCCGCACCGCGCAGGCGGCGTCGGCGGAGCACTGGGCCGAGACCACCCGCACCGCGATCCTGCGCATGTGGAACGACAAGACCGGCACCTGGAACGACTACGACCGGCACGCGGCGACGCTGACCGGGGCCTTCTATCCGCAGGGGATGGCGCAGATCTTCCCGGTGCTGCACGGCGTGGTGCCGTCGGGTGACGCCCGCGCGGTGCGGGCGTGGCAGTCGGTCACGGCGGCTTGGCCCGGATGGCGCAGCAGCGGCTTCGGCATGGCGAGCCCGGTCGCGACGTTCGCCGCGACCGCCGCGCTCATGGGCGATCCGGCGGGCGCGCACGCCATGATCGACGACTTCACGGCCCGCTACGCGCCCGGATGGGGGATCCCGTCGAGCTGCGATGCGGCCTCCTGCGCGACGGGCTGGTGGTATCCGTCGGCGTCGGGCTGGACGATCCGCGCCCTCGTCGCCGCCGGGTAGCGCCGGGCCGGGCACTGAGGCCTCACCGCCGGCACCGCCCCGGTCGAGTGAACGCTTGTACACGAAATGAGCTCGTTTTTCGTGTACAAGCGTTCACTCGACCGTTGAGCGAGGGTATCGAGGCATGGAACACCGAGCGGAGGCGCCCAGGCCCAGGCCCCCGCCCGGCCTACCCCGCCGCGCGCAGCATCTGCGCTTTCAGCCAGGGTGCGATCTGCGCCTTGCCCGCGGGGGAGAAGTGCACGCGGTCGTCGAGGTACATCTTCTCGCCGGACTCCGTCGCGACAGCGCAGGCGTCGGCGGTGCAGACCTGATCCTGCAGTTTCAGCTTGCGCACCTCGGGGTGCTCGGCGAGGGCCTCGTCGAGCAGGGCGTTGAACGCGTGCGCCTGTTCGACGGTCATGATCGCGTTGTGCAGGCGGGCGTCGGCGACGACGACCTGCGCACCGGTGGATCCGGCGACCTCGATCATGCGCTTCAGCTCGCCGCGGTAGGCGTCGGCGCGGGCGGCGTCGGTGAGGTCGCCCCACCGGCCGTCGATCTTCGTCTGGACGGCGTCCCAGGCGACGTTCACGAGCACCACGTCGGGCTCGACGCGATCGAGCTGGGTCTGCCAGCGCTGCTCCCACGGGTTGCAGCCCTTCGGGGCGTCCTGCGTGATGCCGACGGCCGTCCTCATCGCGGTGGCGCCGGAGACGCCGCAGCCGGCGAGGCCGCCGTCGTGCACGGTGAGCTCATCGCCCGCGACGGGGGCGAGGGCGGAGGCGAAGTCGTTTGCGAGGGAGTCGCCGAGGGTGAGCACGGAGGTCTGGCCGGTGCCGGCGCCCTGGTGCTGCACGAGCGGGGGCAGTACGACGAACGCGGCGATCGTGGCCGCCATCCAGCCGGTGAACGCGACCGTGCCGAGCTTCTTCCAGCTGCGCAGGCGCATGGGCTCGGCGAACAGGTGGTGCAGGGCGCCCGCGGCGAGCAGCGAGAAGGGCACGCCGAGGATCAGCAGGTCGACGGGCGCGCTGCTCGGCTCGACGGCGGTGATGAGCCAGTAGATGGGGAGGTGTACAAGGAACAGTGTGTACGACACCTTGCCGATGCCGACGAGTACGGGGAGGCGCAGCACCCGGCCGAGCAGGTTGGCGGGCGAGGTGAGGGTGAGGATCAGGATCGCGGTGAGCGCGCCGACGGCGGCGAAGCCCCAGCGGTAGAGCCAGGCCTGCTCGTAGCTGTGCGCGTTCAGCGACAGCAGCACGATGGCGGTGAGCGCCGCGACGGACAGCACGGTGATGGCGATGCGGTGCCAGACGGTCGCGGTGCGCGGGGTGCCGCCGAGGTCGGCGAGCAGGGCGCGCCGCTGCACCCAGAGGAAGTGGATCGCGGCCGCGGCGGCGCCCGCGAGGAGGCCCATCATGTGGGTGTCGGTGCCGAGGTACATGCGGTCGCTGTTGCTGCCGTCGAAGCGGAGCAGAGGCTGGGCCGAGGCGAACGCGAAGCCCGCGAGGGCGAGCCACATGACGAGCTTCGCTCGCAGGGTGCTGCGCTGGAAGTGGAAGTCCTCGCTGCCGCTGCGGCGGCGACCGATCATGAACACGGCGAAGAGCAGGATCGGCCAGACCAGGTAGAACTGCTCGGTGATGGCGAGGGACCACATGTGGCCGAGCGGGTTGATCGCGCCGAAGCCCTCCCAGTAGGCCTGGCCGGCGTGGATCTGCTCCCAGTTGGTGAGGTAGACGAGGGACGCGAGCCCCTGCTGCACGAAGCGCTCGCGGGTGGCGGGATCGCCGAGCACGAGCACGGCCCAGAGCATGAGCCCGAGTACGAGGAACAGCACGGGGAGGAGGCGCTTCACGCGGCGCGCGTAGAAGGTGCCGAGGCGGATCGCACCCGTGCGGTGGTGCTCGCGCAGCATCGTGAGGGTGATGAGGAAGCCCGAGAGTACGAAGAACACGTCGACGCCGAACAGGCCGTTGGCATACAGCCCGGTGTGGAACGTGAGCACCGAGAGGATCGCGACCGCGCGGAGGCCGTCGACGGAGGGGTAGTAGGTGTTCGGCAGCGGGACGGGGCGGCTCTTGCGCAGGCGGCTGCGCCGGTGCACCGAGTGGCGCGGGGCAGTCGCGGCCTGTGGCGAGGTCGTGGTGTGCATCTCGGTCTCCCGATCCCGTAGCTAACATGTTACATGCATAAGGATCGCAGAATTATCGCCTGCATGCAAGGGTTGAGCGGGAACCGCTTACATGTTAGCCTCGATCTCACATTCAGGACGGCCGTACGGCCGAGGTCGAACGCACACGGAGGTTTCATGGCAATCCAGGCAACGACCCAGCCGCTGCGCCGAGTGCTGCTCAAGGACGAAGCCCACGCGCGCCTCTCCGATGCGATCATCGGCGGCGAACTCGCCCCCGGCACCGCGCTGCCGAACGCCGAGATGGAGGAGTGGCTCGGGGTGTCCCGGTCGACGCTGCGCGAGGCGTTCAGCCGGCTCGAGCTCGCGGGCCTCGTCGTCTCGCAGCCCAACCGGTACACCCGCGTCTCCGAGGTCGACACCGATGCCTATCGATCGACCGCGAAGGTGCTGCACATGCTGCTCGCAGACATCCGACCCGAGTCGCTCGAGGGGATCGACCTGCGCATCGCGCCGAGCGAGGCCTGCGCCGAGCACCTGGCCCGCGTGGTCGAAGAGATCGCCGAGGCGGAGCGAAACCCGGTGCTCGCCGGCATCGTCGGCATGCAGATCCTCCCGCTGCTGCGTCGCGACGCGGCGACCTTCGCCCGGGCGCGAGCGGACGTCGAGTACCGAGGCGTCGCCGGACGCCTGGCCGAGCACCTCGACCGGGGCGAATCGGCGGCCGCGGCCGCCGGGATCCCGCAGCTCGTCGAACTCGGCACCGGGCAACGCCGCTGCGCAGGCGCGGAAGCGAGTGTCGTCGCGAGCGCGCGCTCGCGACGGGCGCTCTAGCGCTTCTTGCCGCCCCGGCCCGACTTCCGGGGACGCAGCCACGGGAACAGCGACCCGACGGCGACACCGATGAGGAGGACGACCAGGAACCAGATCCAGGCCGGCATGGTGAGGGCGAGTCCGAGGAAGAACACGCTCGCGCTGCCCAGATTCGAGAAGACGAACAGCAGGGCGATCACGAGCAGCACGATCGCGACGATGCTCCTGGCCGAGAGGCCCTTCGACTCCGATTCAGCCCCCGGCGTGCTCGCCGGTGCTCCAGTGGTGTGCGACATCTGTCCGTCCCCCTCGCCGGCCGCGGATCGGCCGAATGCTGAAAACGCTAGGGGTTCCGGAGCACCGCCGAAGCGGAGGGTGACACCCGGGGTGACATCGCGATCCGGGAGCTGAGCTTTTGCTGAAAGATCCCTTGAACAGACGGCAGTTCTTTGGGGGAGACATGCTCGGTAGACGATGGCTCGCGTCCGTGGCGGCGCTCAGCGTGGTGCTCACGGCACTGGTGCCGCTCGGTGCGACGGCAGCGTCCGCCGCCGACAACGCGGTGCTGCAGCTCAAGAAGTCGCTCGTGGGGGAGCAGACGGTGTTCGAGCCGGGCGACACCTTCGAGTACGAGATCGTGGTGGGCTGCTCGTCCACCCTCGACCTGGGCTGCCTCGACGCCGCGCTCACCGACGCGCTGCCCGAACCCCTCGTGCTGAACTCCGCGAACCCGGACCCCGTGACCGCGTCGGTCGCTCCGGGCGGCACCGCGGACGTGGTGCTCGACGGCACCACCGGGTTCACCGTCACGCCGCAGCAGAAAGACGCCGACGGCAACACCGGCCTGCTCGCCGGAGGCACCATGACCGTGACGGTCAACGTGCAGGTCCCCACCGATACCAGCGGCGAGTTCAACGGCGCCAAGATCACGAACACGGCGAAGGCGGACGCCGGCAACGCCGCCGAAGTGCAGTCCTCGGCCGACGTCACCCTGCGGGTCGACACCACGCTGGCGGCGTCCGTCTCGAAGCGGGTCTCGCCGACGACCGTTCCGGCGGTGCCGGGCCGCTCGGTCGAGTGGACGGTCGCTCCCGGCAACGCCTCGAACCAGACGGTCGACACGATCGTCATGCAGGATCCCGCCGCGCCGCCGTTCGCCTTCGCACCGAACCTCGAACTCGTCGGCGTCGACGTCACGGAGCCCGCGGGGGCCACCGGTCACGAGGTGCAGTACTGGGTGACCGGCACCTGGACCAACGCGCCGCCGAACCCGATCGGCAGCGCCGGAGGCGTGCGCGTCACCTTCACCGGATCCTTCAAGCCCGGTGCAGCCGGTGAAGTGAAGCTGCGTACGCAGACGACCGATGCCGTCGCCGGGATCCCCGAGGGCGGATCGGTCGAGGCCGCCAACACGGCGCAGGCCACCGTCGAGAAGAACGGCGAGGCGAGCGAGCCCGTCACCGCAGACGCGAAGACCACGATCTCGGCGAGCGGCCCCGACGCGACGATCACCAAGACCTTCGACGACAGCACCCTGGTCGCGGGCCAGCCCACCGTCGCCACGATCACCGCGACGAACGGTGCGCAGAACGTGCAGCGCCTCACCGTCACCGAGCCCTCGGCGGGCAAACCCGGCCTCGTGGCACAGGGCCTCGAGTTCACCGGTTTCGGCGAGGCGCTCGCCTGGCCGGTCGCGGCGAGCAGCGCGACCATCACCTACCGTTACACCGACTGCGCCGAGACCAGCGAGCGCACCACTCGCGTCGACTCGCTGCCCGCCGCGCAGAGCGGCTGCACCGTCGACGGCTTCACCATCGTGTTCGATGCCGATGGTGACGGGATCCAGCCGGAGGCGTACGCGGCACTGCCCCTGCGCGTCACGGCGCTGCCGGTGAAGACCACGGCGGAACTGCACAGCACCAACTTCGTCGACACGAAGGTCGAGAACGAGCTCGGCCAGACCGGCTCCGCCGCCACCGAGGCACCGTTCACCGTCAAGCCGCTCGTCGTCGGCACCGAGGCGTCGAAGCGGATCACGCCCGCCGACATCTACGGGGTCCCGGGCACCCGCGCGAACGTCGCCCTCTCGGGCAAGGTGAGCGACGACTCCACGGTCGGGTCGACCGAGCTCGTCCTCACCGACCCGGTGGATCCCGCGACCGACGGCGACTTCTGGAACGCCTTCGCGCCCGTGCGGATCCACGACACCGACATCCCCAACTGCGTGGCGCTCAGCGTCAGCATCTGGTCGCGGGCCGACGGAGCCTGGAAGCCGCTCGTCGGCGCGACCGACGTGCAGGGTGCGCAGGCCAAGTGGGGCGTCGACATCCCGGCGAGCGTGCGCGCGGACGCCGGCGGGATCCGCTTCGCATACCGGCCGACCTGCGAGAGCACGCTGCCGCCCGGCTTCACCGCGCTCGTGAACCTCGACGTCGAGGTGACTGCCGCGCACAGCGGGCGCGAGACCTTCACCAACACCGTGCAGTCGTCCGTGCACAACGACGACGCCGTCGAACCCGACGCGACCGACACGGCCGAGGCGCCGCTCGGCGTGCACCCGCTCGACGGCACCGGCCCCGACCTCGTCGACAAGCACTGGCTCGACGGCACGGTGCCCGCGCTGTCCGGCGAGGAGCGCACCGCGCGCATCGGCTGGAGCACGCAGGGCCTCAAGCTCACCGACATGACCATCACCGACCCGGCCGCGGCCGGCGAGCTCTCGAACATCGCGACGTCCGTCTACGACGCCTTCGACCTCCTCCGCATCGCACCCGTGACCCCGGCCTCCGATCCCCTGATCGAGAACGATCGGATCACCGCCGTCTCGCGCTTCTCGGCGAGCGCGAACGACTGGGTCGACATCACTTCCGCGGCGTGCGCCAACGGATGCGAGGGGAGGTTCGGTGGCTATTCCCTCTTGCCCGCCGAGCAGCGCGACACCCTCGGAATCCGCATCACGTACTCCGAACGCGTCGCGGAAGCCGGGGTCGGCGCATCCTACGATCGCCGCCCCCTGGACCTCGTGTTCCGGATCCGGGACACGCTGCGCAGCGACCCGAGCGCGTACGCGCTGGGCACGTTCCACGAGTACGGCTACAACACGGGAGAGCCCGGTCTCGTGCACAACTCCGTCGCCGCCCACGGGGTGAACACCGCGACCGGCATCGATCGCACGAGCACCGACGGCGACCGCATCACGATCATCGACAGCCCGCTCAACGTGTCGCTGCAGAAGGAGTTCGATCAGAGCCAGCTCGGCCTGCCGCAGCCCGGCACCGATCCCGCCGACTATCCGCTGATCTCGGCGAAGCTCACCGCGAGCAACGACTCGGCCGTCCGCATCGCGTCGATGCGGATCAGCGACCCGGCGTCCGCGCAGGCGCAGCCGACGGCGTTCGACACGCTGAACCTGTTCTCCGTCGACGGCGTGACCGCGCCCGCCGGACTCGCGGCGGCCGATGCGCGCATCGTGCTCACCCGCGGCGCGACCGCGGAAGCGCCGATCACCGTCGCAGCCGCGCAGGCCCTCGCCCCGAGCGATCTCGCCGACGTCACCGGCATCGAGGTCGTGTTCGCGAAGCCCGACGGCAGCCCGGTGATCGAGCCGGCCGCGACCGGCGTGCTCGACCTCACCTGGCAGCTGCGCGCCGAGAAGCGATCCGGCGGAGCGGTCGGGATCACCCCCGCGGGCGAATCGATCCTCAACGAGGCGCACGCCGCGATCGACAGCCCCGGAAGGATCGCGTGCCCGGCCGACGGGTGCAGCACGGGAGAGGCGACCGCCGACGACGAGTTCCGCGTGGTCGAGGCCGACTACGCGATCCGCACGAAGAAGACCATCGCTCCCGGGACGGTTCCCGAGAACGGCTCGACCTCCTACCGCACCACGCTCACCGGCCAGCCGCTCGGCAGCGCGCGCACCACGCTGCTCACCCTGACCGATGCGACGCCGACCTTCTGGAACACCATGGAGTACACGGGCGTCAGCATCCGGGTGCCGCGCCCGGTCAACCAGCTGCGCATGGACGTGCTGACCGGTGTCGATTTCGAGCTGCAGGGCGGCGTGCTCGTCGCCGTCTGCGACGGGGCACCCGTCGACGCGTCGTCGGACTGCTGGAAGACGGGCGACTGGGTCGACGTGCAGCCGGGCAGCACGGCCCAGCTCGACCTGCCGGCCGGTGTCCCGGCGGGCGACGTGGTCGGTGTGCGCTTCTCGGCGCGGGACCTTGAGAACGGCGCACCCGCGCAGTGGGAGCGCCCCTTCAACCCGACACTGAACTACGAGCTGAAGACCGAACGGCTCGAATACCTGCGCAGCGAGCCGATGCGACGCGTCTCGACCACGCGACCGGGCCTCGACCCGAACCCGGGCGAGACCGAGCGCGGAGTCATCAGCGACACCGTCATCGCCGACGGCACCGCGCAGTTCGGTGCGGACCAGCGGTTCACCGACCAGAAGACGGACACCGCGAAGACCACGGTCACGCACCTGACGAACGCGATCAAGGTGACCAAGACCCGCGGCACCAACCCGCTGGTCAGCCCGAGCGCCACCATCCCCTACGTGATCACCGTCGCGAACACCGGCCAGTGGGACATGACCGGCTTCCGCGTGAGCGACCGGATCGGGCTGATCGACGGGCGCTCGCCGCTGGTCGAGCCGACCCCGGCCGCGTACGATTTCGCGATCAGCGGCCCCGGCGCCCCGTCCGGCGCAGCCGGATTCTCAGCCAGCCTCGACGAGAGCACGGGGATCCTCGACATCGTCAACGCCGACCCCGGGTTCGTGTTCAAGGCGGGGTGGACCCTGACCGTCAAGACCCCGCTGAAGTTCCGCGCGGGCGTCTCGCCCGACGTGACGATCGACAACCGGGTCTCGGCGACCTCCGATCGCCTGTTCGATACCTGCCAGTCGACCACGACCGACCTCAAGCCGAACCTCGACACCCACGAGGTCGCGACCTGCGCCGCCGACACCGCGATCGGCGCGCGCGCCAGCGCCTCCGTCGCGCTGAAGAAGTGGGTCAAGGGCGACGGGGCGGGCGATCCCGCGACCGGTGCCGACGACCTCGGCGTGCTCAACGTGCTGGGCGACGGCACCGAGTGCGATCCGTCGACGCCGGGCCTCACCGACCGCGGCTTCACCTCGTACCCCTGCGCACCGATCACCCGCCCCGGCGGGCTCGCGACCTGGCGGCTCGACTTCCAGAACACGGGCAATGCGAACGCACGGGTCGTGGCGGCGGTCGACACGCTGCCCGATGTGAACGATCAGGGCGTGATCGTGTCGAGCGGACGCGGGTCCCGGTTCCACGTCACCCTCGCGGGGACGGCGGGCAGCAACCTGGGCGAGCTCGCGGACGCTGCCGCCGGCCACTTCGAGCTGTTCGGTTCGGCCTCCGTGCAGAGCCAGGCCTGCAACCAGAACGCGATCGAGCACTTCACCGAGGGCGCGGCCGTCGATCCCGCCTGCGGGTTCGATTGGCAGCCGCTCGCCGCAGGCGCGGACGAGGCGCAGCTGTCGGGTATCCGCTCGATGCTCGTCGTGCTCCGGTTCGACGACCCGACGCGTGCGACGAAGCCGGGCCTGCGACCGGGCGAGACGCTGCGGCTCGAGTTCGATACGCGCACCCCGTGGGTGCTGCCGGTCGAGAGCGCGGTGGACGACGGTCTTCCGGTCGCCTACAACTCCTTCGCGGGCGCCTCCCGGTCCGTCTCGACGGCGACGCAACCCGAGCGGCCCGAGCTGGTGCTCGAACCGCAGCGCGTCGGCATCGCGACCGTCACGGGGCAGCTCCAGCTGCGCAAGACGGTCGAGCGCGGCGGGTTCCCCGCCGGGGTCGAGCTGCCGAGCACGTTCTCCCTGCGCGCCGACTGCGTCTCGGGCACCGCCCCCGTGTCGCTCCTCGACGCGAACGGCGACGACGCGAGCCGGACGACGGTGCCGGGCGACGGGACGCCGGTGCCCGTCAACGCCGAGACCGGTCCGGTGAACCTGCCCCTCTTCGCGAAGTGCGGCATCACCGAGGACCCGGCACCGGCCGGGGCGACGGTGTCGGTGGATCCGGCGAACGGCGTCGTCGCCGAGCGGGATCTGTCGCAGAACGCCTCGGTGTGGAACCCCTACCGGGGCGACACCGAGCGCTCGGCCGTCACTGTGACGAACACCTACACGACCGGCGGCTTCACCGTGCGCAAGATCGCGGACACGGGCGGCGCGGTCGATCAGGACGGCACGCCGATCGGCACCGCGCAGCGCTTCGCGTTCGCGGCGAGCTGCGACTACCTCGGCCAGGAGGTCCTGCCCCAGGCGCAGCGCGGCTTCGAGCTGCGGGCGGGTGAGACCCGGACGATCACGGGGATCCCGACCGACGCGAACTGCCGCGTGACCGAGACCGATACGGGCACCGCGGTGGGAACGAGCACGACGGTCACGGGCGACTCGGACGAGCCGCGCACCGAAGCCGGCGAGATCGCCCGCTTCCGGGTCGTCTCGGGTGCGACGCCGCAGGTCGCGGTCGAGTTCGTGAACCGCTTCACCACCGGCACGCTCAGCATCACCAAGGAGTTCACCGGAGCCGGCGCGGAGCGCTGGGGCGACGGGCCGTTCACGGTGCGGGTCGTGTGCACCCTCGCCGGGGCCCTGCCCGAGACCGTCTACGACGGGGAGGTGCGGGTGTCGCGGGCGGCACCCGTCGGGACGGTCGAGCACCTGCCCACGGGCGCCGAGTGCACCGTCGCCGAGACGGATCCGGGCGTCGCGACCGAGCACGCGACGGATCCGGCCGACGGCCGGGTCACGATCGGCGACGACTCGGACGATCCCGTGGCCGCGGTGACGGTCGTCAACGAGTTCCGCACGGGCGCCTTCGACGTGCTCAAGGAGGTCGCGGGCCCCGGTTCGCCGACGTTCTCCGACGGGCCGTTCGATTTCGGCTACGCCTGCACCTTCGGCGACGAACGGATCGCCGACGGCACGCTGACCCTGCGCGGCGACGGCTCGGGTGAGCCGATCCGATCCGAAGCGGTGCGCGGGCTGCCCGTCGGCGCGGAGTGCACGATCACCGAGACCGGCACGGGCGGCGCCGACGAGACGCCGGCGCCCGTGAGCGTCACGATCCCCGACGAGCAGGAGGGCGCGGAGTCGGTGGTGACCGCCGGATTCCTCAACGTGTTCTCGGCCGGCACCGCCACCGTCGAGAAGCGCCTCGACGGACCCGGTGCCGAGCTGCCGAGCGCGCGGGACGCGCAGTTCACGATCCTCGCCACCTGCCAGGTGGAACGCGACGACACGCTCGTCACGCTGCACGAGGCGAGCCTGCGGATCCGCGGCGGCCAGACCCTGCCCGTGGCCGACGCGAACGGCGACCCGGTGCAGCTGCCGCTCGGCGCGCACTGCTTCATCCGTGAGACCGACCGCGGCGGGGCCAGCGCCTCGACCGTCAGCCACGGCGACTACGCGGACGCGGCAGTGATCGCGCGCTCCGATGCGTCGCAGACGCTCGCGCTCGTCGCGACCAACACCTTCGAGCTCTCGGCCCCGAAGCCGGGCGGCAGCGGCGGCGCGAACGGGATCGCGGTGACGGGCGCACCGCTCGGCACCCTGCTCGGCACCGCCGGAGCCGCGGCGCTCATCGCCCTGCTCGGCGGGGTGCTGCTGCTGCGCAGGCGGAGGTCGTAGGCACGGCAGCGCGGGGGGATCCGGAGCGGATCCGACAGAGGGGCGGGGGTCCGAAGGATCCCCGCCCCGCCGCGATTTCCGGGCGTCCTCGATCCGAGTATATGACTGTTATACGCGTCATTTGGGTGCTAATCTGATAGCTATAGCAGTCATCTATCGAATGAGGACTCAATGGTCAAACGCACCTCGCCGGCTCGCCGTCGTCAGCTTGAACGGCTCGGCGAGCACGTGCGTGCCTGGCGGCAGCTCCAGGGGCTGAGCGCCGCGGAGCTCGCCCGCCGGGCGCATGTCACCCGCGATACCCTCCGCGCGCTGGAGGAGGGTACCGGGTCGCCGCGGCTCGACTCGGTCATGGCAGTGGTTTCGGCGTTGGGATTCGCCGAGCACTTCGTCAACGGGGCCGACCCGCTCGACACCGAATCGGGGCGCGCGCTCGCCATCGCACGAGCGGCCCGATCCTGATGCGGCTGCACGATGCGCTCGAGGTGCATGTCGAGATCGATGGTGCTGTCAGGCTTGCGGGGCGGCTCGAGGCCCGGTTCGCGGGCGGTCGGACTCTGGCGAGCACGAGCTTCTCCTACGAGCCGACATACCTCGCGGACCCGTCGTCGTACCAGATCGATCCGCGCCTCCCCTGGTCCCGCGCCCCGATCATCTCGGGTGAAGACATCCGTCTGTTCGGTGCGATCCGTGATCTGACCCCGGATTCCTGGGGCCGCCAGCTGATCAACGCGGATCTCGCGGTCGCCCGACGGGAGGGATCGTCGATTCCTCGTCCTGTCGGCGACTTCGACTACCTCGCTCTGACGAGCGATGAGACCCGGCTCGGCGCACTGCGGTTCAGGCCGGTGGGCGTTGGACCCTGGCTCGGGGAGGTCGGTCGCGCCGACACGCTCACCGAACGGTCGATCGACCGTCTCGCGATCGCAGCTGCACGCTTCGAAACGCATGATGCCACTGACGAGGACCTGGAGCTTCTGCGCGCCCCTGGCTCGACGATGGGCGGTGCCCGCCCGAAGGCGACCATTCGCTTCGAGGGGCGCTTGGCGCTGGTCAAGTTCCCGTCCGACCGCGATGGGCGGTACGACGGCGAGGCCTGGGAGATGGTCGCGCTGCGGCTCGCGGAGCGCGCGGGCATCGACGCGCAGTGCGGGCGTCTGATGCGAACCGTCGGAGGAAAATCGACGCTGGTCCTCACGCGTTTCGACCGCACCGCAACTGGGAGCCGCGTCGGATACATGTCTGCGGCGACCGCCATGGAACTCAACGACGGCGATCATTCGGGAGTGACCTACGAGGACCTCGCGGACGCGGTGGATCGGCACACCGGGGGCGATCGATCCCAGCTGCGCGAACTGTTCAAGCGAGTTGCTCTGACGGTACTGGTCAACAACGTCGACGATCATTGGAGGAACCACGGATTCCTGCGGGTGCACGGTGGTTGGCGCCTCAGCCCGGCGTTCGACATCAACCCGTCGATGAGCCGCGGCACCGTGTCATCCAGGCCGATTTCGGACGAGGACGACCCGCGAGACCGGGACATCCGGCTGCTCGCGAAGACCGCGGATACTTATGGTCTGTCTCGGACCCAGGCAGCCGAGGCGCTGAGCGAGGTGCTGGGCGCGGTCGGGGACTGGGCACCGGTCGCCAAGGAGATCGGGCTGTCGTCGAGCGAGATCGCGGAGATGTCCGTCGCGTTCTCGGAGGAGCAGCAGGAACGAGCTCGCGAGGCGATCACGACGCTGGGCGGAGGACCTCTGCGGATCGACATGACTGGCGCAGCCGCTCCCGCGCCAGTTACGGAACTATCGGCACCTGAAAGCGGGGTCGTGTGGGTCGCTCCGCATTCACGCGGTGGAAGACGGGTCCCCGGCTTCTGGCGCCGCAGGCCTGCATCAGCAGCGAAGCCGGAGAGAGAGGACGACTGACGGGCCTGTGGCACACGCCTGGGTCCCGCACCCGGCCCCCGCCCGGCGGCCGGTTCACTCCACCCGGCGCCGGTGCCAGAAGCGCAGCGCCTCGATGACGACCATGCCGACGAGCGAGACGACGAGCACGGCGATCGCGAGCGGTGCGGGCAGGAACTCGACCCGGAAGAACGTCGCGACGATCGGGATGCACCAGATCAGCGCGAGGCCCGCGTACATGGCGACCACGACGGCCGCGCGGAACGCGGTGACCGGGCGGGCCAGCACGGCCAGCACCCAGAGCGCGATGCCGGCGAGCACGAGCGTCGAAGCGGACTGCATCTGCACCACCGTCGCACCGATGTCGTGGCCGACGATGCGCAGCGCGATGAGCCCGGCGGTCACGACGAGGCCCGCGGGGATCGCGAACGTCAGCGAGCGACGCAGGAAGCCGGAGCGGTAGCGCGAGGCGTTCGGCATGAGCGCGAGGAAGAACGCGGGGATGCCGATGGTGAGGCCGTCGGTGATCGACAGCTGGCGGGGCAGGAACGGGAACGCCCAGGCGAGCAGCCCGAAGATGATGCCGATCGCGAAGGCGTAGGTCGTCTTCGTGAGGAACAGCATCGAGACGCGCTCGATGTTGGCGATCACGCGACGGCCCTCGGCCACGACCCCGGGCATGCGGTCGAAGCGGCCGTCGAGCAGCACGAGGCGGGCGACGGCCTTGGTGGCCTGCGCGGCGGAGTCCATCGCGATGCCGAGGTCGGAGTCCTTGATCGCGAGCGCATCGTTCACACCATCGCCGGTCATCGCGACGACGTGCCCGCGGCTCTGCAGCGCGTGCACCATGGCACGCTTCTGCTGCGGGGTGACCCGGCCGAACACGCGCTCGGTCTCGAGCACCTCGGCGAGCGCGTCCTGATCCTCGGGCAGCGTGCGCGCGTCGTACCCGCGGGGAGCGTCGAAGCCGACCTCGCGGGCCACGGCCGCGACGGTGCGGGGATCGTCGCCCGAGATGACCCGGACCTCGACGCCCTGCTCGCGGAAGTAGGCGAGGGTCTGCGCCGCGTCCTCGCGCACGCGCTCGTGGAACGTGACGAGCGCGACCGGGACGAGGCCGGCGGGCAGCTCGGGATGCTCGGCGGGGCCGTCGATCACGGCGCTGTGCGCGAGCACGAGGGTGCGCTTGCCGGCCTCGGCGAGTTCGCCGGCCTGCTGCAGAACGCTCTCGATCCCGGCATCGCCGTGCGCATCGGCGAGCACGAACTCGGGGGCGCCGAACACCCAGGTGCCGCCGCCCTGCTCGGCCGGGCCCCCGGCGATCACGGCGCTCCACTTGCGCGCCGAGTCGAAGGGGATCTCGCCCGTGATCCGGGGTGCCTGCTCGCCGCCGAAGGGCTCGGCGAGGCACTGGGCGGTGAGGTTCGCGTCGGGCGCGGATCCGATGCGGCCCAGGATCCCGCGCCAGCCGGCGACCTCGCGCAGCTCGATCGTCTCGCCGAAGCCCATCTTGCCGGTGGTGAGCGTGCCGGTCTTGTCGAGGCACAGCACGTCGACGCGGGCGAGGCCCTCGACCGCGGGGAGCTCCTGGATCAGTACGTTCTGGCGCGACAGCTGCACGGCGCTGACGGCGAACGCGATGCTCGTGACGAGCACGAGGCCGAGCGGCACCATCGCGATGACGGCGGCGACCGCGCCGACCACGGCCTCGCGCCACTCGCCGGTCTCGAGCGTGCGCTCCCAACCGCCGTGCGACTGGATCTGGCCGTACGCGACGATCAGGATCATGGGGCCCAGCGCCCACGCGATCCACTTCAGCAGCCGGTTGATGCTGCCGCGCAGCTCCGACTGCACGAGCGAGAAGCGGCGGGCCTCGTTGGTGAGCTTCGCCGCGTAGGAGTCGTCGCCGACCCGCACGACCTCGGCGAGGGCGGTGCCGCTCACGACGCTGGAGCCCGAGAGCACCTCGTCGTCGCGGCGTTTGCGAATGGCGTCGGACTCGCCCGTGAGCAGCGACTCGTCGACCTCGAGGCCGCTCGGTCCGTGTTCGTCGGTCTGCACCACGCGGGCGTCGGCCGTGACCTGGTCGCCGGTGTGCAGCACGAGCAGGTCGCCCAGCACGACCTGCTGCAGCGGGATCTCGGCGTCGGTGCCGTCGCGGCGGACCCGGGCGGTCGGGGCGTTGAGCACGGCGAGCCGGTCGAGGGTGCGCTTGGCGTTGAACTCCTGCACCACGCCGATCACGGTGTTGAACAGTGCGGGGAAGGCGAAGAGCGCGTCCTGCCAGCGGCCGAGCGCGAACAGGATCCCGAAGCCGGCGAACACGATCGCGTTGAACAGCGTGAACACGTTCGCGAGCAGGATCTGCCACAGCGAGCGCGTGGAACCGTCGCTCGACACATTGCCCTGGCCCGCCTCGAACCTGAGGGCAGCCTCTTCCGAGGTCAGTCCCGTCTGCTCGACGTCGACCTCGTCCATCACCCGCTCCATGGGGAAAAGACTACGGAACGCGGGCCCGTTGCGGACTGGA
This sequence comes from Leucobacter iarius, assembly GCF_039530105.1. Classification (NCBI taxonomy): domain Bacteria; kingdom Bacillati; phylum Actinomycetota; class Actinomycetes; order Micrococcales; family Microbacteriaceae; genus Leucobacter; species Leucobacter iarius. Next base: position 351,818 of record NZ_BAAAOB010000001.1, on the reverse strand, counting down.
AATCCGACCTGATCGGCCGAAGATGGTACTCGGGTACCACCTGCCGCGCCGACGCCCCCTACCGGGGAGGGAGCCGCGTGCGGTTAGGCTGTCCGATATGGGAATCTCAGCGCACGCGATCACCAGGATCCGCCGCTCGTAGCGGCGGACGCTCCCTCACGTCGTCTCCGCCGCTCCTCGGTCCAACCGGGCGGCTGTTCTCGCGCGCCCGGAAGATCTTCCGCCCCAGGAGTGCTTTCCCATGCCCACGTATCGTGGCGGCCGTCATGAGCACGGCCAGAACTATCTCACCGACCGACCGACGATCGCCGCCTTCACCCGGCTCGTCGCAGACTCGACCGGGCCGATCATCGAGATCGGCCCGGGGCGGGGCGCGCTGACGCGCGAACTGCACCGCCTCCATCGTCCGCTCACCGCGGTCGAGATCGATCCGCGCAGCGTCGCCGTCCTCGGCGACGCCCTGCCCGGGATCCGGGTCGTCCACGCGGACTTCCTCGATTGGCGGCTGCCCGGAACCCCGCACGTCATCGCAGGCAACGTGCCGTTCCACCTCACCACCGCGATCCTGCGCAAACTGCTGCACGCGCCGGGCTGGAGCCGGGCCGTGCTGCTCGTCCAGTGGGAGGTCGCCCGCCGCCGCGCCGCAGTCGGAGGCGCGAGCATGATGACGGCGCAGTGGTGGCCCTGGTTCGAGTTCGGAGTCGACCGCCGGGTGCATCGTTCCGCGCTGCGCCCGGCTCCGAGCGTCGACGGCGGGATCCTGGTCATGGATCGCCGGGCGCAGCCGCTGATCGACGATCGGGATCGCGCCGCCTACCGCGAGTTCGTGCATCGCGTGTTCACCGGCCCCGGGCGGGGCATCGCGGCGATCGCCGCCGCCGCAACGAGTCTGCCCCGGCGCGAGGCCGCGCGGCGTGTAGCTCGGATCGGTATCGCACCGGATCGACTCCCGAAGGATCTGAGCGCCGAGCAGTGGGTGGCGCTCTTCGGAGCGACGCATCGGGGGTGACCCCGGAGAATCCTTGGAGGTTCCTTGGCGGGGCCGGCGGAGGCTGGGTTGCGCGGTGCACCGATCCCGGAGCACTGCGCGACCGACGGGAGGATCCGGATGACCCGGACGACCACGACGCAGCCGATACGCGCGCATCGCGCACCGCGGGCGCAGCATGCACCGGACGACCGGGCGGGCCTCGGCGCGCAGCGCGGGATCCTGCGCCGGGCTCAGCGGCCCGCCGTCGCGTTCGTCACGACCGCTGTGGTCGCCGCCGCCGTGATCGCGCTCGGCTTCGTGATGCGTGCGCACCCGGTCGACGCCGGGATCGTGGCCGCGTTCAACCGGGATCACGTCGGGGCCTGGGGCTTCGTCGCGGACGCGATCTACCGGCTCTTCAGCCCCGTCCCGGCCGTCGTGCTCGTCGTCGCGCTCGCCCTGCTCGTCTGGTGGCGCTCGCGCTCCGTGATCCCGGCGCTGGCGTTCGGCGGCACGATCGCGGTGACCTGGCTGCCGGTCGCGGCGATCAAGATCCTCGTGGATCGCCCGCGCCCCGATCTGTCGCTGCTCACGCACCTCCCGGCCCAGGTCCAGACCGACGGATCGTTCCCGAGCGGGCACACGGCGTTCGCCGTCTCGCTCTCGATCGGGATCTGGTTCCTGCTGCGCGACAGCCGGTGGGAGGGAGTCGCGATCGTCGGGGGCGTCGCGTTCACCCTGCTCGTCGGCGCCGCGGTCGTGAGCGACGGCCTGCACTACCCGAGCGATGCCCTCGCCTCGGTCGTGTGGGGGCTCGCGATGGCGCCGACGGCGCGGATCCTGGTCGCCGACGTCGCACTGAGCCGGCTCGCGGCGCGATTCGCGCGCTGACCGCGCACGTCGCGCGCCCCGCGCATCCGGTGCCCCGGCACCCGCCCCACCGCCACGAACCACGGAACGGACGGAACGCATGTCTCGACGACCCCGGAACCCGCAGCCGCTCGACGCCCCGGCCCCGCGCAGGCGGCGGATGAGCCGCCGGAAGCGCCTGCTCGTCACGATCTCGGTCGCGCTGACGGCGCTCCTCGTCGCGGCCGGAGCGGCGGCCGCGTTCGTGCTGCGCAGCCTGAACGAGGGGATCGTGCGCTCGGACTTCGCGCTGCCGCACACGACGAAGAAGCCCGAGCCCGGTGAGCAGAACATCCTCATCATGGGCATGGACACCCGCGTCGACCAGCGGGGCAAACCGCTGCCGAAGCAGGTGTACGAGGCCCTGCACGCAGGCACCGAGGACGACGGCGGGTACAACGCGAACGTGCTCATGCTGATCCACATCCCCAAGGACCGGAAGAAGTCGGTCGGGATCTCGATCCCGCGCGACGACTACGCCGAGATCGTCGGCGCCCCGCTCGGGGTGACGCACTCGAAGATCAAGGAGGCGTACGGCCTCGCGATGCAGCAGCGCATGAACGAGCTGCAGGGCGACGAGAAGCTGTCGCCGGACGAGAAGTACCAGCAGGCGCGCGCCGCCGGGCGGCAGGCGCAGATCGAGACCGTCTCGCACTTCCTCGGCGATGTGCGCATCGACCACTTCGTCGAGATGACGATGGGCGGTTTCTACTACGTCTCCGAGGCGGTCGCCCCGATCACGGTGTGCCTGAACCGCGCGACGGAGGACAGCTACTCGGGCGCCCGCTTCGCGGCGGGCGTGCAGGAGCTCGACGCGCAGCAGGCCATGAGCTTCGTGCGCCAGCGCCGAGACACGGGAGTCGACGGCCCCGAGCTGACCGACCTCGACCGCGCGCGGCGCCAGCAGGCGTTCCTCGTGGCGCTCGCCGACAAGCTGAAGCAGCAGAGCACCCTGACCGACCCGAAGACCGTGACGGAGCTCGTCGGGGTCACCCAGTCGCACGTCGCGCTCGACACCGGCTTCGACGTGCTCGGGTTCCTCGACATCGCCCGCACGGCCGCACAGAACGGGATCGAGTTCGTCACCCTGCCGATCGTCGAGTTCAGCACGATCGACGGGGCCGCCGTGAACATCGTCGACCTCGCGGAGATCCATCGGGTGACCGCATCGCTGCTCGGCACGGCGCCGGCCGCGACGCCGAAGCCGGCGCCGACATCGGCGCCCGGCGAGCCGGGCGCGCCCGCTGCCGACGGATCCGCCCCGGCGCCGAACTCGAGCCCGACCGCGCCGACCGCGGCGCCCGCGAAGACTCCGGCCTCGGGCCCCACCTCCTACGGCTCCTGGGACGAGCCGATCCGTCCCGGCACCCGCCCCTGCGTGAACTGAGCCCGCCGTGTCCACGATGCAGCGCAGCACCATCGGCCTTCCCGAAGCCGCCCCGGCCCGGTTCCGGCTGATCCCCGAGGCGCCCGGACCGCTGCGCCGCCTCACCGTCGCGCTGCTCGTCATCGTGCTGCTGCTCGTCGCCGTCGGCGTGGTCATGGTGCAGTCGGCCGGCGAGGTCACGGCCATCGCGGCCGGCCAGTTCCCGCTCGAGGGGCTGATGCGGCAGAGCGCGTACGCGATCCTCGGCCTCGGCGCGATGCTCGTGCTGAGCCAGGCGCCCACCGCGCTGCTGCGCAGGTACGCCTGGGTCGCGCTGCTCGGCGGCTTCGCCCTGCAGGCGCTCGTCTACACCCCGCTCGGCTACGAGGCCGGGGGCAACCGCAACTGGCTGCAGCTCGGCCCCGTCTCGATCCAGCCCGCCGAGTTCATGAAGATCGTGCTGCTCGTCTGGATCTCGACCGTGCTCGCCGCCAAGCGCAAGCTGCTGTCGCGCTGGGTGCACGTCGTGATCCCGATCCTGCCCGTGGTCGCGCTGTCGATGCTCATCAACGTGATCGGGGGCGACCTCGGCACGCTCATGATCATCGCGGCGCTCGTGTTCGGCTGCCTCTACTTCTCGCAGGTGCGCCTGCGGATCCTCGCCGGGATCGCGGGCGTCGCCGTGCTCGGCATCGGCGTCATGACCGTCATCAAGCCCAACCGCGTGTTCCGCATCACGCACTTCCTCGAGGTCGACTGCGTCACGGACGCGGCGCACGCGCAGGGCATGTGCTGGCAGTCGCTCAACGGCTTCTGGGCGCTCGCGGGCGGCGGCCTGTTCGGCACCGGCATCGGCGGATCCACCGCCAAGTGGTCGTGGCTGCCCGAGGCCGACACCGACTTCATCTTCGCGATCGTGGGTGAGGAGCTCGGTTTCGTGGGCGCCGTCTCGGTCGTGCTGCTGTTCGCCGCGCTCGCCGCCGTGCTGCTCGCGCTCATGGCGCGCTGCCGCGACCCGTTCGCCGTCTCGGTGATCGGCGGGTGCATGACCTGGATCACCGCCCAGATGCTCGTGAACGTCTCGGTGGTGCTGGGGTTCGTGCCCGTGCTCGGGGTGCCGCTGCCGCTCGTGTCGGCGGGCGGTACCTCGCTCGTCTCGACGCTGATGGCGGTCGGAGTGGTGCTGTCGTGCGTGCGCGAGCAGGGGCTCGCGGCGGATCCCGGGCCCTGACGTGCGAGAGTGGACCCGGGCCCGGCTTCGGGCCGTGCGCAGACGGAGGGGGAGCGAGATGCCCGCAACCCGGATCGAGCCGGGGGAGCTGCCCGACGAGCGGGCCTACCGGCGGTCGGCCTCGCAGATCGGCTGGCAGGTCATGGCGGTGTGCGCCGGGCTCGTCGTGATCGGCGGCGGCGTGATCCTCGCGTTCGTGTTCTGGCAGACGACCCCGTGGGAGGCGAATCAGCCGCCGCAGCCGGGGGAGATCGAGGTGCGCCTCGATCCCGGCGAGCTGGTGCTCGCCGTCGTGCTGCTCGCGACGGGAGCCGTGCTGAGCGCGGGATTCGCGGCCCGCATGATCGCCCGCAGGGCCGTGCAGCCGCTCGACGAGGCGTTCCAGCTGCAGCGCCGCTTCGTCGCCGACGCCAGCCACGAGCTGCGCACCCCGCTCGCGGTGCTGGGCGCCCGGGCGCAGCAGCTGGCCGCGATGACCCCCGACGGGGATCCGCGGGGCGCGATCGTCGCGGAGCTGCGGCAGGACGTGCGCAACCTGGCCGTGGTGATGGACGACATGCTCGACGCCGCGACGGGCGCGGCGGCGGCCCGCGGCCGGGCAGCGCTCGACGGCGTGGCCGGCGAGGTGGCCCGCGACCTCGCGACCGTCGCCGAGGAGTTCGGCGTCGCGATCGCGGTGGCGGCCCCGCCCCTCGCGGTCGCGATGCCCGAGAGCGCCCTGCGGCGCTGCCTCGTCGCGCTCGTCGACAATGCGCTCGATCACTCGCCCGCGGGCGGCACGGTGCGGATCGAGGCCGAGCGGCGCGGCGGTTCCGCGGTCGTGACGGTGTCCGACGAGGGGCCCGGGATCCGGGGCGTCGCCCCCGAGCGGGTGTTCGACCGTTTCGCCCACGGCACGCCCCCGCGTACCCCGCGCGGCCGCGGCCGCACGGGCCGGGGGATCGGCCTCGCGCTCGTGCGCGAGCTCTGCGAGGCCTCCGGCGGCGAAGCTCGGGTCGCGTCGACCGGGCCGGACGGGACGCGGTTCGAACTGAGCCTGCCGCTCGCCGCGGACGGGGCCTCGAGATGATGCGCCTGCTGCTGGTCGAGGACGACCCGAGACTCGGTCCCATCATGCGCGACGTGCTCGGCGTCGACTGGCGGGTCGAGCTCGTCGAATCGGCGGAGGCCGCGCGGGACGCGGTGCGCACGACGGCCTTCGACGCGATGGTGGTCGACCGCGGCCTGCCGGGGATCAGCGGCGAGGACTTCGTGCGCGAACTGCGCCGGCAGCGGATCGCGACCCCGATCCTGCTGCTCACCGCCCTCGGGCAGCTGCACGACCGGGTGGAGGGGCTCGACGCGGGCGCCGACGACTACCTCGTGAAGCCGTTCGAGTTCGAGGAGCTGAACGCCCGGCTCCGGGCGATGACCCGCAGCTACGACCAGCCGCTCGGGGTCGAGATCGGCGGGTGGTTCTTCTCGCCCGAGGACCGCAGCATCGAGTCGCCCTACTCGGGTCGGATCGCGCTGACCGAGACCGAGACGGCACTGCTCGCCGTGCTCGTCGCCGAGCCGGAGCGCACCTTCACCCGGGAGCAGCTGCTCGAGCGGGTCTTCGCGCAGGGCGAGCGCGCGACGACGGTCGAGACCTACGTGCACTACCTGCGCCGCAAGATCGACCGCGATCTGATCCGCACGGTGCGCGGTCGCGGGTACCGGCTCGGCGCGCTCGACTGAGCGAGCGGCCGAGGCCGGTACCCGCGAGGTGCGGGTCAGTCGCAGCAGCCGCAGCCGCGGCGGCGTACCAGCATCTCGTTCGGCTGCATCACGAGGCGCGAGTAGCGCTCGGCGCGCTTCGCGGCGGCCTCATCGATGCGATCCGCGCGCTTCGCGCTGCGGCCGGTGGTGCTGCTCTCGGAGGAACGGACGGACGGGTTCATGGGGTTCTCCAATGCTCGTGCGGGCTCAGGCCAGGTTCGCGCGGAGCGCGGCACCCAGCTCGGCGTCGACGCTGCTCCAGTAGGCGATCGCGCGTTCGCGGATCTCTGCGCTCCGCACGGATCCGACGGCGCCCGTGATGGTCGCGAGGAAGCGCTCCTTCGCGGCCGCGTCGAACACGTCGCGGTAGAGGGTGCCGGCCTGGCCGAAGTCGTCGTCCTCGGCGTGCAGGGTCGCCGCGGCGCGCACCAGCTCGCCGTCGGACTCCCAGGAGCCCGCACCCGCGGCGGCGGGATCGGCGACGGGGCCGCCGAGCGAGTTGGGGGCGTAGACCGGCGTGCTCGGCGAGTTGAAGCCGTGCCGCTGCGCGCCGTCCTGCGAGTAGTTCGCGACCGGTGCCACGGGGGCGTTGACCGGGATCTGGGTGTAGTTCGTGCCCACGCGGTAGCGCTGCGCGTCGGGGTACGAGAACACGCGGGCCATCAGCATCTTGTCGGGCGAGATGTCGATGCCGGGGACGGTGTTCGCCGGTGAGAAGGCGGCCTGCTCGATCTGCGCGAAGAAGTTCTCGGGGTTGCGGTTCAGCGTGTGGACGCCCACCTCGATCTTCGGGTAGTCCGCGTGCGGCCACACCTTGGTCAGGTCGAAGGGGTTGAAGCGGTAGGTCTTCGCCTCCTCGTAGGGCATGACCTGGACCGAGACCTTCCAGGCGGGGAAGTCGCCGCGCTCGATCGCCTCGTACAGGTCGCGGCGGTAGTAGTCGGCGTCGGCACCGGCGATCGCCTCGGCCTCCTCGCCGCTCATCTCCTCGTTGCCCTGCAGCGCGTCGAAGTGGTACTTCACCCAGAAGCGCTCGCCCTCCGCGTTGATCCACTGGTAGGTGTGCGAACCGAAGCCCGGCATGTGGCGCCACGAGCGGGGCAGGCCGCGGTCGCCCATGAGGTAGGTGACCTGGTGGGCCGACTCGGGCGAGAGAGTCCAGAAGTCCCACTGCATGTCGGCGTCGCGCAGGCCGGAACCCGGCAGGCGCTTCTGCGAGTGGATGAAGTCGGGGAACTTGATGCCGTCGCGGATGAAGAACACGGGGGTGTTGTTGCCGACGATGTCGTAATTGCCCTCGCTCGTGTAGAACTTCACCGAGAAGCCGCGAACGTCGCGCCAGGTGTCGGGCGAGCCCTGCTCTCCGGCGACCGAGGAGAAGCGCTGCACCGTCTCGGTGCGCGCGCCGGGCTGGAACACCGCGGCCCGGGTGTAGGCCGAGACGTCGCCGGTGACGACGAACTCGCCGAAGGCGCCGCCGCCCTTGGCATGCACGATCCGCTCGGGGATCCGCTCGCGGTTGAACTGGGCCAGCTTCTCGACCAGGTAGCGGTCGTGCAGCGCGATCGCGCCGTCGGGACCGGCGCTGAGCGAGTGGGCGTCGCTCGCGACCGGCGTTCCGGTCTGGGTGGTGGTCTGCGGGGTCTGGGGGCTGGACATGGCTCTCCTTGGGGGATTTCCGGGCACGACGAATCACCGCCCAGCCGTGGGGCGGGCGGACGAACGCGAGTCGTCTATGCGGCCGAGGCTCGGCACGCGGGGCACAGGCCCCAGAACGTGACCTCGGCGGTCTGAACGGTGAAACCCGACGTGGACGACGGGTCGAGGCACGGCGCGTGACCGACGACGCAGTCCACATCACCGACCGCACCGCATTCGGTGCAGACGATGTGGTGGTGGTTGTCGCCGACGCGCCGTTCATACAGCGCCGCGGATCCTGCCGGCTCGATCCGGCGGGCGAGGCCCGCCTCCGTCAGGTCCGCGAGGATGTTGTGCACCGACTGGATCGAGGTGGTCGGCACGGTTCTCGCGACCACCCGGAACACCTGGTCGGCGTCCGAGTGGGGCATGGAGGCGAGCGCGTCGAGCACGGCGACCCGGCCAGCGGTCGCACGCAATCCGGCACTGCGCAATGCCGATTCGAGCGTCGTCTCCATGTTCCCCAACCCTACCACTTAGTTTTTAGTGATTCAAAAATAGATGCCGTGTCCGGCGTGGCCCCGCTCCGATTCTCCCGCAGCGGGCCGCGATCCTCCAGGGCGAGCGAGCGCCGGTACCGCCCGGGCGTCTGCCCGACGAGCTCGGTGAAGGCGTCGATGAACGCGCTCGGGTTCGCCCAGCCGCACGCCGTGGCCGTGTCGACCACCGAGACCCCGTCGGTGAGCAGCAGGAGCGCGCGGTGCACGCGCAGCTGGATCCGCCACTGCCGGAAGCTCATGCCGACCTCCTGCCGGAACAGGCGGCTGAGCGTGCGACCGCTCGCGCCGACCCTGCGGCCCAGCTGCTCGAGGGTCTCGGGGCTCGACAGGTCCTGCTCGACCAGGCGGGTCAGGGCGCGGAGCCGGTCGTCGTGCGGCTCCGGCAGGTGCAGGGGCTGCTCGGGCGTCGCGCACACGTCCTCGATGATCACGCGGCGCAGCCGATCCCGCGACTCGGGCGAGCGCGACGGATCCCCGGTCAGCGTCAGCGCGGCCTCGCGCGCCAGGGCGCTCATCGCGAGCACCGCCGGTCGCGCGGGAAGCAGCCCCGCGAGCTCGGCGGGCAGGAACACGACCCGCATGTCGGTCGCCCCGTGCGCCCGGTGCCGGTGCCGGAACCCCGCCGGGATCCAGACCACTCGGTTCGACGGGGCGATCCACGATCCGTCGTCGGTGACGAGCGAGAGCACTCCGGTCGCCGGGTATACGAGGTGCCCCATGGCGTGCAGGTGCACGGGGGTGCGCTCGGCGTGGTCCAGGAGCAGGATCTGCTCGGGCGCGAGCGAGTCGTGGCGGGTTTCAGGCATCACCGGTCACTGTACCGGTGGATCGCCTCCGCCGGCGGCGGTGGAATGGAGGCACTGGTCGGAATCCCCGACCGCGTCCCGATGCCGAGCCGCCGCAGCCCCTGCCGCTCGTGCGTCTCGGCCCCTTCGTGAAGGAGCCGCCCGTGCGCACCTCGGAAATCCCGATCACCGACGACCTCCCGGTCGAGGCCGCGCGGCCCGACGAGCGTCCGGTCGAACGCTCCCGGAGCCGGGGCGGCATGCTGCTGCTCGCCGCCGGCCTGATCCTCATCGGCCTCAACCTGCGCATCGGCGTCGCCTCGATCGGACCGGTGCTCGGCGAGATCCGCGACGCGCTGGGGCTCTCGACCACCGCGGCGGGCCTCCTCACCACGATCCCGGTCTTCGCCTTCGGCGCCTTCGCGTTCCTCACGCCCGGGCTCACGCGCCGCCTCGGCATGCACCGGCTGCTCGGCGTCACCATGATCGTGCTCGCCGCCGGGATCCTGCTGCGCCTGCACCCGAGCCTCGTCGGGCTGTTCGTCGGGACCGTGCTCGTCGGCGCAGCGATCGCCGTCGGCAACGTGCTCATGCCGCCCGCCATCAAGCAGGACTTCTCGCACCGGTCCGGGCTCATGATGGGGCTCTACTCGACCGCCCTGTTCGTCGGCGCGGCCGCCGCATCGGGCCTGACCGTTCCGCTGCTGCCGCTGGTGGGCGGCGACTGGCGTGCGGCACTCGCCGTCTGGGCGGCGCCCGCGATCCTCGCCGCCGCGATCTGGATCCCGCAGATGCGCCGCTCGCCCGGCCGCGCGCGGGCCGGCGCCGGGGTCGCCGACGCGCCCTCCGAGACCGGCGAGCCGCCGTTCCGCGCGATCCTCGGCGACCCCATCGCCATCGCCGTCACCGCGCTCATGGGTCTGCAGAGCGCCGCCTACTACACGAGCCTCACCTGGGTGCCGACGATCCTGCAGGACGCGGGCATCGCTGCCGGCACCGCCGGCTGGCTGTTCGCGTTCTCGGCGTTCCCCGGGATCCTCGCCTCGTTCGTGGTGCCCGCGCTCGCGAAGCGGATCCGGCCCGTCTGGCTGCCGGTCGCGGTCGCGGTCGCGCTGATGGCCGTCGCCTACGTCGGGCTCGCGGTCGCCCCGGCCGCGGCGCCCTACCTGTGGATGACGCTGCTCGGCCTCGGGCAGGGCGCGTCGATCAGCCTGTCGCTCGCCACCATCGTGCTGCGCTCGCCCGACGCGCACCACACGGGGCACCTCTCGACGATGGCGCAGGGCTTCGGCTACCTGATCGCCGGGCTCGCGCCCATCGGCTTCGGCGCGGTGCACGCCCTCAGCGGGGAGTGGACGCTGCCGCTCGCCGCGCTCGGCCTGCTGCTCGTGCTCCAGCTCGTCGCCGGAGTCGTCGCCAGCCGGCCCGGGCACATCCGGGCCAGGGTTCCGGGGCGGCGCGTCAGCTCGTGACGCGGCGCGAGATCGAGTCGATCAGGCCGGGCAGCTCGTCCATGCGCGTGAACACCGCGGCGGCGCCCGCCGCGCGCAGCGCCTCGGGCGCCGTGCGGGTGGGGCCCTCGGGCGAGAAGCCGAGCACGGTGGCACCCGCCGCCACGCCCGCGGTGGTGCCCGAGACGGTGTCCTCGACCACGATCGCGCGGTCCGCGTCGATACCGACCGCCGCGGCCGCCGCGAGGTAGACGTCGGGTGCGGGCTTGCTGCGGGGCTGATCCATGCCGCTCAGCACCCGGTCGCCGAACAGCGGGGCGAGGCCCGTCAGCTCGAGCTGCATCCGCGCCTTCGGCAGGTCGGCGCCCGTCGCGACCGCGATCCGGCCCGCGAAGCGCTCGGACGCCGCCACGACGGCCTCCCGTGCCCCCGGGATCGCGGTCAGCTCCGCGCGCAGACGCTCGTCGCGGCGCTCGCGGAACCGCGCGATCCACTCGTCGGTGATGCGGAAGCCGGTGCGGTCGAGGACCACCTCCCACTCGTCCTTCAGCGCGCGACCGATGAACAGTCGGACGCAGTCCTCCGCCGAGATCGCCCAGCCGAGCTCGTGCAGCATCTCGCGCAGCACGCCGTTCGTGATCAGCTCGGAATCGACGAGCACGCCGTCGCAGTCGAACAGCACCCCGTCGAAGCCGCCGTTCGCGGTCCCCGTCGTCGTGCCGGAGGAGGCGGTGGTGGCGGCGGTCGGCTGCGGGGTCCCGGTCATCGTGGGTGCTCGCTCCTCGTACTCGTTCGCGGTGGCCGCGGCGCGGCCCGTCATTCGGGAGGCTATCTCACCCCCCCTCTGGTTTCGGCTGGCGGTGCGCCGGAGGGCGCTCTGCGGCCGTTCACGGACCCGTGTGCGAAGATGAACGCCTCGAATGGGGTGGCATATGCACAGCAGCGACGATGTCCGGGAGTTGCTCCGCGCCGCAGAACATGATGCAGCCGGTCCTCGACCGATTCGGGCTCGCCGGAGCCGGATCCTCTGGGGCGTCTGTATCGTGGCTGCGATTCTGCTGCTGGGCGCTCTGCTCCCACCCGTTGTGAAACTCGTCGTGTTCCCACCGACGGATCGGGGCGAGTGTCTCTTCTTCGCACTTGACAATTGCATTTCCCTGTCGCCAGGAGAGATAGAGCGGGTGTTTTCGCTGGAGCTCGGTCCGGGGCTCGAGCTCGTTGACTCCGGATCCACTCGAAATCTCAAATCAGGCTCGGAGTTCGCAGTTCTCCGGGTTGCACCTGCCGACACTTCTGATCTGCTTGCCCGGTATGACCAGCGGCCTCTCGACGGGCGTCTTCCGGACTTGCGACAGCGGGGGATCATCCAGTTGCAAGCCCACCTGGTGCACGCGGACAGCGGTGCGGAGGCCTTCGTCGGTCGCGGAGACTCCGGCCAGCGCCTCGTGTACTTGGTCCGTCGCTGGGACGGGTAGGCGCGTGAAGAGGGTGCTCGGGCCTGCACGGCCCGAGCACCGATTCGTCACGGGAGAGGCGAGTAGTGGGTCGAGAGGCCAGCGAAGGTGTTCACCACAGCCTTCGCAATTCCGTGCAGCTGGTCGGACGTGAACTGTGAGAGGTAGAGAGGTTCCCGCTCCGAATAGTTCTGGAGGAGATAGGTGCGGGAGCCGTTGAAGGCGATGCGGTCGCCCGTATCTCCGGGCTGATCGAAGACCTGTTTGCAGATGAAGAAACCATTGGCTATTGAGCCCCATCGGAGGCGAATGAAACTATCAAAGCTGTTCTCTCCGGGATAGGTCGAATGGTCTACTGCGAGGGTGATTGCTTGGGCTAGATTCGAGGCGCGGCCAGTACTGAGTGAATGGGCTGCCAGCCAGCCGAACACGTCGCCGGTGACGTCAGATGGACCGAAGGAACCGGAAACTGCGCCATTCATGATCTGCATGCAATATGAGTACGGAGTGGACCCGGGAATCCCCTTCCCGTTGATGTACCAGTCCACTGCCATGGTGGCTTGATCTCCTGCCCAGCCACCGATATCGCTGAACTGCGGCCCAATCTGCGATGAGGACGGACCCCGGTAGACGTAGGCGGAATTCGTTGCCAACATGTGAGGCCAATCGACACCGGCAACGGGGGTCGACGGGAGGTTCTTGAATGCGAGAGGCACTTCGGCCGGCGGGATGGATGTCTCCACGAGCGCGGTAAAGTCCGGCTCGTAGGGTCCTCCGAGGAGAGCCCAATCCAGGCCGCTGTAGTGCTTCTTGCGGAGATACCGTGCAGTGAGGTCAGCGGCCCCGGGAGCGGACGGATGCGTATCGCGGTAGGCGCGGGCGAGCGCCTGAACGCGATACATGTAGGAGATGGCCTTCTCCGCTTCACTCTGGTTCGGTGCTGTCGGGTTGGCGAGGACTGAACCCTGTCCGAGGTCTCGCCCCGATTTGATGTCCTTATCGATGTTCACCCACCCGGTGCCGGCCCCGATCTCGTATTCGAGTACCTGGTCGAAGGCCCAGTTCGAGGGGAGGGGGTACCCGAGGTTTCCACTGAAACCGGTCGACATGCCGCTGACGAAGCTGAGTTCCGCGAGTCCGGCGTTCGACACGATCGAGCAGGTGTTCCGGGAACCGTAGATGCCGACGCGGTACCGGCTGAATTTCGATGCGAGCCCGTCGCGCACGCCCTGGAAGTAGGGCACCACGCTCGAGCGGACTTCGTCCTCCATGGCGTCGAAGTCCACCGCGAAGTAGATGACCGTGGCGGGTTTGAAGCCGTAGCTGTGAGCCGAGTCATGCGCCCGCTGGCCTGCTACGTAGCCCTGGGAGTAGTCGAAGAAATCGAGGTCGGCTCCGCCTTCCTGGAAGATGGGGAACACGGTCAACCCGGCCGCGAAGATATCGGTGAGTTCGCCGGGCTTGATGTTCTTGTCGAGAGAACCGGGGATCGGACGGTTCGTCAGATAGCGGCCGACTGTTTCGTAGCCGTTTGCGACCAGGGTACTGGCGCGGTCGCTCGTGATCTGCCGGATGGTGTCAGCGGCCTTTCCGGGGCGAGTCGCGTCGCCTGTGGAAACGAGAAGCGACGCCCAGGTGCGGAAGTCGCTGCGCCCGGACTGCGCGAGGAGGCAGAACTCCTGGAAGGCCGTCGTGCTCGCTTGGAGCGCAGCGGTGAATACGCCGTCGTAGGGAGTCGGGAAGTTGTTGAACAGCAGGGCGGCCTGGTACAGGTGGATGAAGTACTTCCCGGTCGACGCATCGCTGTTGCCCGGCCCGAAGTTCGCCTGGGCGGAGACCCCGGCCTGGGTGCCCGGGCCGAAATTGCCGTTGGCGACTCCGTCCGCCATGCCGATCTCGTACTGCAGGGCGAGCATCAGCCCGCGCTGGACGTCTCGGGAGTAGTTCCCGTCGGCGGGGATTACGAAGAAATCCTGACGATGCAGGTAGCGCCGATTCAGGTCCCGTTGAATGTCGCGGACCTGAATCGATCCGCCAGAGAGGAGGACGTACGCATCCATAGTGAGGAGCGCCTTGAAGACCTTGGGGGATACCGAGCTTCCGGACGCGGTGAGTCCCATGTCGCCGAGGATCTCGGATACTCCCGTCGCGGCGGTTGTGTAGTCCCCGGAGAGCTGACCGCCGCCACCGTCGTACCCCTTGCAGTAGAGAGCGCCCTGCAGAATGCGAACGATGTTCTTGTTCGTGGTCGACTGGCTGACGTTTCCGAGCGCGGTGAGTGCGGCCAAAGTTCCGGGTCCGAAGCTGTCGGAGAGCGAGGTGAGACCGAGTTCGTGCTGGAGCGCGCGGGTCAGCGCGTACATCGTCGGCCAACCAGTCTTGCCGGTGACGGCGACGGGTTCCCACTCGGAGACGTGAGTGTAGTTGGCGTTGAGCCAGTTCTGAGTGCTGGTGACCCAGGGGTCGGACATGTGTGGACCATCTTTCGGTAGTGCGGAGCCGTATTGCTCCGCTTCGAAAGAATGTTCGAATCTCGAGGTGTCGTCCAGACCAGATCTGAAACCTTGGTCCCGGGTATCAGAAATGACGCGGAGACGGGCCGCGACTATTCACTGACGAGGACGACCGCGGTATGGTCGGCGCCGTCCACAGGGCCTTCCAGCACGACGACCGAGGGGAGCCGCTCGACGACCCCGGTCGCCTGGGGCTGGGGTCTCGGCAGCCGATGCGCCGAAACGAACCCGGAGACTTCCCACTCAGCCGGGAGGCTTGCCGCTTCCCGGGCGAGCTGCTCTGGGGAAAGCTCCGTGTAGTGAGGATCGAAGAGGATCTTCGCATCTGCCGGGACCCGCACCAGCGCGCTGCGGTCGACCTCGGGCCCCCATCCGCTCCCCGACGATTCCGACTGGACCAGCTGCGTCCCCTCGGGGAACGAGATGCGCGCCTGATCCTCGACCGCGCTCAGGATCCCGGCCTCCGAAGTGATCCGGCATGCCTGCGCATTGTGCAGGAAGCACTCCGTGCCCGGCTCCTGGGTTTCGGGCAGCAGCGATGCGACCCAGAACGCCAGGCCGACGAAGATCGCCACGGCGGCCGCGCCGAGGAGGACGACGAGGCCCCAGTGCGCGGAGGTCCGGGTCGAGAGCCTGGTCGGGTCGTCGACCTCGGTCGCCTCGGGGAGCTCCGGAAGCGTCATGGGATCCCCCTCCGCCGCCGGTGTCGGGCCGCCGCGGCTCCGGCCAGGATACTCAGCGGCGATGAATCCTCGCGGGGCGCCCGGAAAGCCGATACAAGTAGGAGTGGGCGAATGAACGCCCGGCGACCCGAACCCGCGTCGAAAGGGCACCCCGTGACCGACTCCCAGCTGCTCCGCTACACCGGCCGCTTCGTGCGCACCGACCTCGACTGCGTCGGAAGCGAGGGCTCGCCCGCCGACCCGGCCGCCGCACCCGAGGCGATGCTCGTCCGAGACGGGATCATCGTCGCCATCGGGTCCCGCGACGAGGTGCCCGAACCGGCCGGGGCCCGCAGCATCGACCTCGGCGAGGGCTGGGCGATCCCGGGCCTCATCGAGCCGCACGGCCACCCCTCCGAGGCCGCGACCCTGCTCGGCGACGACGCCATCGACATCCGACCCGTCACCATCGGGACCGCCGACGAGGTGTGGGCCGCGATCCGCTCGGCGCTCGCCGCCGAGCCCCGGCCGGCGCGCGTCGTCGCGAACGGGTGGGATCCGCTGCTGCAGCGCGGCCTCGTGCCGCCCACGATCCGGGATCTCGATGCGCTCGCGGGCGAGATCCCGCTCGTGATCGTGCACAACTCGCTGCACTCCGTCTACTTCAACTCCGCCGCCGCGCGCGAGGCGGGCGTCGACCGCGACACCCCGGACCCCGCGGGCGCCTCCTACGGGCACGACGCGTCCGGCGAGCTCAGCGGCGTGGCCTACGAGGCCGCCGCGGTCGCCCGGATCGCGGGCCCCGCGCTGGCCGCCGCCGAAGCCGACATGCCCCGGCGCATGAGCGCGTACCTCGGCGACCTGCGCCGGCGCGGCATCACGACCATCGCCGATCTCACCTGGACCGAGGACCTCGCGCGCCTCGCGATCGGCATGTCCGCGGCCGGGCGGCTGCCGATCCGCCTGCGCGGCTACGAGATGTCGAAGCCCGGCGCGACCGCCACCGCCGCGCTCGACAACGGCGACGCCCGCTACCGGCAGGTGGGGATCAAGATCTGGTCGGACGGCTCACCCTGGGTGGGCAACATCGCGACCTCGTTCCCCTACCTCGACACGGCGGCGACCCGGGCGCTCGGCTTCGCGCCCGGCCACATCGGGCACGCGAACTACTCGACGGAGCAGCTCATCGAGATCGGATCGCAGTACGCGGGCGATGGCTGGCAGTTCGCCTGCCACGCGCACGGCGACGTCGCCATCGACAGCACGCTCGATGCCTACGAGGAGCTGATCCGGCGCTTCGGACTGCGGGACCACCGGTTCCGGATCGAGCACTGCGGCCTGATGACCCCGGCGCAGTTCGTGCGTGCGGCGGCGCTCGGTGTGACCGTCAGCCTGTTCGTCGACCACATCACCTACTGGGGCGACGTGCTGGTCGACGACCTGTTCGGCGAGCACGGAGCGGCGTGGGCGGACGCGGGCGCGGCCTTCGCGGCCGGGCACCGGGCGACGTTCCACAACGACGGCACCGTGACACCGTGCGAGCCGCTGCGCAACATGGCGGTCGCCGAGACCCGCACCTCGCGCACGGGGCGCAGGCTGGACGGCGGCACCGGGGTCAGGCGCCTCGACGCGCTGCGGGCGCACACCGCGAACGCGGCCTGGCAGCTGCGCAGCGAGCACGAGATCGGGGCGCTCGCACCGGGCCTCCGCGCCGACTTCGCGGTGCTCGACGTGGATCCGCGCACGGCGGAACCGGAAGCGCTGGCCGGGGCGCGGACGCTCGCGACCGCGGTCGACGGAGAGCTCGAGTAGCGGCGCGCACGAACGGACGACGGGGGAGCGAACATGGACGAGTCACCGCAGGGGGCGACGCCCGGAGCCGAGCCGAGCGACGCCGAGATCGCCGCGCAGATCCGCCCGATCCTGGAGCTCACCGCGGAGCGGGAGCGGCTCGCGGTGATCGTCGAGCGGCTCCGCACGGCCTCCGATCCGGAGGAGCGCGCCGAGCGCGATCGTGCGGGGAACGCGATGGCGGATCTCGATCGCGAGATCTGCGAGCGGTCGATCATCGCGCTCGACCGGATCGGGCTGTGGCACGCCGCCGGGATGGCGAGCGCCGCGCTCGACCAGACGATCGCGTCGGGCGAGATGGATCCGCCGCCGCGGGAACCGGCGGCCTAGCCGGCTCCGGTCAGCCCTGCGGCCCGCCGCCGAGCTGCTGCGGCGTCGCGACGGTGCCGAGCGCCACGCGCTGCTCGGGGTGCATCCAGAAGTAGTGCAGCGCGGAGTAGAGCAGCACCGGGTCGGCGTCGATCACGGCCGGCTGCAGATCCCAGTGCTCGGCCCCGCGTTCGATCCGCAGGACGGGAACCAGGGCGGGGGCCTTGCCCGCGCTCCGGCGCTTCGTCGCGCGCACCGCGGTGACCTCGCGCCAGGGCACGTCGAAGTCGAAGCCCTGCAGCCGGATCGCGATGCCGCTCGTACCGAAGGCGACGCACTGGCGGTTCGCCCAACTGCCTCGAGTGAACGACGCCGTGATCGCGTTCACGAACGCGAGGAGGAAGAACAGGCCGAGCAGGCCGAAGCCCGCCGCGATGATGAACGGCATCGGCCCCTGCATGCTCGGCGTCGTGCCGGCCTGCGCGAGCGTGCCCCACACGATCAGGCCGCACACCGCGGCGATGACGCCGCACGCGATGAGCAGCGGGAGCGGTGGCCGGCGCAGCGGCGCGACGTGCAGGTACGCGTCGGGTGCCGGGCGGTACGAGCGGTTGAAGAGCTCGGCCGGCATGATGCGGAGCGCCTTGCGCGACGGCGCACGACCGGCCCAGCCGTCGGGGATCGAGGCGATGCGCGGGTCGGGATCGGTCATGCGGCATACGTTACCCGCGGGCGACGATCGCGGCACTGCTTCCACCGAGTTATCCACAGGTGGAGGGCGGTTCGAAACTACACCGGTGTAATTTCCTCTTTGAAATTACACCTGGTCAGAACGGGTTTCGTGAAAACCGGATTCGCGTCTCTCCACGGGTGTCCCCAGTGCACTCCACAGAGTTGTCCACGAGCGGGACGCGGCGGTGGAGGCCGGGTCGCTACTTCGTCGACCCGGCCAGCAGCGCCGACACGAAGTAGCGCTGGAAGGCGAAGAACACGACGAGCGGGATCAGCATCGACAGGAACGCACCCGACGAGAGCACGTCGATGTTCGCCCCGAACTGCCGCAGCTGGCTCTGGATCGCGACCGTCACCGGCTGCGAGCTCGGGTTGGTGAAGATCAGGGCGACGAGCATGTCGTTCCACACCCACAGGAACTGGAAGATACCGAGCGACGCGATCGCCGGCATGCCGAGTGGGAGGATCACGCGGACGAAGATCCGCCACTCGCTCGCGCCGTCGATGCGGGCGGCCTCCATGAGCTCCGCGGGGATCTGCGTGAAGAAGTTGCGCAGGAGGAAGATCGCGAACGGCAGGCCGAACGCCGTGTGGAAGAGGATGACGCCGAGCACGGAGCCGAAGATCCCGAGTGCGCCGAACAGCTTCGACACCGGGATCAGTGCGACCTGCACGGGCACGGCCAGCAGCACGATCACCACGATGAGCAGGGCGTCGCGTCCGGGGAAGCGCATCCACGCGAACGCGTAGCCGGCGAGTGCCCCGATCACGACCACGAGCACGGTCGAGGGGACCGTGATCGCGATGGTGTTCCAGAACGAACCCATGAACTGCGCGTTGCCGAGCAGCCCCGCGTAGTTGTCGACCGTGAGCTGGGCGGGCGCGGCGAACACCGTCCACCAGCCGCTCGCGCTGTTGTCGGTGCTGCTGCGCAGCGACGAGAGGAAGAGTCCGAAGCTGGGCACCAGCCAGAACACGGCGACGATGCCGAGCACGAGGTTGACGACGCTCCGGCCCAGGAGCGCGCTCGTCCCGGAGCGGCGCGATCCCGCCGGGCGCGGTTTCGGAGCCCGGCGAGCCGACGCGATGGGATCGGTCCCGGGGGCGGTGGGGACGGTGGTGGCCACGGCTATCGACTCCGATCCTCGCGGAACCTGCGGACGTTGATGATCATCGACGGGATGACGAGCACGAGCAGCAGGATCGAGAGCGCGCTGCCGAGGCCCTGGTCGTTGCCGCCGCCGAACGACACCGTCCACATCTGCACCGCGATCACGGTCGCATCGGGCAGCGAGGACGGCGGCGGAATGACGTAGACGAGGTCGAAGATCTTGAGGACGTTGATGATCAGGGTGACGAACACGACCACGAGCACGGGGGCGAGCATGGGCACGGTGACACGGGTGAACACCTTCCACTCGCTCGCGCCGTCGATCCTTGCGGCCTCCTGCAGGGAGCGGTCCAGGGCCGAGAGGCCCGACGCGATCATCACCATGGCGAAGCCGGCCCAGATCCAGATGTAGCTCAGGATGATCACGGCGGTGACGAGTCCGGGCCCGAGCCAGGGGACCCCTTGGAAGCCGGCCGTGAAGTTCGATGCGGGCAGGCGCACGGTCGTCTCCCCGCCGCCGACCCCCTCGATGGCGAAGGTGCCGTCATCGGCGGTGGTCGCGGTGCCGATGACCGAGCCGTCCGCACCGAGCGCCTGCACCTCGACGCCGGGGAGGCCGCGCTTGCCGTCGCCGAGCGCTCCGACGGTGCCGCCTCCGCCCTTCACGAAATCGAGCCAGACGGTGCCGGTCACGGCGCCCGCCTTCGGCTCCGCGGCGACGGCGGGTTTCGCGCCCGCCGGCAACGAGTCCGGCTTCACCCCGACGAGCGGGAACTCCGCCGCCCGGCCGGGCGCCGAGACGAGTTCGAGGCCGCCCGCACGGTTCTCGATGCCGAGATCGGGACGGGGCCGCGCGCCCGGATATCCGGCGGACGTCCCCGCCGCGTCGCTGATCGCGACGAGCCCCGCGTTGACGGCGCCGAGCTGCGGGTTCTCCTGGAACGTCGTGCGGAAGATCACGCCCGCGGCGACCATCGAGATGGCCATCGGCATGAACAGGATGAGCTTGAACGCGGTGCCCCAGCGGATCTTGTCGAGCAGCACGGCGAAGATGAGTCCGAGGATCGTGCAGCTGATCGGGACGACGAGTACCCAGATGAGGTTGTTCCGGATCGCCGTGAAGGTCTCGGGATCCGTGAACATGGTGACGTAGTTGCCGAGCCCCAGAAAGTCGGTTCCGGCCGCGTCGTAGAGCGACCGCCAGCCCGAGTAGATGACGGGGTAGGCGACGAGCGCGCCGAGCAGGATCAGGGCCGGCGCGAGGAACAGCCCGGCCGTGACGAGTTGGCGGCGCGAGAACGTGCGGCGGTGCCGCGATCCCCGTCCGCCCGTCTCGACTCGGCGCATGACCTCGGTCTGCGTGGTGGCCACGGATCCTCCCTCCGCTGCATCGGGCCCGCGCCGGAGCGCGGACCCGAAGCCGTTCGGCGATTACTTCCAGGCGGCCGCGGCGGCGGCTTCGAGCTTCTGCTGGGTTCCCGCGACGTCGCTCGGGTTCTGGAAGAAGTCGATGAGGATCTGCCACTCGCCGGCGCCCTTAGTGCCGCCGAAGGCGCTGGGCGCGAGGTCGGACATGTCGAACCGGAACGTCTTGGCTCCCGTGAGCGCCTCGGCGATCTGCTTCGACGTCTCGTCCGGGTACTTCGCGGTGTCGACCTTCGAGTTCGGCGAGGTGAATCCACCGAGCTCCACCCAGACGGTCGCGGCCTCGGGCGACGCCAGGTACTGCATGAGCGCCGCGGCCCCCTTGTTGTCCTTCAGCTGCACGGCGGCGTTGCCGCCGCCGACCACCGAAGGGCCGGAGCCGTTGATGGCGGGGAAATCGTAGAACTTCGCGTTCTTGCCGACGACCGACTTGGTGCTCGACGCGATGTTGCCGGCGACGAAGTCGCCCTCGTAGACCGTGCCGGCCTTCGGCGGATCGCCGAACACCGCGGTCACCGAGTCGCCGAAGGTGCGCTGAGCGGTTCCCGGCTGGACCAGGGTCTTGTCGCCCCAGAGCTTGCCGAGAGTCTCGAGCGCCGTCTTCACCGACGGGTCGGTCCACGGGATCTCGTGCGTGCTCAGCTGGTCGTACTTCTCGGGGCCCGCGGTGCGCAGGTACACGTTCTCGAACCAGTCCGTGAGCGGCCAGCCCGCGTCGGCGCCGATGGAGAGTCCGTACACGCCCGAGTCGGAGACGGTCCCGAGCTGCTTCAGGAATCCGTCCCAGTCCTTCGGCACGGAAGCTCCGGCGGCATCGTAGACGTCGGTGTTGTACCAGACGGTCGACTTGTTGGAGCCCTTGAACCAGACGCCGTAGAGCTTGCCGTCGACCTTGCCGAGATCGACCCAGTCCTTCGAGTAGTTCTTCTCGACCTCGGCCTTCGTCGCCTGATCGACCTCGATGAGAGCCTGCTTCTTCGCGAGCTGCTGCATGAGGCCCGGCTGGGGGATCACTGCGACGTCCGGCGGATCCCCTCCGTCCACCTTCTGGCCGAGCACCGTGGCGACATCGGTGCCGTAGCTCGTGTAGTTGACCTTCGCGCCGGTCTGCTGCTCGAACTTCGCGAGCACCTGCTCGAAGTTCTTCTGCTCGGCACCCGACCAGTCGGCGGCGACGTTCAGCGTGACCCCCGAGAGTTCGGCGCCGCCCCCGCTGCCGCCACCCCCGTTCCCGCCGCCGGAGCAGGCGGTGAGGGCGAGCGCTGCCGCGCCCGCGAGCGCGATCAGAGCGGTGGGGATCCGTTGCTTCCGAGACTGCATGATGGGAGTCCTTTCCCCCGTTCCGGGGGCGGCCCTGCCCCTGGAAGGGCTGCCTTCACGCTACGTCGGGACTCGGATGGCGGCACGGATCGTGACCGGGTCGTTACCTCGCGCAGATGAGGCCGACCGGTCGGATAGGGTCCGGCTACGCGTCCTGCGGCGCCTCGGTCTTCGCGTCCTGCGCCGGGAACACGACCTTCTGGATGATGATGATGAGGCTCGCGGCGACGGGGATGGCGACCAGTGCGCCGAGGATCCCGCCGAGCGCGCCGCCGCCGACGGCCGCGATGACGACCATCGCGCCGGGCACGGCGACCGCCTTGCTCATGATGCGGGGGCTGAGCACGTACGCCTCGATCTGCATGTAGATGAGGTAGTAGATGATCGCGACGAGCGCGGTCAGGGGCGATGCGAACAGGCAGATCACCGAGTTGATGATCGCGGCGCTGAGCGTGCCGACGAGCGGGATCAGCGATCCCATGAACGCGATGAGCGCGAGGAGCACGGGCATGGGGGCCCCGATGATGCTGAGGAAGATGAGGCTCAGGACGCCGTTGATGAGCGCGAGGCTGGCCTGCCCGATGACGTAGCGACCGACGGCGCCGGACACGTCCTCGAGGATCTCCGAGAATCCGGGGCGGCGGTAGGCGGGGACGAAGCGGGCCGCGGCGTGCTTCATCGCTCGCAGCGACGCCATGAAGTAGAGGGTGAGGATCAGCACGATCGTCACGCCCGTCGCGCCGCCCGCGATCCCCGCACCGACCGCGAGGATCCCGCCGCCGATCTGGCTGAGGTTGCCCGGATCCTTCAGGAACGTCACGACGCTCTGGAGGGCGTTGTCGATGGTGCCGCTGTATTGGCTGGTCACATCGTGGTACCAGGTGCTCGCGGTGAACTCCTTGATGAGGCGCGGGGCGTCGTCGATGAGGCCTGCGACCTGCTCCACGAGCACCGGGATGACGGCGAGCACGATCCCGGCGAAGGCGGCGAGCACCACGACGACCACGATGGTGACCGCGGCCGGGCGGGGGAGCTTGCGCTCGATGTACGAGACGATCGGGTCGAGTCCGAGCGAGAGGAACAGTGCGACGCCGATGTAGATGAGCACGGTGGCGAGCTGGCCGACGATGGAGCCGATGAGGAGCGCGACGAGCACGCCGAGGGTGCCGACGAGTCCGAAGGTGAACGGTTCGATCCGCGCCCTCGGCGTGCTCGGGGCGCGCGTCGACGCGCCTTCGGTTTCCACGGCGCTTCGCTTGATCCGCACGTTGACCTCTTCCTCGACCGGTGTGCACTCAGTCGAGCACTGCGGAACGCGCCGAGTCAAGTCGAGCGGATGGTGGGGACGGCGATCCGGCAATTACACGTACACTGTTCCGGTAATGTGCCGAGGACGGACCGGGTCCGCCCGGCCGCTCGCGAAAGGATCCCCTCCGATGGAAATCGTCACGCAGTTCTTCGACTGGTTCTGGGACCCGGCCAACGCCGTGATCCGCTGGATCATCATCGGCGTGCTCGTCGTCGCCCTGCTCTTCGTTCTGCTCTGGGCGTACGGCAAGTTCGCGCCGCTCGCGCACCACAAGGACTTCCCGGTCGACACCCGCGAGGCGAACCTCCTCGCCCTCGGCTTCCAGCAGATCCTGAACTCCGGCGAACTGTGGAACGATCCCACGGCGAGCACGCTCACCGCCAAGCAGAAGCAGGAGCTCGGGCGGATGTGGGGGCTGAATTCGACGCAGGACGTCGTCGAGAACGTGGAGCGGCTCACCACCCAGCGCCGCCGACGCGAGCTGTGGCAGCAGCTGCTCGCGCTGCGGGCGCGCGCCGCTCAGGCGAACGGCGGACGCCGCCCCAGCGAGCGCCAGTGGATCGCGGCCATCAAGGAGGCCGGCGGCACCGGCAAGGGCGAGGAACGGGACTTCGTGCGCGCGGTCACCTACTACGAGAAGGAGCTCGGCAAGAAGATGTTCCCCGCGAACGAGCCGGTCGTGAGCCTCGACGGTTACGCGCTCGGGCAGGCGGCCGCGGTGCCGGTCTGGGGCGTCGGCATGGGGCTCATCTCGCGAGCGGACTCGATGAAGCTCGTCGAGTACGTCAACGGTCTCGCCCGTACCGAGTTCGACTCGTGGGCGGCCTTCGGCCGCAGCTACGCCCTCGGCCGAGTCATGCACTGGAGCGACGGCACCATGGATGAGAAGCAGGCGAGTCGTGGCGGGGATGCCGTCGCCGCGATGCAGCACGCGCTCGACGGCAAGCGGCGCGGCCCGTGGGGCCTGCTCCCGTGGCGGATCTGAGCCGACACGATCCGAGTCGCGTCCGCCGTCCGCCGCTTCTCGGCCCGGCGGACGTGCTCGCGCCGTCGCCCACGCTCCCGGAGCTGCGGGAGTACCGGCGCGGTGCCGGCGTTCCGTGGCACCGCGGGGTCGCCGTGCTCGCGACCGGATCCCTGCTCGGAGTGGCGCTCGTCGTCTGCGTCGCGATCCTGATCGCCCGGGCGATCGACCCGGTCGGGATCCCGCCGCTCGCCCGGTCCGCACTGCTGCTCGTGCCGCTGTCGTGGACCCTGCTGATCCTCGGCGGTTTCGCCTGGTGGCTGCGCTGGCGACTGCGCGACGTCCGACTGCGCAGGTTCGCGCGGGCGAACGGTCTCGGCTTCGTCGACCGGGCCGCCTCCGGAACGCTCGACTGGCGGGTCGCGCGCGCCGGACTCGGGTTCCCGAAGAACATGGTCAACGTGGAGCGGGCGGCGGTGCTCGGCGACGGGATCGTGCTCGCCCGCAACCAGCCCGTCACCAAACCGGGCGGCGGGTCGGGCTTCCGCCGCCCGTTCGCGTTCGCGCAGCTTGATCTCCCGCGCGCGGTGCCGCACATCGTGCTCAAGAACCGGCGGTCCCGCGTGCTCGCCCTCGCCGGTCTGGGGCTCGGCAACCGGGTCGTGCTGAGCCTCGAGGGCGACTTCGATCGGCACTTCACCCTGTTCTGCCCCGCGGGCTACGAGCGCGATGCCCTCGAGATCTTCACGCCCGACGTGATGGCCGCGCTGATCGACGTCGCGAACGACTGCGAGGTCGAGCTCGTCGACGATCACCTGCTGCTCTACTTCCGCTTCGGGCTGCCGCTCTGGAGGGCGGAGACGATGGAGCGGGTGCAGGCGGCGCTCGCGCTGCTGGGGGATCGCTTCGCTCGCCAGGCGGGCGGCTACCGCGACGAGCGCTCGGCGCGTTCGTACGATGCGGTCGGGGGTGCGGGACCGATCGCGCTCGCGGGGCGCCGCACGACGAGCGGCACGGGCGTGCCCGCGGCGGCCGTCGTCGCGACCGCCGCGGTGCTGCTGCTCAGCGCCGTGGCTACCGCGCTCTCGGTGCTCGTGCTGCCGGGGCTGTAGGTGCGAACCCGGCGACCGTCCTCATCCCGCCGTCCCGGCCCAGTTCGAGGGTGAGATCGATCCCGAGCCGGCCGAGGAACGCGTCG
This sequence comes from Leucobacter iarius, assembly GCF_039530105.1. Lineage (NCBI taxonomy): Bacteria > Bacillati > Actinomycetota > Actinomycetes > Micrococcales > Microbacteriaceae > Leucobacter > Leucobacter iarius. The sequence continues at coordinate 326,320 of NZ_BAAAOB010000001.1, read as the reverse complement.
TCGTGGCTCACGACGATCAGTGCGCCCCGGTAGGCGTCGAGCGACTGCGCCAGGTGATCGATGCTCGCCGTGTCGAGGTTGTTCGTCGGCTCGTCGAGGATCAGCAACTGGGCGGGCGGGTCCTGGAACAGCAGGCGCGCGAGCGCGACGCGGAAGCGCTCCCCGCCCGACAACGTGGCCACCGGCCGGTCGGCGGCGGCGCCTCGGATCAGCAGACGCGCGAGCAGGTTACGCGCGGTGCCGTCGGGAACCTCGGGCGCGGCTTCTCGCACGTTCGCGAGTGCGCTGGCGGCCTCGTCCAGGCCGCTCTGGCGCTGGTCGAGGAACCCGATCCGGTCGGTGTGCAATCGGGTCCGGATCCGGGAGGAGGCCGGTGTCGCTCCGGCGCCCGCTCCATCGTGCCCGAGCAACCGGGCCAGCAGGGTCGACTTGCCGACGCCGTTCGGTCCGACGAGCGCGACTCGCTCCGGTCCCTGGACCAGGATCGTGCGGTCCCCGTCCTCGAACTCCGCGATGCGACGATTCGAGCGCACATCCGGATCGGGGAGTACGAGGCTGATGCGCTCCTCGACCCGGACCCGTGCGTCCGCCCGGTCGACGGCTTCCTGGGCGGCGGCGACCTTCACGTCGAGGGTCGCGCGCATCGATCCCGCCGCGTTCTGCGCTTTGCTCGCCCGATTGCCGGCCAGGATCTTCGGGATCCCGCCGTCCCGCTGGGTCCGCTTGCCCGTGCGTTCTCGCCGCGCGAGCTTGGTCTCGGCCTCGACGCGCTGGCGTTTCTCGACCTTCAACGCCTGTTGGGCCGACCGGGCGGTCGCGATCGCCGCCGCCTGCTCGCGGTCGCGATGCGCGAGCCAGGCGCTGTAGGGGCCGCCGAAGAACTCGAGGCCGGTGGGGGACAGTTCGGCGTTGGCGTCCAGGGTCTCGAGCAGATCGACGTCGTGGCTCACGACGACGAGGGATCCCGGCCAGCCGGCGAGGAGGTCGCGGACGCGGGCGCGCATCTCCCGATCCAGGTTGTTCGTCGGTTCGTCGAGCAGGGTGATGGCGGTGCGCCGCACCCGCATGCCCTCGATGGCGATCAGCATCGTCTCGCCGCCCGACAGCGCTTCGACGCGGCGGTCGAGGGGGACTCCCTCGAAACCGAGGCGGTCGAGCGCTTCGCGGGCGCGGGATTCGAGGTCCCAGTCGTCGCCGATCGTGTCGAAGTGCCGTACATCGACGTCCCCGTGCTCGACCGCGCGGATCGCATCGAGCACGGGCGCGATCCCGAGGAGGTCGGCGATGGACGCGCCGGTGCGCAGGGTGACCGATTGGTGCAAGTATCCGACCGTGCCGGAGGCCGCGACTTCGCCGCGGCTCGGACGGAGCTCGCCCGAGACGAGCCGGAGCAGGGTGGACTTCCCGGCGCCGTTGCGGCCGACCAGGCCGGTGCGCCCGGTCGGGAAGGTGCCGGTCAGGCCGGTGAATGCGGTGGCCCCGTCGGGCCACTCGAAGGTGAGGTCGCGGAGGGTGACCGCGGGTGCGATGGACATGACGCTTCTCCTGAGTGCGCGATTCGCGCTGGTGGGTGCTCTCGATGGAGCCGCGACCGGAAACCGTGCGCGGAGGCGCAGCGGGGAGGGCGGATCGCGGCGGCGGAGTACCGCGGCCGTTCGGGGCGTCGGATCACGGGGATCGCCGAGCACGGCGGCATCCGAGAACGGATGCGGGCTCGGTCGGGGGCGCCACCGGCGGTGCGGTGGCTAGCGTCTGTCGATCTCGATGAGCACGGATCGAGCCTATCGGAGGGTGGAGCGCGGCGCTCGCCGAGTGGGCGAGCGCCGCCTGACCGGATCAGGCGTGGCGTACCGCGCTTCCCTCCTGACCGCGGATCTCCTCCGTCTCGATCTGGAACGTCGAGTGCTGCACCGAGACCTTGAAGTGCTCGGCGACGCAGGACTTCACCGTGCTGAGGGTCTCGGCGGCGTGGCCGTCGGTGAAGCACTCGTCGTCGACCACGATGTGCGCGGTGAGGGTCGGCAGGCCGGTCGCCACGGTGGAGGCGTGCAGGTCGTGCACGTCGAGCACGTGGTCGAGCTTCAGGATGTGGGCGCGCACCTCGTCGAGGTCGAGCCCCTTCGGGGTGAACTCCATGAGCACGCCCGCGGTCTCGCGCATCAGGGTGAACGCGCGGGGCACGATCAGGGCGGCGATGAAGAGGCCGGCGAGCGCGTCGGCCTGCTGGAAACCGGTGGTCGCGATGACGATCGCCGCGACGATCACGCCGAGTGATCCGAGCGCGTCGTTCATCACCTCGAGGAACGCGGCGCGCATGTTGAAGTTCGCGCCGCGGCTCGACGAGAGGATCAGCAGCGCGACGATGTTGGCGGCGAGGCCGACGATGCCGAAGATGAGCAGCTCGCCCGCGGGCACCTCGGGCGGCGCGAAGAGGCGTCGCACGCCCTCGATCGCCGCGTACACGCCGACGGCCAGGAGCAGGGTGGCCTGGCCGAGCGCCGCGATGACCTCGATGCGGCGGAAGCCCCAGGTGCGCTTCGAGGACGCGGGGCGGAGCATGAGCGTGCCGGCGATGAGCGCGACGAGCAGGCCGGTCGCGTCGGTGAGGGCGTGCGCCGTGTCGGTGAGCAGCGCGAGGCTGCCGGTCACCCAGGAGCCGACCGCCTGCGCCACCACGATGATCGAGGTGATCGCGAAGGCGATGGCGAGCCGTTTGCGGTGGTCGCCGGGGTGGCCGGCTTCGCCGACCGCGGGTCCGTGGTCGTGTCCTGCGCCCATCAGTGGTCCTTTCGCTCGGCGGCCGGTGCCGCGGTTCGGGGGGTGCGGAGGTGCGAGCAGAGGATCGCCCGCGTGCCGGCCGCTTCGAGCAGTGCTTCGGCGGCGGCGATGACGGTGCTCAGCCGCTCCGGGTGCGCGAGGGAGTACCAGGAGGCGCGCCCGTCGGGGCGGACCGCGACGAGACCGCACTCGAGCAGGAAGCTGAGGTGCTTGCTGACGGTCGACTGCGCGAAGCCCATGTGCTGCACCAGGTCGCGGACCCGGTGCTCGCCCGACGCGAGGTGCTGCAGCACCGCGAGGCGGGTGGGATCGGCGAGGCCCTGGAAGAGGTGCGCGTAGGCCGCGGTGGCCTGCGGATCCAGGATCACCGGCTCGGTCACATTCATCGTCATGTGGCGATGGTATCGCCCGGCGACGATTTTGAAAAGGGTCGATTCTCCCGCCGATCTCAGGGTCGGATGTTAGCTTTGCTGAGTTTTCGATTCATCCGCAGCGATTCCGACCGGGAGGTGGAGCATGGAGCAGGCACGCGCGACCGCGCGCTGGAGCGCGAAGGGCTCCGCCGCGCCCTGGATCGTGCTCGCGGTCGCGGCGATCGTGCTCGGCCTGCTCGGCATGCACGCCCTCCGCGACGTGGATCCCGCGCACGGTGCCGCGGCTTCCGCCGCCTCGAGCGTCGCGGCCGGATCCACCGGGACCCGGACCGTAGCCCACGACGCCGCGGCCGCGACGGCGGCCCCGACCGCCTCGAACCAGGGCCTGACCGGCCAGGAGCGCGTGCACGGCACCCCGGCCGAGGGCCACGACACCGCGGCCCCGATCGGCGGCTGCCTCGACCTGGTCTCGGTCTGCGTGCTGGCGCTCCTCCTCACCTTCGCCGTCGTGATCCGCCGGAACCGCGGGCGCACGAGCACCCTCTCGAAGCGGGCGTTCGTCGTGCTCCGCGTCCGCGCACCCGGGCGCCCCTTCATCGAGCCTCCGTCCCCCTTCGCCCTCTCCGTCCTCCGTACCTGATCGTCGGCGCGCGCCGCCGCTCCCGTCCCTGCCTCAGCATCGGACGTCGAGCCGCCGCGCAGCAGCCCGCCCCGCGGCGTCCGTTCCGGCCGCACGCGGACGCCCGACGACCGATACCCAGAGGAGTCCTCGATGCACTCGACCAAGCATCCCTTCCGCAACCCCATCGTCTTCACCGTGCTCATCGTCCCGGCGGCGCTCGTCGTCGCCGGACTGAGCTACGTGCTCACGGCGGTGCTGTTCGCGTGAGCACCGAATCCCCGAACGCGCCCGAGGCGCATCCCCACGACGAGCTCCGCACACCGAATCCGATCCACCTGATGTCGGCCGACGGGCCGCAGTCGGCGATCGAGGCGGCGGAGCCCGAGAGCGCCGCCCCCACCGCGGCCCGGCGGCTGCGCCGCGCGGTGACCGCGACCACCGCCGCGCTCGGCGCCTGCGTCATGGTCGCGGGTCTCGCCGCGCCGCTCCTCGCCCAGCCGCAGCAGGCCGGAGCCTCCGGCACGGGTGCGGCGCTCGCCGCCGCGGCACCCGCGCAGCACCTGAACGGCACGGGCGGCACCGCGCTCGGCTCCGGCGAGCGGGCCTTCGACACCATCTCGCCCATCGAGACCGCGCCCGAGGCGAAGCCGGGATCCCCCGACCTCTCGGGGCTCTCCGACTCGAAGGTGCGCTACCCGTTCGACACCCAGGTGCCCCTGACCGATCCGTTCGGCTACCGCACCGCCCCCGTCGCCCAGTTCCACGACGCGCAGGATTTCGCTGCGGCCGACGGCACGCCGATCCGCATCATCGCGAGCGGGATCGTGCTCGAGGCGGGGCAGACGATCGACGGCTGCGGCTTCGGCCTCAAGGTGCAGCACAAGATCGGCGGGCGCGACGTCACCAGTCGGTACTGCCACATGCAGAACGACTCGAGCAGCTTCACGGTCGGTCAGCAGGTGAAGATCGGCGATACCGCCGGCCGGGTGGGCGCGACTGGCATGGCCTTCGGCTCGCACCTCCACCTCGCCATGCGGCAGGACGACAAGCCCATCGACCCCATGGTCTTCCTGACCAAGAACATCCGGTGACCGGCGGAACGGCAGAGGAGCAACGCATGACCACCCCTTCCGATTCCACCCGGCCCAGACGGCTCTCCACCTCGACGCGGGCGGCCCTGATCGTGATCCCCGCGGTGATCCTGCTCGCCGTCGTCGCGATCGCGGTATCGATCCTGGCGCGACCGGCGACCCCCGCGCCGAGCGCCGACGCGCCCGCTTCGGTGTCCGACGTCGTCGCGGCGGACTCGCACGTGCTCGACGACGGGGGTCCGGGCGCCCCCACCCTGGTCGAGTTCCTCGACTTCGAGTGCGAGGCGTGCGGCGCCTTCTACCCGTACGGCGAGGAGATCCGAAAGCAGTACGACGGCAAGCTCACCTACGTGATCCGCTACTTCCCGATGCCGGGGCACAGGAACTCGATGACCGCCGCGCTCGCGGTCGAGGCCGCGGCGCAGCAGGGCAAGTTCGAGCAGATGTACCGGCAGATGTTCGAGACCCAGGCGGAGTGGGGCGAGAAGCAGACCTCCGAGGCGCCGCGATTCCGCGAGTACGCGCAGCGCCTGGGCCTCGACCTCGCGGCCTACGACGCCGCGGTCGCGGACCCGAAGACCCGGGACCGGGTGCAGAAGGACTTCGACGCCGCGCGCCTGCTCGGGGCGACCGGAACGCCGACCTTCTTCCTGGACGGGCGCAAGCTCGAGCTCACGAGCGTTACCGACCTGACCGACGCGCTCGACCGGGCGCTCGCCGCGAAGTCCGGGGCCTGATCCCGCGTCCGACGCGGTCGAACCATTGCAACCACCGAATCACCGAACCACCGAAGGAGAACCATCATGAAATGTCCCATCGACGCGACCGATCTGGTGATGTCCGAGCGCTCCGGAGTCGAGATCGACTACTGCCCGCAGTGCCGGGGCATCTGGCTCGACCGCGGCGAGCTCGACAAGATCGTCGACCGCGCCGCGACCGAGTACGGCCGCACCGCTCCCGCCGCCCCCGCGGCTCCGCAGGCGCCGGTCGACGACCGGGGTCGCTTCTCGGATCACGGACGCGACCGGGGCTACGACCGCGGTCACGATCGGGGTCACGACCGCGATTACGACCAGCGCTCGGGCAAGAAGCGCCGTCGCGAGGGATTCCTCGGCGAGCTCTTCGACTTCTGATCGGCCGCGGCCTCCGCACGCGGCAGCGGGCCGGGATCCTCCTCAGCGGAAGGATCCCGGCCCGTTGCCGTTCGCACGGTGCCCCGGGTCAGGCGCGTGCGTCCTCGGGCAGCGCCGCTCCCAGCTCGCGCATCGCGGTGCGCGCCGATTGCCTGACGATCTTCTCGGTGATGGGCGCTTCGCCGGGGAGCGCGGCGCGCAGCAGCAGCGGGCCGTAGAGCAGGTCGATCACATACTCCGTGTCCTCCGGCGGCTCGATCTCGCCGCGGTCGACCGCGCGCTGCAGCATGCGGCGGCAGGACTCCCGCTGGGGGTGGATGAACTGGGAGGCGAACAGCTCGGCGACGACGTCGTCCTTCGCGCTGGCGTCGAGCAGCAGCGGGATCAGTTCGCGGCAGACGCCGTCGGTGTACATGTCCACCTGATCCTGCACGACGGACTCGATGTCGCCGAGGAGGGTGCCGGTGTCGGACGCGGGATCGAGCGCGTAGCGGTGCACGGCGACGTCGACCAGGAAGTGCCCGAGCGAGTTGTAGCGCCGGTAGAAGGCGTCACGGTTGGTCCCGGCTCTGGTGATCAGGTCTTTCATGGAGATCGAGCGGATCTCCGAATCGATGGCGAGGCCCTCGAAAGCGCGCTTGAGCGCTTCGTCGATGCTCTTGTCGCGGGGCCGCCCGGAAGAGGTTCCTGCTGCTTTGCTCATTGTCCGCAAGGATAGAGCATCGACCTTCTTTCCTTACTGAGGTAAGGTAATTGTGGGTTGCGCACGCGCGCGACGACGAGCGCCCTCCCCCCTGCACGGGGCCCGTCGTTCCACTCTGTCGGCACTCGGGTCCGCGTCTGCGCGGAACGGGGTGCCGACAGGGTGTCCCAGCCGCTATGTTCGTGTCATGAACTCGCCCCGCGGCATGAGAGCCTGGTCCTTCGTTCGGCTCCTCGGGTCGGCGCTGATCCTCGCCGCGGTCGTGCATCAGCTGATCATCACGGTGACGAACGCGCTCGAGGCGACGACGCCGCACGGATCGCACCTGCCGACCGTGCTCGCCAACTTCGCGAGCTTCTTCACGATCGAGTCGAACCTGAGCGCGGTGGTCGCGCTGCTGCTCGCCGGCCTCTGGGGGCTGCGCGCTGCGGAGGGCGAGCGGGAGCCCCGCGGGCTCGCGATCCTGCTGGCCTGCGCCTCGACCTACATGATCACCACCGGCATCGTCTACAACACGCTGCTGCGGGGGATCGAACTGCCGCAGGGCGCGACCGTGACCTGGGCGAACGAGATGATGCACCTGATCGGGCCGCTGCTGCTGCTCGCCGACGTGCTCGTCGCACCCGGGCGCGGGCCGCTGCGGAAGCGCACGGTCGCCGTGATCGCGGCGTTCCCGGTGCTCTGGGCGGTGTACACGCTCGTACGCGGACCTCTCGTCACGAGCCCCGCGACGGGGCTGCACTATTGGTACCCCTACCCGTTCCTCAACCCGAACCAGCCCGGCGGCTACCCGCTGGTCGCGGTGTACATCGCCGGGATCGCGGTCGTCGTGCTCGCGATCGGGTCCGGAGTGGTCTGGATCTCGCGGCGACGGAACCGGAGCCGGGCGACGGCGGACTAGCGCGCGAGCGCGGCGACGACGAACCAGCGCCCCGCCGTGCTGCGCGCTTCGAACTCGCGCAGCGCCCCCGAGGTCTCGGAGCGTGCGTGGAAGCGCCATCTCGGACCCGCGGCATCGGCGAGCGGGGCCGGGGCGTCCACGACGCGCCAGCGTTCGCTCCGCCACACCATGCGGTCGGGTCGGCCATCGGTGAGCCAGAGCGCGACCTGATCGTCCAGCAGTACGTCGACGCTCATCTCGCACCCCCGAATCGTTCGAACACATGTTCGAGTATCGAGGGGCCGAGCGGCGGTCGCAAGTCGGCGCTCGGCGATCCGCGAGATCGGTCAGGAGCGCCGAAGATCCTGCGAGATGCCGTCAGATGCGAGCACGGCCCGATCGATGAGTTCCCGGTCGCCGGCCCGTTCGGGATCGAGCCAGTCGTCGTGCATCTCGCTCGGGAGGATGAGCGGCATCCGGGGTTCCCCGTCGCCGGAGTGCGCGTCGAGCGCCGGCCCGACCGCGCGACGGGTCACGAGCGAGTAGCTCAGGATCTCCTCGCCGTTCGCGTCGTGAGACGCGGAGGTGATCGCGGCGATGCCGAACATCGAACCGCCCAGATCGAACCTCGCCCCCTTCTCCAGGTACCAGCTCGCGGGCACCAGTGCGCGATGCTGGAACGGGGTGCGCCAGGATCGCAGCAGCGCGTCGTCGCGGGAGTTGAACGCCGAGAATCTCGCCGGCGCATCGCCTCTCCAGAGCCACCACCAGGCGAGGTCGAGCCGCCGCCGCCCGTCGACCTCGCGGATCAGCGGATTCAGATTTCGGGCGTTCTTGCCGGTGATCCGCGCGGTGCCGTCGCGTTGCGCCGCCCATTCGGCGACGCGCTCCGCCGACTCCCGCTCGTCGAGCGGCGGGATCGGGGTGTCCGGCGGTTCGACGTAGGGTCCGCCGCCCAGTCCGTACTGCGCGCACATGCCGGAATCGTACGTCCGGCGGCGCGCTCGGGGAAGGGGTGGCCCGGATCATCCGCCCATCGTCAGCACGAGCTTGCCGGTGGTGCGCCCGGTCTCGCCCGCGGCGTGCGCGGCGGCGGCCTCGCTCATCGGGAAGACGCCCGCGATCTCGGCGCGGAGCGCACCGCTCGCGGCGAGCTCCGCCACGGCGAGCATCCCCGCGTGGTCGGCCTCGACGAGGATCAGCTCCGCGCGGACACCGAGCTCGGCCGCGCGGTCGAAGAGCCCCTCGGCGGGGCGGGGGAGCGTCGAGACCATGATCCCGCCGGGGCGGAGCGTGCGCAGCGAGCGCAGCTGGTAGTCGCCGCCGATGGTGTCGAGCACCACGTCGACGTCGCGCACGACCTCGGCGAAGTCCTCGGTGCGGTAGTCGATCACCTCGTCGGCGCCGAGGCCCCGAACGAACTCGTGCTTGGCCGCGCTCGCCGTACCGATCACCGTCGCGCCGCGCGCCTTCGCGATCTGGACCGCGAGGTGCCCCACTCCGCCGGCCGCCGCGTGCACGAGCACGCGCTGCCCCGCCCCGACGCCCGCGGTGTCGACCAGCGACTGCCAGGCGGTGAGCGCCGCGAGCGGCAGCGCGCCGGCCTGCACGATGTCGATCCCCTCGGGGATGCGTACGAAGGCGCGCGTCGGCCCGACCACGAACTCGGCGTGGGATCCGACGCCGTGCGGATACGGCAGCATGCCGAAGACCTCGTCGCCCGGCGCGAAGAGCGTGACTCCGAGGCCGACCGCCTCCACGACCCCCGCGACGTCCCAGCCGAGGGTCAGCGGCAGGGAGCCGGCCCATCCGGGGGCGGCGCGATGCTTCCAATCGGTGGGGTTCACCCCGGCGGCGCGCACCTGGATCAGCACCTCGCCGATCCCGGGAGCGGGTCGCGGGACCTCCGCCAGGTGCAGCACCTCCGGGCCGCCGAACGACTCCTGTCGGACGGCGCGCATGGTCGGCGCTTCGGTCGTGCTCGGGATCTGCTCCGCGGTGCTCATGATCCTCAGCGTAACCCCGGCCACTGCGTGCGCGCCGAGGCGATCCGGTGCGCACGCAGTGGCCGGTCGGTCGCGGTCACCCCCGGTGCGTCACGAGGCCCTCCGAGACGGTCAGCAGCGCTCGGCCCGCCGCGAGCGCGTCGGGCGACGCGGTGAGCGGATCGACGTCGAGCACGGTGAACGATGCGGGCTCGCCGACCGCGACCCGGCCCGATCGCTCGCCGACGGCCGCGCCGGGCTGCGTCGTGTACCCCTCGAGCGCTTCGCGGGCGGTGAGGCCCTGCTCGGGCAGCACGGGCTCGACCGCGGGAGCGCCGGCGGGCCGGCGCAGCTGCGCGTCGGCCATGATCTCGAGCGGATTGAACGGGGCGACCGGGAAGTCGGAACCGAGGGCGAGGATCGCGCCCGAGTCGCGGACGTCCCGCGTGCACCAGGCGCGATGCGCGCGCGTCTCGCCCAACCGCTGCGACCAGTCGTCGCTGCCGTCGGCCCGCGTGTAGTGGGTGCAGTGGGTCGGCTGCATGCTCGCGGCGATGCCGGCGGCGCCGAGCCGGTCGATCACGTCCTTCGCGACCGACTCGATGTGCTCGATGCGGTGCTGCGGCCCGCCTGCGGGGAGGCCGGCGAGGGTGTCGACGACGAAGCGGATGCCACGCTCGCCGATCGCGTGGGTCGCGGTCGGGATCCCGGCCGCGTGGAACCGGGCGACCCGCGCGGCGTAGGCGGCGTGGTCGCGCCAGACGGACTCGGTGTTCTCGCCGTGGATGTCGGGGGTCTCGAGCCAGGCGGTGCCGCCCTCGACCGTCCCGTCGATGAAGAACTTGATCCCGCCGATCCTCCACCGGTCCCCGCTGCGGCCCTGCAGCGCGATCAGCTCGTCGACCTGCCGGTCGCTCGTGCCGGGCTCGCACCACGGCGAGAGGCGCAGCGAGACGGGGAGCGGGGCGATCCGTTCGGCGGCCTCCAGGATCGCGATCGCGTCGGGATCCTGCAGATCCATGACGTGCACGCGGGTGATACCGGTCTCGGCCATCGCGCCGAGCAGCGTGTGCAGCTCGCGCGCCTTCTCCTCGGCGCTGCGCACCGGCAGGTGCGCGCGCACGTCGTTCAGCGCGCTGAACTCCAGCACGTGCCCGGTGGGGCGACCGTCGGCATCGGCGACGATGCTGGAGCCGTCGGGATAGCTGCGCCCCTCGGTGATCCCGGCGAGCCGGAGCAGAGCGTCGGATGCCAGGGCGGAGTGGCCGTCGAACATGCCGACGTGGGCGAGCCGATCCGGGCCGAGCAGTTCGGTGAGGATCCCGTTCGTGATCGGGGCGCCCTCGAACGCGTTCGGGTCCAGCCCCGAGGCGAAGAACCAGTCGTTCCCGGCCTGCTCGGCGGCGCCCCGCTCGAGCGCTTCCCGCAGGGCGGCGCGGGTGAGCAGCCCCGAGAGGTCGGTGCCCTGCGGGATCGAGACGCTTGCGATCGGATGCGCGTGCGCGTCGGTGAACGCGGGGACGATGGTGCCGTCCGCGAAGTCGAGGCGCTCGGTGCGGTCGTCGCCGAGCGCGGCGATCTCGGTGCGGGATCCGACGGCGGCGATCCGGCCGTCGGACACGGCGATCGCGTCGGCCGCTCCGGCAATATCGGTGAGCGCGTGCAGCCGGGCACCGGTCACGATCAGATCGATCGGAGGAGTGGTCATCAGGGGTTCCCTTCGGTTCCGGGTGATCAGCGGGTGGCGTTCTCGTCGAGCGGGTGCTCGTCGGCGTAGGCGTCGATCGCCTCGGTGGAGGGGGACTCCTCCTCGAAGCTCATGCGCGGCACCGGGCGGCGGAAGAAGCCGGTCTTCGCGGCGAGGATCGCGAAGCCGATCAGGGCCCAGATCCCGCCGACGAGCCAGGTCGTGGGGTGCAGCGAGGTCCAGAGCCAGATCGAGAGCGCGACGCCGATGGCGGGTGCGATGCCGTAGAGGATCCAGCCCTTCGCGCTGCGGTCGCCCGCACCGCCGCGCGGGAACAGGTACACGCGGATCACCGAGAGGTTGACCATGGTGAACGCCGCCAGGGCGCCGAAGCTGATCATGAACGCGGCCTGATCGAGGGTGAGGAACAGGCAGGCGAGCGCGAACACCGAGACGGTGACGGCCGCGACGACGGGCGTGCCGAAGCGCTTCGAGAGCCGGCCGAGGGGCTTCGGCAGGGTGCCGTCGCGGCCCATCGAGTAGAGGATGCGGGCGACCGAGACCTGGCCGGCGAGGCCGGATCCGATGCAGCCCGCGATCGAGCCGATCACCACGATGGCCTCGAAGAGCGGCGCGAGGCTGCCGCCCAGGTGGGCGACGAGCGCGACGCCGGCCGCGTTCTTCATCTCGTCGGGGATCGCGGACCAGTCGGCGGGGTGGTACGCCAGCGCGCCGATCCACGAGATGAAGATGAAGAGCGCGCCGCCGATGAGGGTGGTGAGCATGATGGCGCGCGGGATGTCGCGGCGAGCGTTCTTTGCTTCTTCCGACAGGGTCGAGACGGCGTCGAAGCCGAGGAACGACAGCGCGAGCACGGCGGCGCCCGAGAGAGCCGGGCTGAAGCCCTCGGCGCCGGGCACGAAGGGCTCGAGCAGGCCGGGCGCGCTCGGGTCGTTGATCGCGGCCTTCACCGCGAGGATCACGAAGAGCAGGGCGGTCGCGAGGGAGATCGCGATGATGGCGGTGTTGAGGCGGTTCACCATCTTGATGCCCAGGATGTTGAACACCAGCACCAGCACCAGGGCTGCGAAGGCGAACACCTGCGGCGGGACGCTCGGGAACTGGGTGCCGACGTAGAAGCCGAGGATCATGAAGTTGATCATCGGGATGAAGAGGTAGTCGAGCAGCAGCACCCAGCCGGTCATGAACCCGGCGATCCCGCCGTAGGCCTGCTGCGTGTAGGTGTAGGCGGATCCCGCGACGGGGAACTTCTTCACCATCGCCGCGTAGCTCGCGGCGGTGAAGAGCATCGTGACGAGCGCGATGACGTACGAGAGCGGGAGGTGGCCGTCGGTCAGCTGGTTGACGATGCCGTAGGTGGTGAAGACGGTGCCGATGGCCATGTAGCTGAGGCCGAAGACGACGAGGCCGGTGAGGCCGAGGGTACGGCGCAGGTGCGCGGACGATTGCTGGGCCACGGGTTCTCCTTCGAACGGCATTCGCGGGTCTGGGGATGAATACTAAACCGATATAGTTGCGACGGCAAACCCGCCGCCCGTACCGTGGTCCGGCTGCACCTCGTGCGGTGATACCTTCGCTTCATGCCCGTCAAACGCCCCGTGACCCTGCAGGACGTGGCGGACCTCGCCGGCGTCTCGCGCGGAGCGGCGTCGTTCGCCCTCACCGACCGCACCGGAGTGTCCGCCGCCACCCGCGAACGGGTGCGCGCCGCCGCCGCCGAACTCGGGTACCGGCCGAACCCGACGGCCCGCAACCTCCGCGCCGCGCGCACCGGGATCATCGTCGTCTACCTGCCGAGCATCGCGACCACGCTCGGGTACTACACGGAGGCGGCGTTCGGCATGGTCGACGAGGCTCTCGAGGCCGGCCTGCTGGTGACGCTCCTGCCGCGGCCGGCGAACGGGCGGCCGCTGCCCCGCATCGACGCCGACGGCATCATCGCCATCGACCCGGTTCCGGGGGATCCCGTGCTCGAGCAGCTGCTCGCCCCGGGACTCCCGGTCGTGAGCGGCGAAGCCATGCCCGCCGAGTACCGCGCGGTCGCCGGCGAAGTCCGTTCCGATCACGCTGCAGCCGCCCGAGAGCTGCTCGACCACTTCGCCGAGCACGGCGCCCGCGCGCCCGCGATCATCGTGCCCGAGATGTTCAGCGGGTGGTCCGACGAGATCACGCAGGCCTACCGGGACTGGTGCGCGGAGCACGGGGCGCGCGAACGGATCGAGGCCGTCGCGGTCGAGGGCCTGACGGACTCGACGATCGCGGCGACCCGGAAGCTGCTCGGCGAGACGGACCCGGCGGACGCGATCATCTCGCTCACCGAGGGATCGGTGCTCAACGTGATCACGAGCGCGACCGAGTACGGCCGCACGGTCGGAGAGGATCTGCTCGTCGCCGCGGCCGTGGACTCGCCCGCGCTGCGCTACACCGAGCCGTCGATCACTGCGATCGACCTGCACCCGCGGACCTTCGGGCGCGAGTGCATGCGGGTCATGCGGGAGGTCCTCGACGATCGCTCCCCGGGCGAGGGGGCGCGGCGGCGGGACGTGCCGATCGACGTGGTCTTCCGCGATTCCACGCGCGGGCGGGGCCGAGCGGGGGAGCGCGTGTGAACGACGCCGGCTGGCTGGACGACGCCGAGCAGGAGCTCTGGCGCAATCTGCTGCGCATCACCGTCGAGCTGCCGAGCGCGATCGAAGCTCAGCTCAAGCGCGATGCGGGGGTCTCGTACCTCGATTTCCGGGTGCTCGGGTCGCTGTCGGAAGCGCCGTCGGGGACCCGGACCATGAGCGAGCTCGCGGCTCGGATGAGCGTTTCGATCGCGCGGCTGTCGGTCGCGGTCGGCCGGCTCGAGCGGCGGTCCTGGGTGCAGCGGGAGCAGAACCCCGATGACGGCCGTGCCACGGACGTGGTGCTCACGGAGAGCGGTCGGGCGCACCTCGAGGCGCACGTCGTCGCGCACGTGCAGCAGCTGCGACGGCTCGTGTTCGAGGCGATCGATCCTGCGTGGCAGGCCGAGTTCTCGGAGATGCTCGGGCGCGTGCTCGGCACGATCGGGCGGGATCCGTGCGCGCGCTTCGGCAGCGACGCGCGTACCGCGCGACCCGCCGCGTACGCGGCGGACTGGTCGCCGCTCACCGGGCCGCGGGCGGTCGGGAACTCCTAGCGCGACGGCCAGTGCCAGGGCGGGGCGTCGAGCAGCCCCTGCCCGAGCACTTTCGTGCCCTGGCCCGACGACACGAGCTCGACGGCCGAACCCCGGGGTTCGAGCGCACGCCGCAGCGCGGCGGAGTGGGTGACCACGACGACCTGCGTGCGCCGTGCGGCCTCCGCGAGGAGCGAGCCGAGCGGCCCGAGCAGGTCCTCGTGGAGCGAGGCCTCCGGCTCGTTGACGACGACGAGCGGCGGGGGATCGGCGGGCAGCAGCGCGGCGCAGAGCAGCAGGTACCGCAGGGTGCCGTCCGAGAGCTCCGCCGCGGTCAGCGGGCGCAGCAGGCCGCGCTGCGAGAACAGCAGCCGGAACACGCCGTCCGCGGCGTCGATGTCGACGTGCGAGCCGGGGAACGCGTCGGCGACCGCGGAGGCCAGGGGCCCCTCATGCCCGGACTCGATCGCAGTCGCCCAGACCGCGGCGAGATCCGCGCCGTCGTCGCTCAGCCAGCGAGTGCGAGTGCCGACCTGCGGCTGCCGTGCAGGGGCGTCGCGGTCGGCGCGAAAGTGGTCGTAGAAGCGCCACTGCGCCATCCCGTGCCGGAGCCGCAGGACCTCGGGCAGCGCCGAGGGGTCCTCGAGATCGAGCAGCACGCTCTGGCCGGGCCCCAGCGTCTGGGGGACCGAGCGCCAGCCCCCGTCGCGCACGCGCACCGCCGCCCGGGTGCGGTCGATCACCACGGAGGCGGGGCGTGCGAACGACCCGGTGAACACCTGCTCGCGCTTGATCTCGGGGTCGCGGGTGAAGAAGCTGCGCGCGGGATCGACCTGCGGCAGGCCCAGGTCGGCGAGATAGCCGAAGCCGTCGGAGCCGAAGCCGATGCGGAGCGAGACCGGGCGCTTCCGCACGGTGCCCTGCCCGCTGCCCCGGCCCGGGCTCTCAGGGCCCGCCCAGAGCACGCTCGAGAGCCCGCCCTCGCGCGCGATCGCCCCGACGGTGCGGCCCTCGCCGGCGGCGGCGAGCAGGCGCAGCGCCCGATAGAGGTTGGATTTGCCGGTGCCGTTGGCGCCCGACACGACCGTGAGCCGGTCGAGCGGCAGCACGAGGTCGACGAGCGAGCGGTAGCCGCTGACGGCGAAGGTGGTGAGCACGGAGGCAGTCTGGCATCCGCCACCGACACTGCGGACCGGCGCGGCCCCGTCGGCCCGATCCGGCTCCGTCGTCAGTGGAGTTCGACGGTGTCCTGGAGCGCGAGCGCCGCACCGATGATCCGCGCGCCCTCGGCGAAGAACGCCGGGTCGGGACCCGAGTAGTTCAGCCGCAGATGGGCGCCGGGCGCCGGCTCGGGGAACCAGCCCTGACCGGGAGCGACCACGACGCCGAGATCCTCGCAGTCGCGTGCCAGGCGGTGCGCATCGGTGCCGTCCGGCAGGCGGAGCCAGAGATTCAGGCCGCCTCGGGGGACGAGGTCGAGGCGCGCGCCGGGGACGTGCTCGCGCAGTGCGGCGACGAGCAGGTCGCGTCGGGCGGCGAGCTGATGGCGCACGCCCCGCAGGTGGGTGCGCCAGGCGGGCTGCGTGACGACGTCGTGCGCGATCGTCTGCAGCGCCCCGCTCACGTACATGGACTGCGCCTGCGCGTCGGCGAGGAGCCGGTCGCGCACGGGGCCGCGCGCGACGAGGCCCGCGACCCGCACCGCGGGCGACACGCTCTTGGTGAGCGATCGCAGGTAGACGACGTGCCCGCTGTCGTCGCGTGCGGCGACGGGTGCCGAACGCGTCTCGATCCCGAAGTCGTGGGCCCAGTCGTCCTCGATGAGGAACGCGCCGTTCGCGCGCACGATGTCGAGCACCCGGTCGACGAGCTCGGGCGCCCACTGGGCCCCGTGCGGGTTCGCGAAGTTCGGCTGCGCATAGAAGGCGCGCGCGCCGGTCCGCCGGAACGCGCGCTCGAGAATCTCGGGATCGGGGCCGTCCGGGCCGCTCGGGATCGGGATGACACGCACGCCGACCTGGGCGGCCGCGAGGATCGCGCCCCAGTAGCTCGGCGACTCCATGAGCAGCGGGCCTCCGGCGCCGACGATCGCGCGGAAGATCGTGCCGAGCCCGCTCTGGCTGCCGGGCAGCACGAGCACGTCGCTCGCGGCGGGCGGCGCGACATCGGCCCGCCCGACGGCCCCGAGCTCGGCCGCGAACCAGGTCTGCAGTTCGGGCAGGCCCGCCGTGGGCGGGCGCTGGACGGCGCTGTCGTCGCGGCCGGCGCGGCCGAAGGCTGCGCGTACGAGGCGCTCGGGCAGCAGCTCGCGGTCGGGGTAGCCGGCGTGCAGCGAGATCATGTCGTTGGGCGGGGTGCGCAGCGCGGCCAGGGCCTGGGGTGCGGGATCCGCCGACTCGCCGAGCGCGGCCGCCTGCCAGCCGTGGTCGGTCGTGCGGGCGGTGCGGACGGCTCGGACGAAGGCTCCGACTCCCGGCCGGGTCTCGACGATCCCGCGTCCCACGAGCACGCGCAGCGCCTGCTGCACGGTGACGGGGCTCGCGCCGTACTCGGCGACGAGCGCGCGGGTGGAGGGCAGCTTCGCCCCGGGGGGAGCCGCGGCGATCCACTCGCGGAGGCCCGCGGCGATCCGCTCGCTGCTACTATGGTTCATGAAGATAGATAGTAGCGCTACTCCGATCTCCGCACCTCCGCTATCGACAGGTCGTTCGGGCCTGTGGTGGGGCCTGCTCGGCGTCGCGGCCTTCTCGTTCACCGTGCCGCTCACCCGCGTCGCGGTCGCCGACGGCGCCATGTCGCCGCTGTTCGCGGGCTCGGCCCGCGCCGTCATCGCCGCCGTGCTCGCCGCCCTCGCGCTCGCGATCACCCGCCAGCGGATGCCCCGCGGCACCCAGTGGCTGCGGGTCGCCGTCGTCGCGGGCGGCGCCGTGGTCGGCTTCCCGCTGCTCACCTCCTACGCGCTCACCACAGCCCCGGCCAGCCACGGCGCCGTCGTGATCGCGCTGCTGCCCGCGGCGACCGCCGTCGCCGCGGTGCTCCGCGCGCGCGAACGGCCCCGGCGATCCTTCTGGATCGCCGCCGGCGTCGGCGCCGTCGCGGCGGTCGCCTTCGCGCTGATCCAGGGCGGCGGCTTCGGCGGCCTCCACCGGGCCGACCTGCTCCTGTTCGCGGCCGTGATCGTGTGCGCGATCGGCTACGCCGAGGGCGGGATGCTCGCGCGCGAGCTCGGCGCCTGGCAGACCATCTCGTGGGCGCTCGTGCTCGCCTCGCCGCTCATGGTGCTGCTCACGGGGATCTCGCTCGCCGACGGGATGCCGAGCGGTGCCCCGGTGCAGTGGGCGGCCTTCGCCTACCTGGCCGTCGTGAGCATGTTCCTCGGCTTCTTCGCCTGGTACCGTGGCCTCGCCATCGGGCCGATGGCGCAGGTGAGCCAGGTGCAGCTCGCGCAGCCGGTCATGAGCATCTGCTGGGCCGCCCTGCTGCTGCACGAGCGCCTGACCTGGCCGACCGTCGTCGGCGGACTCGTCGTGATCGCCTGCGCGCTGCTCGCGGTGCGGGCGCGCAACGGCGGCGCGAAGTAGCGCGACGGGGCAAAGGGGCTCGGGCCGGTGCGATCCCCGCACCGGCCCGAGCCCCTTCTCCGGGCTCAGACCCGCGAGGTATCGCGGCGCAGCATCATGATCGCGGCACCCGAGAACAGCGCCAGCCAGGCGATGAAGTTCACGTAGGACCACGGGTCCGGCGCGACGCCGATCGACGCCGACTGCGACATGTCGGCGATGCCCCACAGCGGGGTGAACTTCGCGGCGATCTGCAGCGCCTGCGGCAGGATCTGCAGCGGCACGAACAGGCCGCCCATGAAGCTCAGGATCGGCAGGATCGGGCCGAGGTAGCGCATCGCGTTCTGCGCGGGGAAGGCGTAGCCGACCGCGAGGCCGAGCGCCGTGAGCATGAGCGACGAGATCCACGCGATGAAACCCGCGAGCAGCAGGTTGCCGAGGGGCGCGTGGATGCCGAGGACCGTGCCCGCGATCAGCGTCGCCGCGACGCCGACCGCGCCGATCGCGAGACCCGTGAGGATCTTCACGCCGATGTAGACGCCGGGGTTCAGCGGGGTGAGTCGGAGCTGACGGCTCCAGCCCTGCGATCGCTCGGTCGCGACCGAGACGCCGATCATGGTCGAGGCGACCATCGCGCCGTACACGGCCATCGAGATCATGATCGGCACGGCCGCCGAAAGACCGCCCTGTGCGACGGGAACGTCGGTCGCCGCCGTGTTCTTGTTCGGGAGGGCGATCATGAACAGCATGCCGATGGGGAACGCGAGCGTGAAGATGAGCGTGCCCGTGTTGCGGAAGCTGCGCTTGAGCTCCATGCCGAGGAACCGCAGGTTGAAGCCGCCGAACGGCGGGGTCGTGCGGTTCGCGGTGTCGATCCGGCCGGTCTGCACCCGCTGCGCGCCGCTCATCGAGCCGCCTCCGTGTTTTCGTGCTGGCCGAGCCGCTGGTGCTCGGGATCCGGTTCGCCGTCGCCCGTGAGCTGCAGGAACGCCTGCTCCAGGTTCTGGCTCGTGATGGTCACATCGTGCGCCGAGGTCGCCGTGAGCAGGTGCCGGGCCGTGTCGTCCGACGCGGCCGTGCGCACCTTGATCCGGTCGCCGCGCAGCTCCACCTGCTCGACGCCGGGCAGCGCGCGCAGCACGGGCTCGAGCTCGGCGCGGTTCGCCTCCGCGCCCTCCAGCACGGCCTCGACCGTGCGGCCGGCCGCCATGCTCTTGATCTCCGCGGCGGATCCGTCGGCCACGATCCGGCCCTGGCGGATCAGCACGATGCGATCCGCGTACTGGTCGGCCTCCTCGAGGTAGTGCGTCGCGAACACGACGGTGCGCCCGCGGGCCGCGTCCGCGTGGATCGCGTTCCAGAAGGATCGCCGCCCTTCGACGTCCATGCCGGTGGTCGGCTCGTCGAGGATCAGCAGGCCGGGATCCGAGAGCAGCGCCATCGCGAAGCGGAGCCGCTGCTGCTCGCCGCCCGAGCACTTCTCGATCTTGCGTGAGGCGAGCTGCAGGATCCCCGCGCGCTCCAGGGCATCGTCCACGTCGATGGTCGACGAGAACAGCGACGCGTTCAACCGCATGATGTCGCGCACCGTGAGGTCCTTGAGCAGGCCGCCGGTCTGCATGACCGCCGATACGAGTCCGCGCGCGATCGCGGAGCGGGGGCTCATGCCGAACAGTTCGACCGAGCCCGCGTCGGGCCTGCCGAGGCCGAGGATCATGTCGATCGTGGTGGTCTTGCCCGCGCCGTTCGGGCCGAGGAACGCGACGACCTCGCCCTGCGCGACCTCGAGGTCGACGCCGTCGACCGCCGTCTGCTTGCCGAATCGTTTGACGAGCCCGGTCGCGCGGATCGCCGGGGGAGTGCCGTTGTTCACGACGTCACGTTACCGCTCGGCACCCGGCCCGAGTCTGCGCGCCGGCAGTGAGTCGTGAAACCGCGCCGCATCGGGCGGGCCCTCGGCGCGGACGGCTCGCCTAGGCTGGGCTGATGGAACGCATCGAAGCACGGGCAGCGCTGCTCGACATGGACGGCACCCTCGTCGACTCGACCGCGGTGGTGGAGCGGCTGTGGGGCGAGTGGGCTGCGAAGCACGGGGTGCCGCGCGAGTCGGTGCTCTCGGTGATCCACGGCCGCCAGGGGCACGAGAGCATGGGCATCCTGGTGCCCGAGCGCTCCGCCGAGGAGAACCTTGTCGAGAACGCCGGCATGCTGGCGCGCGAGGCGGTCGAGACGGACGGCGTCGTCGAGATCGCGGGCGCCGCGGCGCTCGTCGACGCGCTCGCGCCGTTCCCGCATGCCGTGGTGACCTCGGCCGATGCGCCCCTGCTGCACGCGCGCATGGGCGCCGCCGGGGTGCGCGTGCCCGAGCTCGCGGTCACCGCCGAATCGGTGAGCGCGAGCAAGCCGGACCCCGAGGGGTTCCTGCTCGCCGCCGAACGGCTCGGGGTCGCGCCCGCGGACTGCGTCGTCTTCGAGGATTCCTCGGTGGGGATCGCCGCCGCGCGCGCCGCGGGCATGCGCGTCGTCGGGGTCGGGGCCGCGGCGGCTCGGTATGCGCCGGACGCGCACGTCGCCGACCTCACCGCCGTGCGCGTCGTGCCGGCGGGCGCGGGCTTCGTGCTCGAGATCGGATAGGGCTCGAACCCACCTGCGTGCGCGTTCGCACGCGTTTGCGCGTTCGGCGCACGCGCGTCGTCCCGTCGCGCAGGCGTACCGTCCTCGAGTGGCGGCAAACGGCGCGAATGCGATCCCATTTGAACGCTTTGCCGCCACTCGACGAGGCCAGCAGGCCGACGAGGCCGTCAAGCCGACGGAACCCTGAGCCCGGGCCCGCGCTCAGCGCGACGCGAGCGTGTACCGGTGCTCGGGGCGCCCCGTCGATCCGTAGCGCAGCCGCACCTCCACGACCGACCGTGCGGCGAGGGCTGCGAGGTGGCGCTGCGCCGTCGCGCGCGAGATCCCCGCGCGCTCGGCGACCTCGCTCGCCGAGGACTCGTCGGCGCCGAGCGCGTCGAGGATCAGCTTCTCGGTCGCGGAGCGCGACAGCGAAACGGGATCGCTCGACCCGTTCAGGATCGCGAGGGCGCGATCGAGGTCCTCCTGCGCCACGGCGCCCGTCCCCGCGAGCAGGTTGCGGAACCTCGCGTACCGCTCCAGCCGCTCGGCGAGCATGCGCGGCTCGAACGGCTTGAGCAGGCAGGCGAGGGCGCCCGCACGGAGCGCGCGGCGCAGCGTCGGGGCGTCGCCCGCCGCCGAGATCACGAACGCATCGCACCCCGCCGCGCGCACGAGGTCGATGCCGTCGCCGTCGGGCAGGTAGACGTCGACCAGCAGGAGATCGGGCCGGAGCGTGCGGATCGCGGCCCGCGCCTCGGCGACCGAGCGGGCGGGCTCGAGCGCCAGGAACCCGGGCCGCTCGGCGACGATGTCGCGGTGCAGGCCGGCGACGCGGAAGTCGTCGTCGACGACGAGGGTGCGGATCGGATCGGTCACGGGTGCTCCTTCTCGGTCGGATCGTCGGGGAGGTGAACGGGGTGAGCGGGCGGCGCGTCCCCGGCACCGCGGTCGGGTGCGACGGCCCCGCCGATGCGCGCCGCGAACACCGCGCCGGCGCGGGATCCCGGGCCGCCGTCGGCCCCGGGGCCGGCCCCGGCCCCGCCCTGGTCCACGATCCAGAGGTCCCCGCCGCTCGCCCGCGCGATCTCGCGGGACAGGGGGAGGCCGAGCCCGTGCCCGTGCGCCGATTCGTCGAGGCCGCCGGCCGGCTCGCCGACCGAGGTCGAGGCCCCGGAACCGCCCCGCCCGTCGCGCGCGAACACGTCGGTGCCGGGCGGGATCCCGGCGCCGGAGTCGCCCACGGTGAGCACGAGCGCGTCGCCGTCGTCGAGCAGGGTCGCCTCGACCCAGCGCGGCTCCGGGCCCCGTACGGCCGCCGAGACGGCGTTGTCGATGAGGTTGCCGAGCACGGCGGCGGTGTTCTCGGGATCGCGGATCGCGCCGAGCAGCTGGGTGTCCTCGCCGATGCGCAGGCGCACCCCGCGTTCGCCGGCCTCGATGCCCTTGGCTCCGAGGAACGCGTGCAGGAACGGATCGCCGAGCCGGTCGAGTCCGAGCACGGGGTAGCCGACGGCGCCGCGCTCGACGAGCTCGCCGAGGAACTCGCGGGCCTCGGGCACGCGCTCGGCGTCGATGAGCCCGGCGGCGACGTGCATGCGGTTCGCGAACTCGTGCCGCTGCACCCGCAGGGCCCCGGTCATGGCGCGCACGGTCTCGAGGCGTTCGCTCAGCGCGACGAGGTCGGTGCGGTCGCGCACGATCACGACGCGGCCGAGCCGCCGCTGCCCGCGTCGGACGGGCCGCGGTTCGACGTACAGCACTCGACCGGCGTGCAGGACGCCGATGTCGGCCTCGCGGGCGGTTCCGCCGCCGGAACGCGGGGCGTCGGTCGATCCCTCGTCGTCCGCGGCGAGCGCCGCGAGGATCGGGGCGGGCAGGCCGAGCTCGGCGAGCGGGCGGCCCACGGGGCGGTCGATGCCCAGCATGCGCTCCGCGGCGGCGTTGCAGACGAGCACGGTGCCGTCGGGGTCGATGCCGAGGACTCCGTCGCCGACGCCGTCGAGCACGGCGGTCTGGTTCTGGACGAGCGCGGCGAGCTCCTCGGGCTGCAGGCCGAGGGTGAGGCGTTCCCAGCGCCGTCGCATCAGGAGCGTGGCGAGGGTCGCGATCCCGATCCCGCCGAGCGCGGCGAGCGCGATCGAGCCGAGCAGCGCGGGCAGGTCGTCGAAGACGCTGCCCTGTTCGAAGCCGACGCTCACCTCGCCGACGGGGCGCTGCGCGTCGGGGCCGGTCCCTTCGGCACCGGGTGCGTAGACCGGGACCTTGGCGCGGGCCGAGACTCCGAGGGTGCCGCGTTCCCAGTCGACGACCTCGTGCCCCTGCAGCACGCGGTCGTAGGGGGTGCTGACCTCCTGGCCGAGCCGGTCGGCCTGCGGGTGCGCGAGGCGGATCCCGTGGTCGTCGGTGATCACGACGAACAGCACGCCGGTGCGCTCCGTGATCCCCGATGCGGTGCGCTGCAGTTCGCCGTCGCGCAGTCCGGCGGCCGCGGGGGTGCCGGGGTCGGCGGAGAACTCGGCGACGAGTTCGCGCACGGTGGGATCCTCGGCGACGGTGCGGGCGATGCCGAGCGCCGCGGCCTGCGATGACGCGCGGAGCTGCTGGACCGCGAGGAACAGGTAGACGCCGGTGCAGAGGGCGACGACCAGCACCACCGTGCCGAGCTGCAGCAGCAGGACGCGAGTGGCGAAGCGCAGACGCGCGCGGTCCGGTCGAGCCATGCTCTCCATTCTGCGCATCCGCACCTCCGAAGCATCGCGCGCACAATGCGCAGAACCCACGCTACGCGCAGAACGCGACGAAATGCGAGCTACCCGGAGCCGAGTCCGGTTTCTCCCTAGCATCGGCGCAGGCCGCTCTCGGCGGTCCGACGACAAAGGAGTCATCTGATGCAACCGGCGATGTCCGAGCTGCTGCTGCGCGCAGCGGACGAGAAGCCCACGTACGACCTCGCATTCGTGCCGCCCGAGTGGGTGCTCGTGATCCTCGGGTTCACGATGGTGCTCGTGTTCATGACCCTGATCATGACGAAGCGCCTCACTCCGATGGTCGCGCTGATCCTCGTGCCCACCATCTTCGGCCTCTTCGCGGGTGCGGGGCTCGGGCTCGGCGACATGGTGCTCGACGCGATCGGCAACATGGCGCCCACGGCGGCGCTCCTCATGTTCGCGATCATGTTCTTCGGGATCATGATCGACGTGGGGCTGTTCGATCCGCTGATCCGCTTCATCACGCGCCTGCTCGGAGACGACCCCGCGAAGGTCGTGCTCGGCACGGCGCTCCTCGCCGCGGCCGTCTCGCTCGACGGGGACGGATCGACGACGTTCATCATCACGACCTCGGCGATGCTGCCGATCTACCTGCGGCTCGGCATGAGCCCCGTGATGCTCACCTGCGTCGCCGGCCTCATGAACGGCACGATGAACATCCTCCCCTGGGGCGGCCCCACGGTGCGCGCCGCGACCGCGCTGAACCTGCAGGTGTCGGACGTGTTCGTGCCGATGATCCCCGCGATGCTGGTCGGCCTCGTCGTGGCCTTCGGCTTCGCCTGGATGCTCGGCATCCAGGAGCGCAACCGTCTCGGCCGCATCGACGCGACCCGGCTCGACGGCACCGCCGACGGCGGCCTGCTGGCCGGGGTGCCGAAGCTGTTCCGCGGAGCGGACAGCAAGCCGGGTGCCCGCGCCTCGCTGCACACGGGCAACCTCGTGACCGTCGGGATCGGCGGGCCCGCCGTGGCCGCCGCCGAGGTCGACCCGACCGACACCGCCATGGCCGACACCATGCTCGATCCCAACCGCGCGACGCTGCGGCCCAAGCTCATCTGGGCGAACCTGGTGCTCACCGTCGCCGTGATGGTCCTGCTGGTGCTCGACATCATGCCGCTGCCGTACGTGTTCATGGTCGGCGCGGGCCTGGCGCTCGTCCTGAACTTCCGCAAGCTGAAGGATCAGGCGGCCGAGATCGTGGCGCACGCGCCCAGCATCGTCGGCGTCGTGTCGATGGTGATCGCGGCCGGCGTGCTCGTCGGCGTGCTCTCGGGCACCGGCATGGTCGACGCGATGGCGAAGTGGATCACGGGCGTCCTGCCGACCGAGGTGGGCCCGTTCCTGGCGCCGATCACGGGTGTGCTGTCGATCCCGTTCACCTTCTTCATGTCCAACGACGCCTTCTACTACGGGATCCTCCCGGTGCTGTCGCAGAGCGCGGCGCACTTCGGCATCGACCCCGTCGAGATGGCGCGCGCGTCGATCACGGGCCAGCCGGTGCACCTGCAGAGCCCGCTCGTGCCGGCGATCCTGCTGCTCGTCTCGCTCGCGAGCGTGAACCTCGGCGACCACCACAAGAAGGTGCTGTGGCGGGCGACGGTCGTGTCGCTCGTGATGCTCGCGGTCGGGATCCTGACGGGCGCGATCCCGCTCTTCGTCGCCTCCTAGACCGGGCCGCGGCTCCCCGTCGGGCTCAGGACGTGCGCAGCACGGGCCAGAGCGCGGCGGGGAGCTTCGTCCATCCGTCGCGGCCCAGGAAGTGCCCGCCGCCGGGCACGACCTCGACCGGGGCGCCGAGCGCCGCGGCGAGCGCGTCGGTGTCGGCGGGCGGGACGATCGGGTCGTCGTCGGAGCGGACCGCGGCGATGCTGCGGACGAACCCCGGCACGGCCGAGAGCTCGACCCCGGCCTCGGCGAACGCGTCGAGCTCGGGCACCGGCGCGATGGGGCCGGCGAAGCCGGAGACGAGCACGAGGCTGCCGAGCCGGTCGGCCGGCGCGACGCGGACGCCGGTGTCGGCCCCGGCGCGACGGGCGCGCTCGGCGAGGACCCGGAGCGCGACGAGGGATCCGAGGCTGTGCCCGATCACGGCGTCGCCGTCGCGGATCTCGCCGATCGCCGCGTCGGCCGCGGCGTGCCAGGCGGCCGCGTCAGGCCGGAGGGAGTCGGGCAGCTCGGGGATGCGCACCTCGAAGCCGGCGGCCTCGAGCCGCTCGGCGAGCCAGGGGAACCAGTGGTCGGTGGGAGCCGCGCTGTAGCCGTGCAGGATCGTGGCGCGCGGTGCCCGGCCGTCCCGCTGCCGGCGCCACTCCTCGGCGAGGAGGCCGTACATGACGCCGTCCACCCAGCCGTGGTCGCGGTGCAGCGCGTCGCGCACCGAGCTGCTCTCGTGCCGCATGCCGACGCGGCGCATGAGCTTCTGCGAGGGTTCGTTCGGCGTGAAGGCGCCGGCCTGGATCCGGTGCAGGCCGAGCTCTTCGAAGCAGACGCGGATCGCCTCGCGCACGGCCTCCGTGGCGTAGCCGCGGCCCTCGAAGTCGGGGTGCATGGTCCAGCCGAGCTCGGCCTGCACGCCGGCGACCCGGTCGCGGACCTCGCGCTGCGACCAGGCGTCCGACACCCGGATCATCACGTCGCCGATGACCCGGCCGTCGAGCTCGAAGACGAGCATGTCGGGCAGCCGGGACGGAGCCGACGCGTCCCAGTCGGCGCGATCCGCCGGGTGCCAGCCGAGCCACTCGCCGGTGTCGGCGCGGCCGCGGTGCTGCCAGAGCGCGTCGAGGTCGCCCGTCTCGGCGCGGCGCAGCACGAGGCGTTCGGTGCGCAGGGGCCAGGGGACGACGTCGAGGGGGTGGGGCTGCGGCTGGGGCTCGGACATGGGCACCAGTATGCCGGAGCGCACGCCCCGCCGGACCTCCCTGCACAACGGAGGAGGACGAGAACTGTGCGATCCCGCGGATCGGGCCCGGTCGCGGGGGCTCTATGCTTGACCCGGTCCGCGCAGTGGGGCGCGGCCGGCTCCGAAAGGAACGCGACGATGACGTCCAATACTCCGAACGGGCACCTCGGCGACGACGAGCACCTGGCGGTGCTCGGCTACGAGGGCAAGTTCGACCGATCCATGAGTCTGTGGGCGAACTTCGCCCTCGGCTTCACCTACCTCTCGCCGCTCGTCGGCGTCTACTCGCTCCTCGCCGTCGCGCTCTCGACGGGCGGTCCGCCCTCGATCTGGTGGATCGTGATCGTGGCCTGCGGCCAGCTGCTCGTCTCGCTCGTGTTCGGCGAGGTCGTCTCGCAGTACCCGATCCACGGCGGCATCTACCCCTGGGCGCGCAGGCTCTGGGGCCGGCGCTACGCCTGGCTGGCCGCGTGGGTCTACATCTGGGCGATGATCGTGACGATCACCTCGGTCGCCGAGTTCGGTTCCGGCTTCGTCACGAGCCTGCTCGGCATCGAGCTGACGCCCGAGGCGACGCTGTTCACCGCGCTCGGACTGCTGCTGCTCGCGCTCGCGATCAACTTCTCGGGCACGAAGTGGCTCGGGCGCATCGCCCGCATCGGCCTCGCGGCCGAGCTCATCGGCGTGATCGGGCTCGGGCTCTACCTGCTGATCTTCCAGCGCAAGCACGACTTCTCGGTGTTCTTCGACACGATGGGCACCGCCGGCGACGGCTCGTACGTGCCCGTCTTCCTCGCCTCGGCGCTCGCGGGCCTCTTCCTCTTCTACGGCTTCGAGGCGTGCGGCGACGTGGCCGAGGAGGTGTCGGATCCGGCCCGCCGGATCCCGCGCGCCATGATGATGACGATCTTCGTCGGCGCGGTCTCGGCGCTGTTCTCGTTCGGCGGCTACGTGCTCGCCGCCCCGAACCTCGAGGACATCGTGGCGGGCAAGGTCACCGACCCGATCCCGTCGATCCTCGACGCGACGCTCGGACCGGTGGGCGCGAAGCTGTTCCTGATCATCGCGATCCTCGCCTTCATCTCGTGCGTGCTCAGCCTGCAGGCCGCCGCCAGCCGCCTGCTCTACTCGTTCGCGCGCGACGGCATGCTGCCGGGGCACACCTGGCTGTCGAAGGTGTCGGAGCGCAGCAAGGTGCCGACCAACGCCCTCATCGTGGCGTGCACGGTGCCCGCGCTCATCTGCGTGCTGATCTACTTCAACAACGGGATCCTCGTCGCCGTGACCTCGTTCGCGATCCTCGGCATCTACCTGTCGTTCCAGATGGTCGTGTTCGCGAGCCTGCGCCAGCGCGTCAAGGGCTGGAAGCCCGCGGGCCCGTTCACCCTCGGCAAGGCCGGCGCCGTGGTCAACGTCGTCGCGCTCGCGTACGGGCTCTTCGCCATGTACCTGCTTGCGAAGCCGGGGGAGACGGGCGAGTTCTTCGCCGACTACGTCGTGCTCATCGGCCTCGCGGTCGTGCTGGTCACCGGCCTGGTCTACCTGTTCGTGGCGCGACCCGACCGCAAGTCGGACGCCCCGGAGGGGGATGCGATCGCGGTCTCGGAGGAGATCCGCCGGCGCACCGGCGCGGTCAAGACCCAGTAGCGCGACCCGCGGAAACGCCGAGGGCCCCGGAGCGGAATGCTCCGGGGCCCTCGGCGTTTCCGCACCGGGCCGCGCTACTTCGTCACGAGCGTCGGGTAGGCGTCGGGGTGCTCCTTCAGCCACTCGGTGACGGCCTCCGGCTCCTTGCCCTTGCCGAACTTGTTGACCACGAGGTCCTCGAGCGAACCGTACTCGGCGTCGTCGAGCTTGATCCCGGCGATCATCTTCGCGATGTCGGGGTGCTTCTCGCTGAAGCCCTTGTTCGCGAGGAAGTGCAGCGCCTCGGGCTTGCCCATCGCGCCCTTCGGGTCCTCGAGATCCTTCACGGGGAACTTGTCGTTCGCCCAGAACGGCCGCCACAGGGTCACCGCGATGTCCTGCTTCTTGTCGATCGCGTTCTGCAGGGTGGTGAGCATGGTCGCGGTCGACGAGGTCACGAGCTCGTATTCCTTGTCGAGGCCGTACTCGGGCATCATCGTGTTCTGCGTCTGCTCGGTGAGGCCCGCGCTCGGCTCGATGCCGATGATCTTGCCGTCGAAGCGCTTGGCGTTGCCCTTCAGGTCCTCGATCGAGTCGATGTCGACGTACTTCGGCACCGCGATGGTGAGCACCGCGTTGTCGTAGTACGCGCCGAGGTCCTCGATGTCCGTGCCGTACTTCTTCATATAGCTGGCGTGCGTCTTCTCGGACCAGGCCGACGGGTAGATGTCGACGTCGCCCTTGGCGAGACCCGTGTAGAGCACGGCGGCCTCGGTCAGCTCCTTCAGCTCGACCGTGTAGCCCTCCTTCTCGAGCTGGTCCTTCAGCAGGTAGGTCATGCTGAGACCGTCGGTCCAGGACGGCAGGAAACCGAGCGTGATCGTCTTGCCCGAGCCCGCACCGCCCGTCGCCTCGTCAGTGCCGCCCGAGGATCGGGTGACGGCGAGGCTGCCGACCGCGACGAGCGCGATCGCGACCACGGCGGCCGCGAGGCCGAACCACATGCGCTTCGCCTTCGCGCTCGGCGCGCGGCGGATCGAGCCGAGCACCGAGGAACGGTATTTGCTCGGGGTGCCGAGCGCGGCGGTGACGCGGTCGAGGAAGACGGCGAGGATCACGACGCCGAGGCCGGCCTCGACGCCCTGGCTGAGGTTCAGCGTCGAGATCGAGGCGATGACCTCCTTGCCGAGGCCGTCGGCGCCGACGAAGCCGGCCACGACCGCCATGGACAGGGCGAGCATGATGACCTGGTTGATGCCGGCCATGATCGTCGGCATCGCGAGGGGCAGCTGGATCCCGCGCAGGATCCGGCCCGGGGTCGCGCCGAACGCGTGGCCCGCCTCGACGGTCTCGGAGTCGACGCCGCGGATGCCGAGCTCGGTGAAGCGCACGCCCGGGGCGAGCGCGAAGATCACCGTCGAGAAGACGCCCGGCACCACGCCGATGCTGAAGAAGGTGACCGCGGGGATCAGGTACACGAACGCGGGCATCGTCTGCATGAAGTCGAGCACCGGCTTGACGAACGCGCTGAAGGCGTCGTTGCGCGCCGCCAGGATCCCGAGCGGCACCGCGATGATCACGGCGAGCAGCGTCGCGATCAGCACGAGCGCGAGCGTCTGCATCGAGGTCTCCCACTGGCCCATCGCGACGATGAGCAGGAAGCCGACGATCGTGCCGAGCGCGAGCTGCCACGAGCGCACGAACCAGCCGATCAGTGCGAACAGCAGGATCAGTGCGGGGAAGGGGACTGCGAGCAGCGCGTCGGTGAGGCCGGAGACCAGCCACTGCATGACGAAGCCGACGAAGTCGAGCAGCCAGGTGAAGGTGTCCTTGAACCAGTCGAGGGCGTCGGCGACCCAGTCGCCGACGGGGATGCGGAAGTCGTTCATCGGGTCGCCTCCTCGTCATCGGCAGTGCCGGATCCGGGCGCATCGGCGCCGTTCGCCGCGAGGGTCTCGGTGATCGTTGCGGCGGGGACGCCCGGCGCGGGCTCGATGATCGGGATCTCGGTGGTGACCGCGGGCAGGTCGGTCAGGGCCGCGAGCAGGGTCACGCGCGGCACGACGCCGATCAGGCGGTCCTGCTCGTCGATCACGGCGACCGGCAGCGGGCTCTCGACCGCGAGCTCGAAGAGCTCCGCGATGTGCTGGTCGGGGGACACGATCGACGGCGTCGGGCGCAGGCGCTTCGTGACGTCCGTACCGCCCTCGCGCACCTCGCGCAGCATGTCCTTGTCGCGCACGACGCCGAGCAGCTTGCGGCCGCCCGTCGTGACGAAGCAGGCCGAGGTCTGCAGGTCGCGCATGGTGCGCAGCGCGGTGCGCGGGCCGGCGCTCGCCGTGACGACGGCGAGCGGGGGCTCCATCACATCGCCCGCGGTGAGCACGCGGGCGCGGTCGACGTCCTGCACGAACTGCGCGACGTAGTCGTTCGCGGGATCGGTGAGGATGTCGTTCGGCGTCCCGACCTGCACGATACGGCCGTCGCGCATGACTGCGATCCGATCGCCGAGGAACATGGCCTCGTTGAGGTCGTGCGTGATGAACACGATGGTCTTGCCGAGCTCCTGCTGGAGCTCGATGAGCAGCTCCTGCATCTCGCGGCGGATCAGCGGATCGAGGGCCGAGAACGCCTCGTCCATGAGCAGGATGTCGGTGTCGGCCGCGAACGCGCGGGCGAGGCCGACGCGCTGCTGCATGCCGCCCGACAGTTCGCCCGGCAGCGACGACTCCCACTTGCTCAGGCCGACTCGGTCGAGCCAGCGCCGCGCGGTCGCGGTGCGCTCGGGCAGAGCGACGCCCTGCAGCTCGAGGCCGTAGGCCACGTTGTCGAGCACGGATCGGTGGGGAAGCAGCGCGAAGTGCTGGAACACCATCGACATGCGGTCGCGGCGCACGGCGCGCAGCTCGGCGGCGCCGAGGCCGACGACCTCGGTGCCGAACACCCGGATCGAACCGGCGGTGGATTCGTTGAGCCCGTTGAGCATGCGGATCAGGGTCGACTTGCCGGAGCCCGAGAGCCCCATGACCACGAAGATCTCGCCCCGGCGCACGTCGAAGCTCGCGTCGATCACCGCGGCGGTGCCGAAGGGGCGGACCTCGTCGCGGCTCGCGCCCGTGCGGAGGCGCTTCACCGCCTCGTTCGGCCGTCGGCCGAAGACCTTGAAGACGCTCTCGACCGCGATGGCGGTTCCGGGCTCGGAGGAGGCGCCCTCGCGGGCGTCTCGTTCGTGATCGGTGGGCGGTGCTGGCGATTGGATCGTCACAGACACTCCTCATGCGGGGACGCCGAAGGCACCCGCTGCGTGGTCCGGGTTCGGCGGTGGGGGAAGCCCGGGCGCGATCCTCTCGACCGCTTCGACCGGCGTCCTGCATGCCGCGGCCATCGGGACCGGCGGCCACCGCGAACCGTACGCCCGTCGCGCATCGAGCAGGTGCTCCCGCGGCGGCCGCGGACCAGGGTTTTTCGCGTGGAACGCTGTCTTCGACGCTAACAACGCGCATACGGGGTCGCAAGGTGAACCGGACGGATATCCTGCGAACGGTCGCGGGTAATCTTGTGCTGACCGGGAGTTAAATTCGTTACCCGTTCGTTACCCGGAGGTACGGATATGCGGCCGGAAAACCCTTGGTCTCGATCGGATTCCAATCCGCACGTCGGTTTCTGACGCGCATTTCACGCGGGCTAGGCTTCGACTACGCCCGGGGCTCCGCGCAGATTCCGGTACTCCAGACACCGTCTGGTGCCGCAGAGACAATCTGGGGCCGGAACATCCGCCGTGATCGCTACACTCGGTCCCCAGGCTCACCCCTCCTCCCTGACACTGAAGTAAGGAAATGGATCGATGAAGATTCGAGTGGTACTTCCCGCAGTCGCCGCAGTGGCGGCGCTCGCGCTCACCGGCTGCGTCAACAACTCCGACTCCGAAGGCGCCGGCGGCGGCACCAAGACCCCCGCGACGAGCGACATCAAGGCTGACTCGGCCGCGGTCGCCCTGCTCCCCAAGGACATCAAGGACTCGGGCAAGCTCATCATCGGCACCGACGCGTCCTACCCGCCCAACGAGTACAAGGACGCCAACGGCAACCCCACCGGCTGGAACGTCACCCTCGCCGACGCCATCGCCGCGAAGCTCGGCCTGAAGCCCGAGTGGCAGGTGTCGAAGTTCGACTCGATCATCCCGAACATCAACGGCGGCAAGTTCAACATGGGCTCGTCCTCGTTCACCGACACCCTCGAGCGTCAGAAGTCGGTCGACTTCATCGACTACTACCAGGCAGGCACCCTCTGGGCCGCGCCCAAGGGCAAGACCGTCAACCCCGAGGACGCCTGCGGCCTCAAGGTCTCGGTCCAGTCCGGCACCGTCCAGGACACCGACGAGATGCCCGCACGCCAGAAGGCCTGCAAGGACGCCGGAAAGCCCGAGATCCAGGTGCTGAAGTTCGACGGCCAGGAAGAGGCGACCAACGCCGTCGTCGTGGGCAAGGCCGACGCGCTCTCCGCAGACTCGCCCGTCACCCTCGCCGCGATCAAGGCCACCGGTGACTCGCTCCAGGCCTCCGGCGAATCCTTCGACAACGCCCCCTACGGCTTCGTCACCGCCAAGGACAGCGAGCTCACCAAGGCCGTGCAGGCCGCCGTCGAGTCGCTCATGAAGGACGGCACCTACACCAAGATCCTCACCGACGCGGGCGTCGAGGCCGGCGCCGTGAAGGAAGCCGTCATCAACGGCGGAAAGTCCTGAGCGTGACCGACCGCGCCGAGGCCGACAAACGGCCGTTCTACGACTCGGAGCCCATCGAGGCCATCCGGCTCAAGCACCCCGGGCGGATCATCCTCGCCGCCGTGCTGGTGATCATCGTCGGACTGTTCCTGTTCGACGCGTTCACCACGCGCGGCGGCCCCAAGGGCTACAACTGGCCCGAGGTCGCGAAGTACGTCTTCGACGTCCGCGTGATCCAGGCCGTCGGGTACACGCTGCTGCTCACCGTGTACTCGATGATCATCGCGATCGTGCTGGGCGTGCTGCTCGCCGTCATGCGGCTCTCGCCCAACCCCGTGGTCAAGGCGGTCGCGTGGGTCTACCTCTGGCTGTTCCGCGGCACCCCGGTGTATGTGCAGCTCGTGTTCTGGGGTCTCGTCGGGACCATCTACCAGCAGATCACGATCGGCAGCTTCTCGCTCAACGTGCAGGACCTGCTGCCCGCCTTCGCCCTCGCCGTGATCGGCCTCGCGCTCAACGAGTCGGCCTACATGGCCGAGATCGTGCGCGCCGGCCTGCTCTCGGTCGACAAGGGCCAGGACGAAGCCGCGACCGCGCTCGGCCTCGGCTGGTGGCACACCATGACCCGCGTCGTCCTGCCGCAGGCCATGCGCGTGATCATCCCGCCGACCGGCAACGAAGTGATCTCGATGCTGAAGACCACCTCGCTCGTCGTCGCCGTGCCGTTCTCGCTCGAGCTGTACACCCGCACCCGCGACATCTCGGCCGTCACCTACAAGCCGATCCCCATGCTGATCGTCGCGTCGATCTGGTACCTCGCGGTCACCTCGATCCTCATGGTCGGCCAGTACTACCTCGAGCGGCACTTCGCCCGCGGCATCGGGCAGCGGCCCGACGTCATGAAGCCGACCGTCGAGACCGCGGCCGTCGGCGTCATCACCGCCGAGGAAGCGAAGCTCGCGGCGATCAGGAACAGCGAGACGCACCCGACGTACACCGAGAACGACGGACGCACAGGAATCGTGCCGCCGGAAGGCGGACGAGGGGAGGGATGGCGATGAACGCCAAGACCAGCGTGCCCATGGTGAAGGCCGAAGGCGTCTCGAAGGCGTACGGCTCGAACCTCGTGCTCAAGTCCATCTCCCTCGAAGTGCAGCAGGGCGAAGTGCTCTGCCTCGTCGGCCCGTCCGGCTCCGGCAAATCTACCTTCCTGCGCTGCATCAACCACCTCGAGACCGTCAACTCCGGCCGCCTCTCGGTCGACGGCGAACTCGTCGGCTACCGGCAGGACAGCGACAAGCTGTACGAGATGCACCCCAAGGAAGCAGCGAAGCAGCGCCGCGACATCGGCATGGTGTTCCAGCGCTTCAACCTGTTCCCGCACATGACCGCCCTCGAGAACGTCATGATTGCGCCCACCCTGCTCAAGAAGGGCAACAAGGCGCAGCTCAAGGCGCGGGCTATGGAACTGCTCGCCCGCGTCGGCCTCGCCGAACGCTACGACTATTACCCGGCGCACCTGTCGGGCGGTCAGCAGCAGCGCGTCGCCATCGCACGAGCCCTCGCCATGGAGCCCAAGCTCATGCTGTTCGACGAGCCCACCTCGGCGCTCGACCCCGAACTCGTCGGCGAAGTGCTCGACGTGATGAAGGGCCTCGCCGAGAGCGGCATGACCATGGTCGTCGTGACGCACGAGATGGGCTTCGCCCGCGAAGTCGCCGACACGCTCGTGTTCATGGACGGCGGCGTGGTCGTCGAATCCGGCGACCCCGTCGAAGTGCTCACCAACCCGCAGCGGGAACGCACCAAGGCGTTCCTCTCGAAGGTGTTGTAGAACCTCGTTCGCGCCCGTCGGCGCCGGAATTCCGTGGGCCTGCAGAGCAGGGGACCCCGGCGTGTCTTCGCTTCGCTCGACACGCCAACCCTGATGCAGGCCCACGGAATTCCGGCACCGACGGGCGCTTCCGTGTGTTCAGCGCCTTGCTCGATCCACCGCTGAGGGTCGATAGGGTGAGGCCATGAGCGCGCTCCCGACCCTCGACGGCCTGTTCGGACTCGGCGGGCGCACCGCCCTCGTCACCGGCGGCAGCTCCGGCATCGGGAAGGCTATCGCCCGGGCGCTCGCCGGCGCCGGCGCCCACGTGCGGATCGCGGCACGCACCGAGGCTGCGATCGCCGAGACCGTCGCCGGGATCCGCGACGGCGGCGGCAGCGCCGCCGGGATCCCCGCCGACCTCGGCAGCCGCGCCGGCGCGCACGCGCTCGCGGACGCCGCGGGCGACATCGACATCCTCGTGAACAGCGCCGGGATCAACCTGCGTCCGCCGTTCGGCGACCTCACCGAAGCCGAATGGGACGCCACCATGGCGGTCAACCTCGACGCGGCGTTCGTGCTCGGGCAGCGCCTCATCCCCGGCATGGCCGAGCGCGGCTACGGCCGGGTGATCCACATCAGCTCGCAGCAGGCGCACCGCCCCTTCGCGAACAGCGGCGCCTACGGCGTCTCGAAAGCGGCGATCGAAGCGCTCGCCCGCTCCCAGGCCGAAGCCTGGTCGTCGCGCGGCGTGACCGCGAACGCGCTCGTACCCGGCTTCGTGCAGACCCCGCTGAACCGTCGCCTCAGCGCCGACCCCGAGACGGTCGCGGCGCTCGCCGCGCGCACGCTCGTCGGCCGCAACGGCGAACCCGAGGACTTCGGCGGGGCGGCCGTGCTGCTCGCCTCAGCCGCATCGGCCTACATCACGGGCCAGTCGATCGCCGTCGACGGCGGCTTCTCGACGCACTGAGCGCCGGGCGCCGGAGCGCTACGCGCCCTCGCCGAGGTCGTTCTTGATCTTGGTGGTCGAGACGCCCTCGGTGCGGTCGAGGTAGACGACCTCGCAGTAGTCGCGCAGGATCTCGAAGCGGGGGTCGCCCTCCCAGTCGCCCCCCATCACCACGGTGTCGATCTCGTACTTCTGCACGTCGCGGATCTTCTGATCCCACGCCTGCTCGGGGATCACGAGATCGACGTAGCGCACGGCCTCGAGCATGTTCTTGCGCGTCTCGAAGTCGTGGTAGGTCTTCTTGCCCTTGCCCGCGTTGAACTCCTCGGTGGACGCGGCCACGACGAGGTAGTCGCCGAGCGATCGCGCGCGGCGCAGCAGACGGATGTGCCCCCAGTGCAGCAGGTCGAACGTGCCGTAGGTCAGGATCCGCTTCACGGGATCTCCTTCCGTCTGGGTGGGCGGGTTCCCCCGAATGCTAGTACAGATGGGATGCCCCGACGGGGTCGGGACGGGGCACGCCCTGTTGCCGCGCAGCCGCGCGGCGTACGCTGGGAGGCAGTCGGAAGGAGTCCCGCCGAGGCGGGATCCGGAGGGAGGACACCATGAGCGGCGTCGAACGCACGGACCTGGGACGCGACCTCGAGTCGGATCCCGCGCACAACGTGGATCCGGGACGCGACTGGGCGGACGAGGGCGGAGCGACCTCGGAGGGGCCCGCCACGCACGAGGAGTCGGGCCACCCGCACCACGAGGAAGCCGAGGAGGCCTAGGCGCGAGCCGGCTTCAGATCGTAGGTGACCCAGGGCGTCTGCGTCGCCTCACGGTCGTAGATGCGGCGCGCGGTCTCGTTGTCCGCGGCCGTGATCCAGCGCACCAGCACGGCGTCCTCGTCGCGGGCGATCTCGGCGAGGCGGTGCAGCAGCGCCGTGCCGGCACCCGTTCCGCGCGCATCGGGCGAGGTGAACAGGTCGTCGAGGTAGAGCGCGTACGCGCCGTCGATGGGGCGTGCGAAGCGGCGGAAGTGCGCGAGCGCGACCGGGCGGCCCTCGGACTCGGCGAGGAGCGCGCGGGTCTCGTGCGCATCGTCCATCAGCCAGGACCAGACGGTGTCGAACACCGCCGGGTCGTGCGGCTTCGCGTAGAAGTCGCGGTAGCCGCGGTAGAGCTCCTCCCACGCCTCGCGGTCCTGCGGGGTGAGGAAGCGGACGACGGCTGCGCTGCGCTCGGTCACGAGAGTCGCTCCGTTTCGACGAAGAGGACGGGGGAGGTGCTGCTGAGGTTGGTGAGCCGGTGCTCGGCGCCGGCCTGGCGGGCGTAGCTTCCGCCCGGCACCTGCTCGGCCTCGGTCGAGCTGCCGTCGGCGAAGTCGATGCGCACCCGGCCCGGGAGCAGGGGGACGACGACGTAGTCGAAGTCGTGCCGGTGCATGGGGATGTGCCCGCCCGGGTCGATGGTCCACTTCGTGACGCGGAACCGTTCGTTCTCGAACTGGACCTCGCTGTGGCTGCCCGACGGCTGTTCGCTGATGTCGCTCATGTCGCCTCCTCGCTCCGGTCAGCCTATCCGCGGCCGCGCGCGGCGCGCATCCCGTCGGATCCCGCGCACCCGCCCGGATCCCGCGCGTCACGCGCGTGCGGTACGCTCGCCCACGCGGCGGCAGGGTCGCTGCGAGGACCGCACGCGAGCGTGCACGCGCGAAGGAGGAGACATGGCGATCGTCGATGTCGGCGTCTACCGGGAGGGCCGGCGGCTCGACGGGGTCGAGTCCATCCCCGAGGCGCACGCCCACGCGAGTCTGCTGCCCGGCGCGTTCGCCTGGGTGGGGTTG
This sequence comes from Leucobacter iarius, assembly GCF_039530105.1. Lineage (NCBI taxonomy): Bacteria > Bacillati > Actinomycetota > Actinomycetes > Micrococcales > Microbacteriaceae > Leucobacter > Leucobacter iarius. The sequence goes on along the minus strand of NZ_BAAAOB010000001.1, from coordinate 289,116 downwards.
CTGCGCCCGACGCCCGAGGAGCTGGCGCTCGTCGCCGAGACCTTCGGGCTGCACGCCCTCGCGGTCGAGGACGTCGCCACGGGCAAGCAGCGTCCGAAGGCCGAGTTCTACGGCGACGTGCTCTTCCTCGTGCTGCGCCCGGCCCGCTACCTCGACGCGGTCGAGGAGGTCGAGTTCGGCGAGCTGCACATGTTCGTCGGCGAGAACTTCGTGCTCACGATCCGCCTGGCCGAGAACCCGTCGCTCGGCGAGGTGCGCCGGCGCATGGAGGACGAGCCCGAACTGCTCTCGCTCGGTCCCGGGGCGGCGGCCTACGCGATCCTCGACCGGGTGGTCGACGACTACGAGCCGGTCGTGCAGGGCCTGCAGAAGGACATCGACGAGATCGAGGACGAGCTGTTCAACGGTTCGGGCACGAGCGTCGCGCTCGCGCGACGCATCTACGAGCTCTCGGGCGAGGTGATCGCGTTCCAGCGGGCGACGGCACCGCTGCTCGGCCTCGTGCGCGACCTGCGGGCGCGCGAGGAGCGCCGCTCGGCGGGGATCCCGCTGTCGCCCGCTCCCGCGAGCGTCGCCGCGTGGGACGTGGAGCTGCGCCGCCACCTGCGCGACGTCGAGGACCACCTGATCCGGATCGTGGAGTTCGCCGACGGGTTCCGCTACATGCTGCGCGACGCGCTGAGCGTGCACCTCGGCCTCGTCGGCCGGGAGCAGAACGAGCAGATGGCGCTCATGACCGAGGCCTCGGTGCGGCAGAGCGACCAGGCGAAGAAGATCTCGAGCTGGGCCGCCATCATCTTCGCGCCGTCGCTCGTCACGGGCATCTACGGCATGAACTTCGACCTGATGCCCGAGCTGCACTGGGCCTTCGGCTATCCGGCGGCGATCGGGCTCATGCTGGCCTTCGCGGGCTCGCTCTACGTGATCTTCAAGAAGAAGGACTGGCTGTAGCGAGCGGCCCGGTCGCGGTCGCGGGATCCGACGCGCGCGCCGCGACGACGCCGAACGCGGCCTCGGCGACGGCCGCGACGAGCAGGATGCTGAGGATCGCCGTCCACGTGAATCCCGACTGGGAGAGCAGGCCGAGCAGGAGCGGCCCGGTCGCGGCGACCGCGTAGCCGATGCCCTGGCTCAGCGCCGAGAAGGTGGCGGTGGCGGCCGCGCTCGGCGCGGTGAAGACGATCAGCGCGATTCCGAAGCCGAACGCGGCGCTCTGCGCGATCCCGAGCACGGCGACCATGAGCGGCGCGAGGGCGAGCGGGGCGAACGCGAGCCCGGTGAGGCCCGCGGCCGACAGGATCGAGATCGTAACGACGATCGGGACGCGCAGGCGGCGTCGCGACGCGAGGGTCGGGGCGATGAGCGACGCGGGCAGACCCGCGACGCTCATCCAGGCGAGCAGCAGGCCGGCGTTCGCGGGCGGCATGCCGCGATCGGCGGCGATGGTGGGCAGCCACGCGGTGAGCGAGAAGTAGATGAGGGCCTGCGCGCCGAAGAAGCCGGTGACGGACCAGATACCGCGGGCGCGCAGCACCGAGCGGAAGCGCTGCTGCTGGCGCGGTTCGGCGCTGCGTCCCGCGCGCAGACGCGAGCCGAACGCGACGGCGAGCCCGGTGGCGATGAGGAGCGGCACGCCCCAGGCGGCGAGCGCCGGCCCGACCCGGTCGTCGAGCAGGTGCAGCACGGGCACCGAGAGCGCGGCGCCGGCGGCGGCGCTCAGCCCGAACGAGGTCGTGTAGATGCCGGTCCAGAAGCCGCCGCGGTGCGGCAGCGAGCGGCGGATGATCTGCGGGGCGAGGATGCCGAGCAGTGCGATCGCGGCGCCGACCACCACGGTGCCGAGGAAGAGGCCCGGTGCGGCGACGGGGCGCAGCAGCGTCGCGAGGGCCAGCGCGGCGAGCAGCACCGTGAGCGCGCGTTCGAGGCCGAGTCGCGAGACGAGCCAGGGGGCGAGCGGCGAGGCGAGGCCGAACAGGAGCACGGGGATCGCGCTCAGCACGGCGAGACCCGATGCGGGCAGGTGGTAGGCGCGGCCGATCTCGGCGAGCAGCGGCGAGACCGACGTGATGGGGAAGCGGACGCTGAGCCCGACTGCGAAGACGAGGGTGCCGGCGGCGAAGGCGTTCCGGGGGGAGCCCGTCACGGGCGTTCGTCGAGCAGGCGCTCCTGCTGATCGAGCACGCCGAGGGCCGCGGTCTGGGCGGCCTCGGGATCCTGACCGGCGATCGCCCGGTACAGCGCCTCGTGCATGTCGGCGCGGTCGGGGTCGTCGCCGTGCGAGAGGCACGAGGCGTCGGCCACGGACTCGCGCAGGGATGCGTCGAAGCTCGCGTAGATGCTGGAGAGCAGCTGGTTGCCCGAGGCCTCGGCGATGGCGAGGTGGTAGGCGACGTCGTGCTCGGTGAATCCGGCGGTGTCGGCGCGCTCGATCGCGGTGCGGCGCGCCGAGAGGTGCGCGGCGAGCGCATCGAGCTGCGCGGGCGTGCGGGACGCGGCGGCCTCGCGCGCGGCGAGCGCGTCGAGCGCGCGGCGCACGCGGATCACCTCGCGGCTGTCGGCGGTGTGGAGCGCGCGGCGCAGGGCGACCTGTGCCTCGTCGTCGGCGATGACGTAGGTGCCGTCGCCCTGCCGGGCCTCGAGCAGGCCGAGCTGCACGAGCGAGCGGACGCCTTCTCGGACGGAGGGTCTACTGACGCCGAGCACCGCGGTGAGTTCGGCTTCGGAGGGGATGCGGGTGCCGATCGGCCAGGTGCCGTCGGTGATGGAGGCGCGGAGTTGGTCGACGACGGTGTCGACGAGGGAGCGGCGCTGAATTTGTTGCACGTCTACATCCTTGCGTATCTGCCAAGAGGTATGGTTATCATATGTCAGATGACTTGACGGGTCCACCCTCCCGTCCAGCGATCGGAACGAGAATCTCGAAGGAGCGATCTTGAATCCTGCGACCCCTGGCAGCCCGCTGCGCACCCCCGGCCTCGTCGATGCGCATATCCACCCCGACAAGAGCGCGTGGGGCGGACCGTGGATGTCGCGCCGCCCGGCGACGACGCTCGTCGACCTCATCGACAACGACCGTGCGACCCAGTTCGCCTACACGCGGAGCGTCGAGGAACGCGCCTTCGCCCTGCTCTCGAACGCGCTGACGAACGGCACCCTCGCGATGCGCGCGCACGTCGACGTGTCGAGCGAGCTCGGGACCGCGAACGTCGAGGGCGTGCGCGCCGCGGCCGAGCGGCTGCCTGGACTCGACGTGCAGATCGTCGCGTTCCCGCAGTTCGGCCTGCTCACGAACCCGGGCACCCTCGAGGTCATGGCGGCCGCTCTCGACAGCGGGGCCGACCTCGTCGGCGGCATCGATCCCGGCGGGCTCGAGGGCGACCTGCACGGCCACCTCGACGCGGTCTTCGGGCTCGCGGATCGCGCGGGCCGAGACATCGACATCCACCTGCACGACGGCGGCGAGGACGGGCTCGCCCAGATCCGCGAGATCGCCCGGCGCACCGTCGTGGGCGGACGCCAGGGTCGCGTGACCATCGGGCACGCCTTCGCGCTCTGCGACGGGTCGCTGCCGAGCCTCGACGAGACGCTCGACATCGTCGCCGACGCGGGCATCTGGATCGCCACGTGCGCGCTCGGTCCCGATCCCGTGCCCGACATCGACCGCTTCGAGCAGCACGGCGTGCACCTCGTCGCGGGCTCGGACGGCGTGCGCGACTCGTGGAGCCCCTTCGGCACCGGCAGCATGGTCGACCGCGCGCACCTGCTCGCGTACCGCACGGGCGCGATCACCGACGCCGAACTGGAGCGGGCCTTCCGCATCGCCTCGACCGCGGGCGGCGAGATGCTCGGCATCGACGACATTGCGAACTGGGCCGGCCCGGAATCGGGTTCGGGCCTCGAGTTCGAAGCCGAGAACATCGCCCAGCTCGTCACCGACCGCCCGGCGCCGACGCGGGTGCTCCGCGACGGCCGCGACGTCCGACCGGCCGGCTGATCCCCGCCGACCCCAGCTCAGGAACAAAGGAGTTTCTCGCATGCACACCACCCGCACCCAGCGCGTCCGCCGATCCTCGGCGCGCGCCCTGACGGTCGCCGGTATCGCCGTCGCCGCCCTCGCCCTGTCCGCCTGCGCGGGCGGCGGCGGGGCGGCCGGCGCGAAGACCGGCCTCGGCGTCGATCTGAACAACCTCGCCACCGAGACCGCGGCGGCCAAGGGCCCGATCGACGCGATCACCTGGAACCTGCCGTACGAGCCGCTGTCGCTCGACCCGATGAAGACCTTCAACTACGCCGAGAACACGGTCGACGCGAACCTCTGCGACAGCCTGCAGCGGCTGAACCCCGACCTCACGACCGGCCCGGGGCTCGCCGAGAAGGTCGACACCCCGAACGACACCACCGTCGTCTACACGCTGCGCGACGGCGTGAAGTTCTGGGACGGCAGCCCGCTCACCCCGGCCGACGTGGTCTTCTCGATCGATCGCCAGAGCGGCGCCCACAACGCCGATTCCTACTACTCCGAATACTTCACGAGCGTGAAGTCGGTCGAGCAGACGGGCGCGAACCAGGTCACGGTGCACCTCTCGAAGCCCGATGCGCTCTTCGCGCAGGGCATGGCGACCGCCGCGGGCGCGATCGTCTCGAAGGCGTACGCGACGAAGACCGGCGAGAAGTTCGGCACGCCCCAGGGCGGGATCATGTGCACCGGCGCGTTCAAGCTCGACCGCTGGAACGCCGGCAAGGGCATCGACATCGTCAAGAACGACGCGTACTGGGACACGAAGCTGACGCCGAAGGTCGGCAAGGTCAGCTTCAGCTTCATCGCCGACGAGACGACGGCCATCAACGCGCTCCGCTCGGGCGACGTCGACGGCCAGTTCTTCTACCTGCCGCCGACCGGCATGCAGCAGCTGACCGACGGCAAGACGGTGCAGACCACCTACGGCAAGTCGTTCGTCTTCTTCACGCTCGCCGGGGCGTCCGATTCGGGTCCCTTCGCCGATCCGAAGGTGCGCCAGGCGCTGCTCGACTCGATCGACCGTCAGGCGATCTCCGACGTCGTGTTCCAGAAGGCCGCGATCCCCGCGCCGACCCTGGCCGGCCCCGACTACTGGGGCGACCAGAAGTCCCTGTTCGACCCAGCGTTCAAGAAGTTCGGGACGAAGCCGGATCCCGGGGCGGCGAAGCAGCTGCTCGCGGGCGTCGACACGAGCAAGGAGATCACCATCGCGATCCAGGGCTCGTCGGCCGTGCACGAGCAGACCGCGAACCTGATCCAGGCGGCGGGCCAGGCCATCGGCCTGAAGATCAAGACCAAGGTGATCCCGGTCGAGCAGTACGGCAACCTCTACTACGACCCGAAGGCGCGCGCGGGCCTCGACGCGTTCTTCACCACTTGGTACGGCAACGTCACCGACCCCCTCGACGTCTACCAGGTCTTCACCACGGGCGGTGCCAACAACTTCGGCAACTACACCGGGGTGAACGACCTCGTCCAGCAGGCCCGATCCACCCTCGATCCCGCTGAGCGCGCGAAGACCACCGTCGAGATCCAGGCGAAGGTCACGAAGGACCTGCCCTGGACGCCGCTCACCTATCTGCCGACGATCCTCGTGCAGAACGACAAGATCACGGGCGCGGTGCCCTCGATCGCCTACCTGTCGTACCCCTGGGCCGCCACCATCGGCAGCGCCAAGTAACCGAACCTCCTCCGCACCGAACCCACTTTCCTCAAGGAGAACCATGTCCAAGCGTTCCTACGCGCTGCTCGGCGCCGCTGCTGTCGCCGCGCTCACCCTGTCGGCCTGCGCCGGCGGCGGCACCCAGAGCGGTGGCGGCGACGGCGGCAAGAAGTCGACCGCGTTCAGCGTCGACCGCTCCAAGCTCGTCAGCACCACCGAACCCGGATCGAAGCCGGTCGACACCCTCAAGTGGAACCTGCCGTACGAGCCCATGTCGCTCGACCCGATGCTGACGTTCAACTACGCCGAGAACACGGTCGACGCCAACCTCTGCGAGGGGCTCACCCGGCTCACCCCGGATCTCGGCTACGAGAACGCGCTCGCCGAGAAGGTCGAGAACCCGAACGACACGACCGTCGTCTACACGCTGCGCGCCGATGCGAAGTTCTGGGACGGCACCCCCGTCACCGCCGACGACGTCGTGTACTCGCTCGGGCGCCAGGTCGGTCCGATGTCGAAGACCTACTGGGGCGACTACTTCACGAGCGTGCAGTCGGTCGACAAGACGGGTGCGAACCAGGTGACCGTGCACCTCAAGGAGCCCGACGCCCTGTTCGAGAAGGCCATGGCGAGCGCCGCCGGCGCCATCGTGTCGAAGGCCGCGGCCGAGAAGGCCGGCGAGAAGTTCGGCACGCCGCAGGGCGGACTCATGTGCTCCGGCCCGTTCAAGCTCGCGAGCTGGGATCCGGGCAAGGCGATCCACCTCGAGAAGAACGACGCCTACTGGGACAAGAACCTGATCCCCAAGGTCTCGAAGCTCGACTTCGGCTTCATCACCGACGAGTCGACCGCGATCAACGCGCTGCGCTCGGGCGACGTCGACGGCCAGTACTTCTACCTGCCGCCGGCCGGCCTCAGCCAGATCACCGACAGCGCCGCGAAGATCACCTTCGGCAAGTCGTACATCTTCTGGAACCTGCGCGGCCTCGCCAAGACCGGGCCGTTCGCGAAGCCCGAGGTGCGTCAGGCACTGCTCGCCGCGATCGACCGCCAGGCGATCGCCGACGTCGTGTTCCAGGGCGCCGCGGTGCCCGCGAAGACCCTCGCCGGCCCCGCCTACTTCGGCACGGGCCCGCAGGAGAAGCTGTTCCAGGACGCGTACGCGAAGTTCGACACCAAGCCCGACATCGCGAAGGCCAAGGAGCTGCTCGCGAAGGCCGGCGACGTCTCGGGCGAGATCACGCTCGGCGTGCAGGGCTCGTCGGCCGTGCACGAGCAGACCGCGAACCTGATCCAGGCGGCCGGTCAGGCCATCGGCCTGAAGATCAAGACCAAGGTGATCCCGGTCGAGCAGTTCGGCAACCTGTACTTCGACGAGAAGTCGCGCGTCGGCATCGACGGCTTCTTCACGACCTACTACGGCAACATGACCGACCCGCTCGACGTCTACACCTCGTTCACGCCCGGCGGCAGCCACAACTTCTCCGACTACAACGCGGCCGGCGACGACATCATCGCGGCCCGCAAGACGGCCGACCCGGCGAAGCGCGCCGAGCACACGATCGCCGCACAGGAGAAGATCACCCGCGACGTCCCCTGGATGCCGCTGAACGACCTGCCCGTGATCCTCGTGCAGAACGGCAAGGTCTCCGGCGCCACCGCGTCCTCGGCCTACCTCTCGTACCCCTGGGCCGTGACCATCGGCGGGGTGAAGTAGACCCCGATGTCCGTCCCCGCATTCCTCCTGCGACGGGCGGGGGGCCTCCTCCTCGTCCTGTTCGTCACCTCCTTCATCGTCTTCGGACTGATGTACCTCGCCCCCGGGAGCCCGCTGAGCTTCGTGCTCGGGCCCCGGGGCGGGACCCCGGAGCAGATCGCCGCGGTCACCGCGCAGTACCACCTGAACGATCCGTTCATCGTGCGCTACTTCGCCTGGCTCGGCGACCTGTTCCAGGGCAACCTCGGCGACTCGATCGTGTACCGGCAGCCGGTCGGCGACCTGATCGCCGGCCGCGTCGGCACCACCGTCGCGCTCATCGCCTTCGCCACGGTCATCATCGCGATCGTCGGCATCGGCCTCGGGCTCATCGCCTCGCTCAAGGGCGGCTGGCTCGACACCGTCATCACGACCCTGTCGACGCTCGGTCTCGCGACCCCGACCTTCGTGATCGGCGTCGCGCTGATCAGCCTCTTCGCGGTGGGCACCGGCTGGTTCCCCACGAACGGCAGCGGCGGCGGCGGCTTCGACTCGATCTGGCACCTCACGCTCCCGGCGATCGCGCTCGCGGTCGCGAGCGCCGCCTACCTCGCCCGCATCACGCGAGCGTCGGTGCTCGAGGAGGAAGGCCGCGAGCACGTGCAGACCGCCGTCGCGCGCGGCCTGCGCTCGCCGCTCATCATCCGCCGCCACGTGCTGCGCAACGCGCTGATCCCCATCACCACGGTCATGGGGCTCACCGTCGCGACGCTCATCGCCGGCGCAGTCGTCGTCGAGAGCGTGTTCGCGCTCGACGGCCTCGGCTCGCTGCTGGTCCGCGCGATCCTGCAGCGCGACTTCGCCGTCGTGCAGGCCGTCGTCCTCGTGCTCGTGGTCGCCTTCGTCGTGATCAACGCGATCGTGGACTTCCTGTACACCCTCATCGATCCGCGCATCCAGCTCGGGAGCAAGCAATGAACGCCAACGCAGCGCCTCGTACCACCCAGATCGCGCTCGCGAAGGCGCGGAACCAGGATCCCGGCGCGTTCACGCTCCTCCTGCGCAAGCTCGGCCCGCTCGGGATCGCGGCGAGCATCGTGCTCATCGTGTTCGTCCTCGCGGCCGCGCTCGCACCGTGGATCGCGCCCTACGATCCCGACTTCCCCGATCTGCTGTCGGCCCTCAGCGGCCCCAGCGCCCAGCACCTGCTCGGCGCCGACGCCCTCGGCCGCGACCTGCTGTCGCGGCTCATGTGGGGCGCGCGGATCACCCTGCTCGGCCCCGCGCTCGTGATCCTGATCGCGACCGTGGTCGGCGTGGTGCTCGCCCTGCTCGCCGCGTGGAACCGGGGGATCGTCGACACCGTGATCTCCTGGATCCTCGACGTGCTGTTCGCCGTCCCCGGCATCGTGTTCGGCCTGATCGCGGTCGCGATCTTCGGTCCGAACCTGATGACTGTCGTGGTCGGCCTCTCCATCGGCTACATCCCCTACGTCGCCCGCGTGGTGCGCGGCGCCGCGCTGCGCGAGCGGAACATGCCGTACGTGCAGGCCGCCTGGCTGCAGGGCCAGTCGGGCTTCGGGATCAGCCTCCGCCAGATCCTGCCGAACGTGCAGCCCATCGTGACCGCCCAGGCGGTGTCGTCCCTCGGCTTCGCCGTCGTCGACCTCGCCGCGGTCTCGTTCCTGGGCCTCGGCGTGCAGCCGCCGACCGCCGACCTCGGCCTGATGGTGAAGAGCGGCTTCGACTCGATGCTGCGCGGCCAGGCCGGCGAAGCGATCACCGCGGGCCTCGCGATCGTGCTCATCGTGTGGAGCATCACCGTGATCGGCGACCGCCTCACCTCGAACGCAAGGAGCATCCGATGAGCCAGCCACTGCTCGAGGTCGACGACCTCCGCGCGAGCCTCGTCACGAAGTACCGCAGGCTCGACCTGCTGAACGGCGTCAGCTTCACGCTCGACCGCGGCGAGGCGATCGGCCTGGTCGGCGAGTCGGGATCGGGCAAGTCGCTCACCACCCGCGCGATCATGCGGATGCTCGCCAAGGGCTTCCGCACCGAGGGCGACATCCGCTTCGGCGGCGAGTCGGTGCTCGGCATGAACCGGGAGCGGCTGCGCCGGTTCCGCGGCACCGACGTCGGGATCATCTTCCAGGATCCCCGCGCCCACGTGAACCCCGTGCACACCGTCGGCGACTTCCTCACCGAGGCGCTCGTGCGCGAGCGCGGCGTGAGCCGGGATGCCGCCGAGCGCCGCGCCGTGCAGATGCTCGACGAGGTCGGCGTGCGGCACGCGGAGCGCCGCCTGAAGCAGTACCCGCACGAGCTCTCGGGCGGCCTGCTGCAGCGCGTCATGATCGCGAGCGTGCTGCTCGCCGAGCCGCAGCTGATCCTCGCCGACGAGCCCACCACGGCGCTCGACGTCACGGCGCAGTCCGACGTGATGGCGATCATCGAGGAGCAGCGCCGCGCGCGCGGACTCTCGCTGCTGTTCATCACGCACGACCTCGAGCTCGCGAACGCCTGCTGCGACCGCCTCGCGGTCATGTACGCGGGCGAGATCGTCGAGCAGGGCGCGCACGTCTACGACGCGCCCACCCACCCCTACACGAAGGAGCTCATGGGTGCCCGCCCGAGCATCGACGAGCGGCTCGACCGGCTCCCGGTGCTCGAGTACAACCTGGAGATCCACGAGGAGCTGAAGGCGAGGGCGCAGGCATGAGCGTCGAAGCTGCATCCGCCGAGACGCTGATCCGCGTCTCCGATCTGCGCAAGGTGTTCCCGGCGCCCCGGGGCACGAAGGGCGAGGACGTCGTCGCGGTCGACGGGGTCTCGTTCGAGCTCCGCGCCGACGAGTGCCTCGCCATCGTCGGCGAGTCCGGCTCCGGCAAGACCACGGTCGCCCGCATGATGGTCGGCCTCGAGACCGTCACCTCGGGGACCGTATCGGTGCTCGGGCAGGACCGCACGGCCGCGCCGCGCAGCCTGAGGGATCGCCGCGCCCGCGCCCGCGAGGTGCAGTACGTGTTCCAGGACCCGTACTCCTCGCTCAACGGGAGGCAGCGGATCGGCGACGTCATCATGTCGAACCTGAAGCTGCACTCCGGATCGTCCGCGGGTCTGAAGGCGCGCGCGCAGCAGATCCTCGACTCGGTGGGGCTCCCGCAGCGCTTCTTCGACCGCTACCCGCGGGAGCTCTCGGGCGGGCAACGGCAGCGCGTCGCCATCGCCCGCGCGCTCGCCGCCGACCCGAAGGTGATCGTGCTCGACGAGGCGGTCGCCGCCCTCGACGTGTCGATCCAGGCGCAGATCCTCAACCTGCTCTCCGACATCAAGGCCGAGCGGAAGGTGAGCTACCTGTTCATCTCGCACGACCTCGCCGTGGTCAACCAGATCTCGGATCGCATGATCGTGATGGAGAACGGCCGGATCGTCGACGGCGGCGACACCGCCGAACTGCTCGCGAACCCCACCCACCCGTACACGCGCGCGCTCCGCGCCGCCGTCCCCGGGCCCGGGTGGAAGCCCGTGCGCCGAGAGCAGCTCGCGTCGTGACCGCGGCCGGCATCACCGCGGTCCGCGCGGCGTTCGTCATCGCCTTCGACGAGCGCCGCGCGGGCGGCCCCGGGTTCGTCGGGCTGCGCGACGCCGTGGTGCACGTGCGCGGCGACCGGATCACGGCCGTCGCGCACGGCGCCGACGGTGCCGCGCTCGAGGCGCTGGCCGACGAGACGATCGATCTCGGCGAGAGTCTGCTCATGCCGGGCCTCATCGATCTCGAGGGGCTCGTCGACATCGATCACCTGCTGCTCGACTCGTGGTGGAGCCCCGGGCACGAGGCGCGCCTCGAGTGGTCGGAGGCCTACGCGCGGGCGCCCCGCGAAGTGCTCGACCCCGAGGAGCGCAGCACGCTCCGCCGCTACGGGCTCGTGCAGCTCCTGCTGCACGGGATCACCGCGGCGATGCCGATCTCGACCGAGATCCACGGCGCCTGGGCCGAGACCCACGACGACCTGCTCGACACCGCCCGCACGGCGAGCGAGCTCGGGATCCGCACCTTCCTCGGCCCGTCGTACCGTTCGGGCGTGCACGTCACGCGCGCCGACGGCTCCGCCGGGATCCACTGGGACGAGGCGAAGGGCGAGGCCGCCTTCGCGGGTGCCGTGCGGTTCCTCGACACGGTCGACGCGCTCGACGATCCGCTCGTCACGGGCGTGCTCGTGCCCTGCCGCATCGAGACGGTGAGCGACGCGATCCTCGCCGAGACGGGTCGCGTCTCGGCCGAGCGCGGCGCGCTCGTGCGGGCGCACGCCACCCAGGGGCTCGACTCCGAGATCGGCGTGCTCGAGCGCGAGCGCGGCACCTCGCCGCTCGACCTGCTCGATCGCAGCGGGCTCCTGAACGAGCGGTTGATCCTCGCGCACGGCGTCTACCTCGACGTGCACCCCGACGTGCACGGCGAGGATCGCGGCGACCTCGCGCGGTTGGCCGCGGCCGGCGTCTCGATCGCGCACTGCCCGCTCACCAACGCGCGCTACGCGTTCTGGCTCGAGCAGCTGTCGCAGTACCTCGACGCCGGGGTGAACATCGGGCTCGGCACCGACTCGTTCCCGCCCGACCTCGTGCGCGCGATCGACGCGGGCGTGCAGCTCGCGAAGGCGCAGCACGAAGACCTCGGGCGCGGCATGCTGGCCGAGTACGTGGAGGCGGCGACGCTCGGCGGCGCCCGCGCGCTGCACCGCCCCGACCTGGGCCGCATCGAGCCCGGGGCGGCGGCCGACCTCGTGGCGTTCTCGCTCGCGGATCCGCGCATGGGCGCGATCGATGATCCCGTGCGCACGCTCGTGCTCGCGGGCACCGGGCGCGACGCGTGCTTCAGCATGGTCGCGGGACGCGTGGTGATGCGCGACGGCGCGATCCCCGGCATCGACCTCGACGCGCTGCGCGCCGAGGGGCAGCGCATCTTCGAGAAGCTGCGTGCCGCCTACCCCGAGCGCGACGCGCTCGCGGGGCCCGGAGGATCGAGCGAGGCGGAGCTCTTCCCGCCGGTGTTCCCGAGGGTGCCCGCTCAGGTCGACGCCGGGGCCTGAGCGCGGGGCCCGTCGGTCTGGGGCGCCCACGTATTTCGGCGAGTGGCGGCACACCGCTCGAATACGCGCGTATTCGAGCGGTGTGCCGCCACTCGCCGGGGAGCTCACCAGGCGGGGGCGCGGAACTCCCCGGGGACGAGGACGCCGACGGGAGCGCGGGTGCCCGCGCTCCCGCCGGCTCAGTCCTGGTACTGGAGGACCGGCATCTGCTCGGTCTCGGCACCGTCGAGCTGGAGCGCCAGCGGTCCGCCGGCCTTCTTGCGCCGGACGACGTAGACGACGACACCGATCGCGAGCCAGGCGACGCCGAGCACGTAGGTGAACCAGGCGAGCGAGGTCCACAGCCAGGCGATCGAGACGAAGCCGATCGCCGGCATGATGAGGTGCCGCACGAACCCCCAGCCGCTGCGCAGCTTGAGATCGAAGAACAGCACCTTGATCGTCGCGAGATTGACCATCGCGAACGCGATGAGCGCGCCGAAGTTGATCATGTAGACGGCCTGGTCGAGGGTGATGAACAGCGCGACGAGCGCCACGACCGACACGATGCCCGAGGCGATGACCGGCGTCCGGAACCTCGGGTGCAGGCGCGCGAGCGCCGGGGGCAGGATCCCGTCGCGGCCCATCGCGAAGATCACGCGGCTGACGCTCATCTGCGCGGCGGTGCCGCAGAGCACGATGCCGGTGACGTTCACGATGACGAAGACGACCATGAGCGCGTCGCCGCCGGCCCGCTGCATGAGCTCCGTGCCCGCGGCGTCGAGGTTCGTGAGCGTGGTCCAGTCGGGCACGATGAGGCTGCCCGCGACGGTGAACGCGATGTAGCCGAGGCCCGCGAACAGGGTCGAGAGGATGATGCCGCGCGGGATGTTGCGGCGCGGGTTCTTCGTCTCCTCGGCGAGTGTGGAGACGCCGTCGAAGCCGAGGAAGGCGAACGCGACGATCGCGCCTGCGGCGAAGATCGGGCCGAGACCGCCCTCGCCGATCGACAGCGGCGTCGTCACGGCCGCCAGGCTGAGATGCGGTGCGTTGACCACGGCGAGCGCGAGGAACGCGATGATGACGAGGATCGAGAGCACGACGATCACCGAGTTCATGCGCTTGATCCAGCCGACGCCGATGACGCTGAACACCGCGACGATGACGAGGCAGATGAGCGTGCCCACCCAGGGCGAGATCCCGGTGAAGAGGCTGTTGAAGTAGAGCCCGAACAGCAGGAAGTTCACCATCGGCAGGAACAGGTAGTCGAGCAGCATGACCCAGCCGGTGAGGAAGCCGGTGACCTGGCCGAAGCCGCGGGTCGTGTAGGCGTACGCGCCTCCGGTGATGGGGACGTGCACCGCCATGCGGCCGTAGCTGTGGGCGGTGAAGAGCATGATGACGACCGCGAGCACGTAGGCGGCGGGGAGGTGCCCGTCGCTGATCTTGGTGCCCGGGCCGTAGACGGAGACGACGGACAGCACGCCCATCGAGGTCAGGCCGTAGGCGATGAGCGCGGGGAGGCCGAGCTGCCGCTTCAGCGTGCGGGGAGCGGGGGCGTCGACGTCGGTGTGGACTGCGGGCATTGCGGGTCTTTCTCTGGGTGGTGCGTGTGCGGAGGGGTCAGGCGATCCGGTTCGCGAGCGCCACGAGCGCCTGCTGGAAGGCCTCGACCGGCGGGTGGGTGATGCCCGCGCCGATCATGCCGATGCCCGGATCCTTGTGCGCGATCGCGGTGTTGATGATCGGCAGGATGCCGGTCTCCATGACCTTGCGCACGTCGATGCCCGAGGGGACGCCCATGAAGTCGAGCGCCGGGATCGTGATGTTCGGGTTGTTGCCCGTGGTGATCGCGTTCATGGTGCGCGAGTAGCCCATGGCCTCGTCCACGGTGCCGCCGACAAGGGCGACGATCGCCGGGGCCGCCGCCATGGCGAAGCCGCCGATGCCGAAGGTCTCGGTGATCGCGGAGTCGCCCATGTCGAGGCCGGAGTCCGCCGGGGTGTAGCCCGCGAACATCGGCCCCACGACCTGCTGCGCCGGCCCGGTGAACCACTGGCCGCCCGTGCCCGAGACGCGGATGCCGAAGTCGACGCCGTTGCGGGCCATCGTGGTGACCACGGTCGAGTTCTCGACACCGTTCGCGGCGTCCATCGACGCCTTCGCGGCGACCATCCAGGTCGGGCCGGAGAAGTAGTCGGACGAGGCGACGAAGTCGAAGACCTCGCGCTTCTCCTTCGTGGTGAAGTCCGACTCGAGGATGTACGGGGCCAGCGCCTGGATCAGCAGGGTGGTGCCGGCCACGTTGCGGTTGTGCGCCTCGTCGCCCATGTGCAGCGCCTGCGACAGCATGAGGCGAAGGTCGATCCCGTCGATGTTCAGCTCCATGGCGCCCGCGAGCACCGGGCCGAGCACGTCGCGCATCCAGTTCAGGCGATCGATGACCGACTGGTCGTTCGCGCCGAAGCGGAGGATCTTCGAGAGCTGCTCGGACAGGTTGGTGTAGGCGGTGTTGCCGTGGGTGCGGTTCACGACCCGGTGCACCCACATGCTCGCGCTCGTCACGCCGGCCATCGAGCCGACCGACTGGTGCTCGTGGCACGGGGAGAAGTCGATCTCGCCCGATGCCGCGAGCTCGAACGCCTCGTCGACGTCCTTCGCGAGGCCCTCGAACACGAGCGCGCCGGTGACGGCGCCCTGCATCGGGCCGGACATGCGGGTGAACTCGATCGGGGGACCGGCGTGCAGGATCGTCTTCCTGGTCATGCCCGGGACGGTGTCGATCGCCTGGCCGAAGCCCTCGAGGAACGGTTGCGACGACAGGATCCGCTCGAGCGCGACCTGGTTGGCCGCGTCGATCTTCTCGGCGATCTCGGGACGTTCGAGGCGGCCGAGCGCCGAGATGACCTCGGGGTCGCCGCCGCCCGGCGGGGTCCAGTCCATGAGGACGGTGTCGACGCCCTGCGTCGCCAGGTCCTCGGCGAACATGTCGAGGCCGAGGTTCACCGGCTTGAGGGTGCTTGCGAACAGATCGTTGATGCTCATCCGAGTGCTCCTTGCTTGCCGTGAATTAGGCGACGAACTC
Organism: Leucobacter iarius; assembly: GCF_039530105.1. NCBI lineage: Bacteria > Bacillati > Actinomycetota > Actinomycetes > Micrococcales > Microbacteriaceae > Leucobacter > Leucobacter iarius. The sequence continues at coordinate 273,585 of NZ_BAAAOB010000001.1, read as the reverse complement.
GCGGGCCAGCAGGCCCAGGTTGGTGGAGGAGGAGGCGATCGTGACGCCGGCGGCTTCGAGCTTCGCCACCTGGTCCGCGATCGCGGGGGTGTCGAGGTCGGTGCCGAGCACGTAGCCGAGGATCTCGAGGTGCTGGCCGCGGGCGGCCGCGATCGACTTCGCCTCGGTGATGGCGTCGATGGTCACGCCGACCGGATCCTCGTGCGAGCCGAAGCCGAGCACGAAGTCCATCGCGATGACCGCGACCTCGGGGTCCCGTGCTTCCTCGACGATGCGCGCGATACGCAGCGAGGGGTCGATCATGGGATGCGGGCGGCCGTTGGTGAAGTCGTCGTCGCCCATGTCGAGGAAGGTGTGCTCCTTCGACTCGTCGGTCGCGCCGAGCACCTTCGAGGGGTCGCGCTGGATGTTCGAGTACACGTTGTCGAACTTCTCGATCGCCGCGAACATCGACTCGTCGCAGAGGGTCCCGCCGCAGAACAGACCGCGGATGTACCGCTGCTCGGGCGCGAGCTTGGCCCGCACCTCCTCGATCAGGGGGAGGTTGAGCGGGTGCGTGTCGAGGGTCGACTCGTCGATGCCGGCCGCGACGACGGCCGCGATGGCGAGCGGCTTCGTGCCCTGCACGATGGTGACGTTGTCGAAGCCCGACTCGGTGCGGTCCGAGCCGAGGAAGGTGACGAGGACGGGCTTCGACGCGCTGCCCGCGACGGCGAGCACCTTCTCGGCGACCTCCTCGGCCGGCGGCTTCGAGACGATGACGATGACCCGGGTCTCGGGGTCGGCGTCGAGGGCGCGGATGCCGTCGATCATCGAGATGCCGCCGATGTCGGTCGACAGGTCGCGACCGCCGGTGCCGATCAGCTGCGAGATGCCGCCGCCGAAGTCGTGGATCCGGACCGAGACCTCCTGGCTGCCGGTGCCCGACGCGCCGACGACGCCGATCGAGCCGCGGCGCACGGCGTTCGCGAAGGCGAGGCCGGTGCCGTTGATGATGGCGGTGCCGCAGTCGGGGCCCATGACGATGAGGCCCTTCTCGTGCGCGAAGCGCTTGAGCTCGAGCTCGTCCTCGACGGGGACGTTGTCCGAGAAGATCATGACGTGCTTGCCGGCGGTCAGCGCCTTGCGCGCCTCGCGGGCCGCGAAGGCGCCGTTCACCGAGATGATCACGAAGTTGGTGTCCTGGACCTCCTCGAAGGCGCGGTCGAGCGTGCGGTATCGGATCGCCGCCGTCTCGCCCGCACCCTGGTTCTTGCGCGCGAGGATGTCGTCGACCGCGACGATCGCGGCCTCCATGAGCTCGTCGGCCGCATCGACGACGATCATGAGATCGCTCGGCTTCGCCTCGGTGATCGCCGGATCCTCGACGCCGAGGTTCGCGAGCACCTCCTTGTTCATGGGGGTCGCCATGCCGAGAAGCGCCTGCGTCACGCCGTCGACGGCGTTCGCCTTGGTGCTCATCGACATGAGCGAGACCGAGTCGAGGTAGGTGTTCTTCCGGATAGTGATGTGCCTGCTCATCGGATTCCTTTCCTGTGTCGTCCGATCGGGTGGTCGCACGCGGCTCGGCGCGTCCGCGGGACGAGCTCAGCCTCGGACACCCGGTGCACTCTTATGGTATGCCAAATTTTGCGGGAAACACTGGTGATTCCAGAAGCCTGGCAAAACTGTCGTGTTTTGGTATACGAAGTGATGCTAGGCTGGCCGGCATTCGATCGGACGCAGATCCCGGAAGGCTCCCCTCCCGGCATCAAGAGGAGGAAGCCATGCGCGCTGTCGTCGCACTCGGAGGAAACGCCCTCGCCAAGCGCGGCGAGCCCATGACCGCCGACTACCTGCGCAAGAACGTGCGAGAGGCGTGCATCGCCCTCGCGAAGTTCGCCGGCGAGAACGAGGTCGTCATCACGCACGGCAACGGCCCGCAGGTCGGACTGCTGGCGCTGCAGAACTTGGCATACCAAGACGTCGCGGCCTACCCCCTCGACATCCTGGGCGCCGAGACCCAGGGCATGATCGGCTACGTCGTGCAGCAGGAGCTCGCCAACGCGCTGGGCGGCGCCCGCGAGGTCGCCGCGATCCTCACCACCACCGTGGTCGACGAGAACGACCCGGCGTTCGACCGCCCGACCAAGCTCATCGGCCCGCAGTACTCGGCGCACGACGCGGCCGAAGCCGCCGCCGAGTACCGCTGGACCATCGCCAAGGACGGCGACCTGTTCCGCCGGGTGGTGCCCTCGCCCGTTCCCCAGTCGATCGCGCAGGCCCCGCTCATCAGCCGCCTGCTCGACACCGGAACCCTCGTGGTCTGCGTCGGCGGCGGCGGCGTCCCCGTGAAGCAGGAGTCCTCGGGCCGTCGCGTCGGCGTGCAGGCCGTGGTCGACAAGGACGCGGCGAGCGCCGCGCTCGCCGCCGAGATCCACGCGGATACGCTCATCATGCTCACCGACGGCGACTACGTCAGCGAGAACTGGGGCACCCCCGAGCAGCGCGACATCCTGACCGCTTCAGCCGACGCCGTCGCCGCGATGCGCTTCGCCGAGGGATCGATGCAGCCCAAGATCGACGCCGCCATCCGCGTCGCCCGCGCCGGCGGACGGGTGCTCATCGGCCCGCTCGACCGCCTCGACGATCTGCTCGCGCGCCGGATCGGCACCGAGATCGTGGCGCAGCACGAGGCGGGCATCGTCTGGGTCGAGAAGGCCGCGAAGAAGAAGTAGGCGACGCCGTTGCCCGGGATCCCGTTCGCTTCGTCGGCCGTGCTGGCCGTGCTGGCCGACGAGGCGTGGCGACCCCTGATCGCATCGGCCCGCACCGAGGCGCGCACCACCGAGGTCACGACGGCGTTCGCGCACGCCGTGAATCTGGAACTCGGCGGGGCGCAGTTCACGCTGCTCGCCGCCGGGGGGCGACCCGCACCCGGTGCGCTGATCACCGACCGCTCCGACTTCTCGGGGGTGCGCGCCGGGGACCGCGTCGTCATCCGGGCCGAGGGCCTCGAGATCGGCGGTCGGGGAGGCCTCGTGGTCGACCTGCGCGGGATCGGCTACTTCGACAGCCGCGTGGAATCGCTCGCGGGGCGGGATCCGTTCGGCGAGGGCGAGCCGCCCTACAGCATCGACCCGCCCGGCCCGAGGGTCCGGCTCGATCCCCGCAGCGTCGCGGGGCTGCTCGCCGAGACCGCCCGCCCGGGCTCCTTCGTCCCCGCGGAGAACGGGCCCCCGTTCGAACGCGCCGTCGGAGCGCGTCTCGCCATCGCCCGCTCCGCCTTCGGGCTCGCGCTCGCGGCCGAGATCCGAGGGGCCGCCCCGTCCGCGGCCCGCTCCGCCGCCCGCCCGCCCATCGCATCGCCGGAGCTGCGCCGCGCGGTCTCCGAGCTCGTCGGGCTCGGCATCGGCCTGACCCCCTCGGGCGACGACTACCTCGTCGGAACGCTCGTCGTGCTCTCCGTCCACCCCGACGCCGAAACCGCCCGCGGGGCCGTCGCCGTCGCGGTCCGAGAGCTCCTCGGATCGGCCGACGGCCGGGACCGCACGACCGCGGTCAGCCGGCACTTCCTGCTCGCCGCGTGCGAGCGCGCGTTCCACAGCGACCTCGCGGCTGCGGCGCGCGCCGTACTCCTCGGCGACCCCGCTGCGCGTGCGGCGTTCGCCTCCGCCGCCGCGATCGGTTCGACCTCGGGCACCGACGCCCTGTTCGGGCTGGTCGACGCGTACGCGGCGCTCGAGACTCCCGGGGACGGTCGCCCCTGCGCGCACGATCGCCCCGCGGAATCCGTGATCCTCAGGGCCGGTTCCCCGGCCCTCGATTCTGAAGGTGGTACTCCATGACCGAAACCCAGTGGCCCGAGGCCGTCGCGACCGCGACCGCGGACGAGGTGCGCGCCGCGATCGCCGCGGGCGCCGACGTCGACGCCACGGCGAGCAGCGAGCAGCAGCGATCCTCGGCCGTGCTGATCGCGGCGCGCGCGCACAACTTCGCGGCGTTCGACGTCCTCGTCGCCGCGGGCGCCGACATCGACGCGCAGAACCGGATCAAGCTGAACCCGCTGCTCTGGGCCTGCATCAACGACGACCTCGAGGTCGCGCGCCGCGCGGTCGAGGCGGGAGCCGACCTCGAGCGGACGACCCGCTTCGACGGGGTCGGGATCCACCCGACGGCCGAGAAGGGGTACGTCGAGCTGACCCGCTACCTCGCGACGCTGCCCGACATGAACGTCAACCACACGAACCTCTGCGGATGGACCCCGCTGCTCGAAGCCGTGATCCTGCGCGACGGCGGCGAAGCGCAGCAGGAGATCGTGAAGATCCTGCTCGACGCGGGAGCCGACCCCGGCATGACCGACCAGTGGGGCGTCTCGCCGCTCGAGCACGCCGAGAAGCTCGGCTTCGCCGAGATCGCCGAGCTGCTGCGGGTGGCGGGGGCCTAGGGGCGGATCCGTCGGCATGCCCCGTTCGCGGCACGCTCCCCGTAGGGTGAGGGCATGAGCGAGTACCGGCACGTCGTGCGCAAGTGGGTCAAGCCCGAGGATCTCAACCAGCACGGCGCGCTCTTCGGCGGGCGCCTGCTGCAGTGGGTCGACGAGGAGGCCGCGATCGTCGCGGTCACGCAGCTCGGCACCGTCGACGTGGTGACGCGGCACATGTCGGCGATCGACTTCTCGGCCCGGGCCGACCGCGGCGACTTGCTCGAGCTCGAGTACCGGGTGTTCGCGTTCGGTCGCACGTCGATCACCCTGAGCTGCCGCGTCGAGAACGCGGTCACCGGCGCCGAGGTGCTGACGCTCGAGCGGATCGTGTTCGTCGCGGTCGACCGTGAGGGGCTGCCGCTCGCGCACGGCCGGACCGAGGCGACGGTGGGCACCGAGCGCCTGCGTGCCCGCATCGGCTAGGGGCGCGGGCCGGCCGGGACCGCCGTCGAGCGGCGCCAAACCAGCCGAATCGAACCGGGAAGGGCGTGATTGCCGCCACTCGACGGGATTCAGCCCGACGAGATTCAGCCGGGGCGACGATCAGCCCGTGGCGGGCGCCGGTTCCGACGCGCGGCGGCCGATGAGGTCGGCGTGCAGCGCCAGGGTGAGATTGGTGACGGCGAACGCCGAAGCGATGGGCGCCCCGATCGCCGCCTCGATGCGTCCCAGCCGGTAGCGGACCGTGTTCGGATGCACGAACAGCTGCTCGGCGGTGCGCGCGATGCTCTGCTCGGCGGCCAGGTAGACGGCCAGGGTCTCGCGCAGCTGCGGCGAGCGGATCGGGTCGAGCGCCGCGACGGTGCGCTGCTCCAGCTGGCGCGGGTCGACGTGCGCCAGCGCCCAGGTCGCGAGGTCGATGCGATCCATGCGCGTGGGTTCCAGGAACGACGGCGCCTCGGCGGAGGCGGCCCAGCGCCGGGCGATGCCGAGCGCGGTCTCCGCCTCGCGCGCACTGTCGGCCACGCGCGTCAGCTCCGCGAACGGCGCAGATGCGCCGACGAGCAGGGTGCGGGTGAGCGAGTCGATCCAGCGTGCGCTCGCTTCGCTCTCGGGCACCAGCGCGGCGAGCGTCGCCGGTGCGTCGGCGTCGGCGCGGCGCAGCATGACGAGCAGGGGGAGCTCCTCGGCGCGGGCGCGCTGCGCCAGGTGGTCCAGGTGGGCCTCGGTCGCCGAGGGGCCGTCGAACGGTGCGAGCTCGAGCGCGCGGACCGATGCGTAGGCGGGGAAGCGGAACTGGGCGAGCCGGGCCCAGAACCGGTGCTCGCGAGCGGGGAGCACGCCGTCGTGCAGGCTCGCGAGCAGCTGCTCGTTGTCGCGTCGGTCGCGCCGGCTCGCGCCGTACTGGATGCCGTGCACCGCGCCGAGCAGCCGCTCGGAGGTATCGAGCAGGATCTCGCCGAGGCGGACGAGGGTCTCGGGGGTGCGGCTCGCCAGCGCGATGACGTGCACGCTGTCGCGCAGCGAGACGCGTCGGGTGAGCACCCGCCAGCGCCCGATCGGGACGTCGAGCTCGCGGCGGTTGGTCTGCGCGATCTCGTTCCAGATGAGCTGGATCGGGGCTTCGCCCGTGCTCGCGACGACCGACCCCTCGAAGTCGTAGACGATCGCGGTGCCGTGGCAGAGCGCGCTGATGCGGGAGACCAGCGCGGGCAGCGGGTCGGTCGTCGAGATCGCAGACAGCAGTGCGTTGGTGATGTCGAGGGAGGCCGCCAGGCGCTCGGTCTCGGACAGCGGCGGCGGTGCCGGAACGTCCATGTTCGGCCTCCGATCGTGCGGTTCGGAAGTACGGTTTGTGCGAACGAGAGGATTCGCCCCCTCATCTTCGCCAGAATTTGGAGAAATCACAATGGGGCCCCGAGAATGCTGCGCATTCTCCAGTGACCTCGGTGCTGCGCCCCACGAAGGTGGGATGCATCCGGAACTCAATGACGAACTTCAGGAGGAAGCCCATGAGCAGTGTCCGTGTCGCGGTCGACGTCGGAGGGACGTTCACCGACGTCTGCATCTTCGATGACGACACCCAGCAGATGCGCGTGACCAAGGTGCCGTCGACGCCCAGCGATCCGATGATCGCGGTGATGAACGGGGTCGAGCGCGGCGAGATCGACCTGAGCGACGTCGCGCTCTTCTCGCACGGCACCACCGTCGCGACGAACGCGCTGATCACCCGCAACTTCCCGGCCGCCGCGCTCGTGACGACCCGCGGATTCCGCGACGTGCTCGAGATCCGCGACGGCACCAAGGACGACCTCTGGGACGCCTACAACGACGTCTCGGAACCCTACATCCGTCGCCGGGACCGCTTCGAGGTCACCGAGCGCATCGACTACAACGGCAGCACCATCACCCCGCTCGACGAAGGCGAGGCGCGCGAGCTCGCCGAGCTGCTGCGCCGCCGCGGCGTCAAGACCATCGCCGTCTGCTTCCTGAACTCCTACGCGAACGCCGCGCACGAGACCCGCATGCGCGAGATCCTCGAGGAGACGATCCCCGACGCGACCGTCTCGACCTCCGCCGAGGTGCTGCCCGAGATCTTCGAGTACCCCCGCTTCAACACGGCCGTCGCGAACGCCGTGCTCGCGCCCCTCGTCTCGGGCTACGTGAACCGCCTCGCCGACCGGCTCCGCGACGGCGGCTACGCCGGCGACCTGCTGCTGCTCCACTCGGGCGGCGGATCCATGACCCCGCGCCTCGTCGAGAAGTTCCCCGTCCGGCTCGCGGCCTCCGGCATCGCCGCCGGCGCGATCTCGGCGAAGCACATCGCCCAGCAGTGCGGCTACGACAACGCGGTGAGCCTCGACATGGGCGGCACCTCGACCGACATCGCGCTCGTCGCCGACGGCGAACTGCGGGTCTCCCAGGAGTGGCAGGTCGAGTACGGCCACCCCATCATCTTCCCCTCGATCGAGGTGCTCACCATCGGCGCGGGCGGAGGATCGCTGGCCCACATCGACATCGCGGGCTCCCTGCGCAACGGCCCGCAGTCGGCCGGCGCGGATCCCGGGCCCGCCTGCTACGGCACGGGCGGCGACCAGCCGACCAACACCGACGCGAACGTCGTGCTCGGCCGGCTCGGCACCTCGCTCGCCGGCGGCGTGAAGCAGCTCGACCGCTCGCTCTCCGAGCAGGCGATCGCCCGGGTCATCGCCGAGCCGCTCGGCATGGGGCTCGAGGAGGCCGCGCAGGCGATCGTCTCGGTCGCGAACGCCAACATGGCCGACGCCGTCCGCCTCGTCTCGATCCGCCGAGGCTACGACCCCCGCGACTTCGCCCTGCTCGCCTTCGGCGGCGCGGGCGCCCTGCACGGCGCGGACGTCGCCCGCGAGCTCGGGATCCCGACCGTCGTCGTGCCCCCGAGCCCCGGCGTCACCTCGGCCATGGGATGCCTGCTGGTCGACATCCAGCACGACTTCGCCCAGATGTATACGGGCCTCGCGTCCGGCGCCGATGAAGAGGGGATCGAGCAGGCCTTCGTCGAGCTCGAGACCGAGGCCTCCGCCCGGCTGCGGCACGAGGGCGTCGCGAGCGAGGACGCGATCCTGCAGCGCAAGATCTCGATGCGCTACCAGGGGCAGTGGCGCTCGCTGCAGGTGCCCATGGGTACCGGCCCCGGCGCGATCGCCCAGGCCGTGCGCACCTTCCACGAGCAGTACGAGCGCGAGTTCGCGTTCCGCCAGGACGACGCCCCCGTCGAGGTCTACCAGCTGCACCTCGGCGCGGTCGGCAAGATCCCGAAGCCCTCGTTCCGCCCGACCGAGCCCGTCCCGCAGGCGCCCGGCGCGCCCGCCGAACGCCGCCCCGTCTACTTCGGCGGCGACGGCTGGGTCGACACCCCCGTCTACGACCGCGACGCGCTCGCCGCGGGCACCGCCTTCCGCGGACCCGCGATCGTGAACCAGCTCGACTCCACGACGGTGGTCCCGCCGCACACCCGCGCCGAGATCGACGAGTGGCTCAACATCCGCATCCACCTCGAGGAGGTCACCCGATGAGCACCACCACCGCACCCGCGACCCGCGCCGGCGAGGCGCGCCGGACCGCGCTCGACCCCGTCACCTTCGAGGTGCTGAAGAACGCCTTCGCGACGAGCGTCGACCTGATGAGCGAGCAGATCCTGCGCACCTGCTACTCCTTCGTCATCTACTCGCGCGACTTCTCCTCGGCGCTCTGCGACAAGCACGGCAACACGGTCATGCAGGGATCGGGCGACATCGCGGTGCACGTCGGCACGCTCCACTTCCAGGCGAAGGCCGTGATCGAGGAGTTCGGCGACGACATCCACCCGGGCGACGTCTTCGCGATCAACGACCCCTACCGGGGCGGCACCCACTTCAACGACGTCTCGTTCGTGCGGCCCGTCTTCTCGGAGGGGCGGATCATCGCCTACGCGCAGAACAAGGGGCACTGGGCCGACATCGGCGGCAAGGTGCCCGGCTCCTTCGACGTCTCGGCGGCCGAGCACTTCGGCGAGGGCCTGCGGATCACGCCGATCCGCGTCTGGTCGCAGGGCAAGTTCCTGCACGACGTCGCCCAGCTGCTCGTCGCCAACACCCGCGCCCCCGAGCAGGCGCTCGGCGACCTGCACGCGCAGTCCGAGGCGACCGCGGTGTGCGAGCGCGAGGTGCTGCGGCTCGTCGAGCGCTACGGCACCGAGACCGTCGAGCTCGCGATGCAGGAGACGCAGGACTACGTCGAGCGCACCGTGCGCCGCCGCCTCGAGGAGCTCCCGCGCGGACGCTGGGAGACCGTCGACTACCTCGACCTCGACCCGGGCAAGCCGGAGGGGCTCGTCCCCGTGAAGATCGTCATGACCCTGGACGGCGAGGGGATCCACTACGACCTGGAGGGCAGCGCCGAGGTCGTCGACACGTTCCTCAACTCGGGCTACGGCACCACCTTCTCGGCGATCTACGCGGGCACCAAGACCTTCTTCCCCGACGTGCCGCTCAACTCCGGCTTCTACGCCGCCGTCACGGCCGACATCGGGCCGGAGGGGACCGTCGTCAACGCCGGCTGGCCCTACGCGGTCACCGGATTCTGCTCGGGCCCGTACGAGAAGCTCATGAACGGGATCTTCGAGATCTGGTCCCAGATCATGCCCGAGCGGGCCATGGCCTGCGCGTTCAACCTCGAGTACCTGCTCGTCGGCGGGCGCGACGCCCGGCGCGAGGAGAACCCGTACTTCATGTGGTACGACTGGATGGCCGGCGGCTGGGGCGGCCGCTCCTCGAAGGACGGTTCGAGCGCCACCGCGCCCGTGTTTGGAGTCGGCCTCGCGGTGCAGGCCTGCGAGGGGCAGGAGCGCCTGACGCCCGTGCTCACCACGATGCACCAGATCGGCACCGATTCGGGCGGGCCCGGCCGGTTCCGCGGCGGCTGCGGCGTCGAGAAGGGCGGCATGCTCACCGACGCCGACGCCTCGGTCATGAGCTACTGCTGCGACCGCGCCCGCTCGATCACGTGGGGCATCGAGGGCGGCCTGCCGTCGATCCCGCACGGGGTCTGGCTCAACCGGGACTCCGACAGCGAGCGGTTCCTCGGGTCCATCTTCTCCTCGGTGCCGGTGCAGCCGGGCGACACCTTCTACCGGCCTTCGGCGGGCGGCGGCGGATTCGGCGATCCGCTGCACCGCACGCCCGAGGAGGTGCTCGAGGACGTCATCGACGGCTACGTATCGATCGAGCGCGCCTCGGCCGACTACGGCGTCGTGATCCTGCCCGTCGACCCCGAGCTCGACCGCTACGAGATCGACCGCGAGGCGACCGCGACCCAGCGATCCTGGATCCGCACCCACCGGGCCGAGTGGCTCGAAGCCGACGCGGAGGGCGTCGCGCAGCAGTACCGGGCGGGCGAGATCGACCTGCTCGACGTGATCCGACGCCACGGCGTCGTGCTCGACTGGGGCACCGGCGAGTTGTTCGCCGAGACCACGCGCCAGCATCGCGAGCAGATGCAGCGCCGCTCCGCGGCGCACTGGGGCGCCTGACCCCGCACGTCGGGGCCCGGCGATCCCTCAGCGCCGGGCCCCGGCCCCACCCCGTTCCCCGGAACGGTGCAGTTGCCCGAAATGATCCGAATTCTTCCGGCATCTGCACAGTATTCGCACGCTTCGCGCCACCCCACGATTGAGGGTGTCGCGCGAGACCGGGCCCCGAGGGTCCCGTCCTCCCGACTTCGACGCGGCACGGTCCGCCGGCGAAGAATCCTGCCGCGATGCGGCGGCCGCGCAGCGACGCGTCGGCCTGCGCAGAAACGGCGCACCCGAATACCAATGGAGGTATGAACCGTGAGCCTGAACCTCACCGGGAGCAACGACGATGTCGAAGCGACCGACGCACTCGCCCGCGAGGGCAACGACGACGATCAGATGAGCCGCGGCTCGCTCGCGCTGGCCTGGTACGGCGTCGCGAGCGCATTCTTCTTCGTCTACATCGGCGCCGCCATGGCCGCCGCCTACGGCACCGCGAACGCGATCATCGGCATCGTCCTGACGATCATCGTCTACGGCGCCATCAACGCCGTGCTGTCGAAGTACGCCATCAACAATCGCACGACGGTCGCGCAGTTCTCGCGCACGATCCTCGGCACCGCAGGATCCTCGATCGCGACGATCATCTTCGCCCTCGTCGCGATCTACTACGCCGTGTTCGAGGGATCGATCGTGGCCTACGCGCTCATGGCGGCGTTCGGCGGCCCGATGTGGCTGTGGAGCCTCGTGGTGGTCGTCTACTCGACGCCGCTCATCATCGGCGGCGTGCGCCGCTTCCTCGACAAGCTCAACGGCTGGCTCATGCCGCTGTACTTCTTCGGCCTGATCGCCGCGGTCATCTGGGCGGGCGCCGTGTACGGCTTCGGCGACGCCTGGCTCACCCACGCGCCGAAGGTCGAGCTGCCCTTCGTGTCGGGCGGTCCCGGCTGGCTCGCGACCTTCGCCGGCTATATGGGCATCTGGATCATGATGATGTTCACCATGGACTACGCCGCCCTCGGCAAGCGCAAGGATGTGAAGTTCCACCAGCGCTTCACCTTCGGACCGCTGTTCTACGTGCTCGCCTACGGCTTCTCGGCGTTCGTCGGCATCTTCCTCACCTTCACGATCCCCGGCATGGAGGTGTCGGAGACCGGCGTCGCCGGCGGCATCGTGAATCTGATGGGGATCTTCGGCCTCATCGTCATCATCGCCTCGCAGACCCGCATCAACACGGCGAACTACTACCTGGGCGCCGCGAACCTGCGGGCGTTCGGCGAGCGGGTGCTGCGACTGCGGCTGCCGAACCTCGCCTGGGTGCTCATCTCCTCGGTGATCATCTTCCTGCTGATGCTGCTGCCCATCGTGCAGTACCTCCTGCTCGCCCTCGCCTGGCAGGGGGTGCTCGTGACCGCCTGGGTGGCGATCGCGCTCACCCACGTGCTGCTCGACGGCGGACGGCACCAGGAGCACTCCGCGATCGGCGACCGGCACTACCGGGCCTTCAACAGCAACGGCCTCATCTCGTGGATCGTGGGCACCGTGATCGGGCTGGTCATGCTCCAGCTCGGCACGATCGACCCCGCGCTGGCCGGAGTCGGGTCCACGTGGGGTCCGATCCTCACGGCGGTGTCGGCCGCGGTGGTCTACGCCCTGCTGTGGCGGGTGCGGCCGACGAGCCGCACCGGCCTCATCGCCGTCGTGGGGGCGGGCGCCGAGCGCTGATCGCCTCGTTCGGCAGGCACCCGTCATCCTGCGCGAGGAACGAGTCGCAGGATCTTGCGACTCCTCCGTCGCGCAGGATGACGGGTGCTTCGCGCTTCCGTTCGCCGGGCTGTCCGCGCCGGCGCGACCTAGTACGGCTCGAGATCCACGAGACGGAGGGCGAGCAGGCAGGTCGCCTTGCCGTCGAGGGTGTCGAGGGGGAGCCCGAGCAGCTGCTCGATACGACGCAGCCGGTAGCTCAGCGAGTTGCGGTGGATGAACAGCTCCTCGCAGGTGCGCGAGGGCTGGGCGTCGTTGCGCAGCCAGACCCGCAGCGTCGGCAGCAGCTCGGTGGTGCGCTGCTCGTCATGCTCCAGGAGCGGGGCGAGGAACCGCTCCGCGGACTCGCGCGCGCCGCGTCCGGCGGCGGCCGCGACGACGGCGCCGAGGCCCAGCGCCGGCGCGGTCACCGGGTGCTCCACGTGCCGCACGAGGTCGAGGGCGTGCACGAGCGCGATCCGCAGCTCGTCGATGGTGCGGGTCGGGGGCCGGAACACGAGCGGCAGGTTCGGCTGCAGCTGTTCGAGCCGCTCGGTGAAGCGCAGGGGCTCGTCCCGGGGGAACTGGGCGAGGGCGATGAGCCGGTCGTCGATCTCGGTCACGCGGACGTCGTTGAACGCGTCGTGGAGCGCGATCCGGAGCTTCCACGCGGCGGCGGCGTGCTCGCCGCGCAGGTCCGCGACGACGAGCGAGGTCTCGGCCCGGCGGCTCAGCCCGAGCTCGTGGAAGGCGTCGGCGACGTCGCTGCGCGTGGCCTCCGACCAGGCGATGCACCGGTTCACGAAGCGCTGCATGTCGTGGTGGCTGTTCGCGTCGACCGCGACCGATCGGTTCAGCTGGAGGGCGAGGATCGAGCTGACGGGCGCGAGCAGCGCCTCGATCTCGGACGCCGAGCCGTAGAGGCGCACCGCCAGCTGGCAGGGCTGGCTGAGCCCCATCGGGAGCGGCATCGCGAGCACGTCGGGCTGGGCCGCCCGGCTCTTCCCCTCGCGCCAGGTGACGCTCTCGGGGTACTGCGCGATCAGCGAGTCGAAGGCGTCGTAGACGGCGACGGGCAGTTCGAGCGCGGCGTAGATCGCCGCGAGCAGGGTCGCGACCTCGGCGCCGCGGCTCGCGAGCCGGGCGCACTCGTCGGCGAGCGACCATCCCCGGTCGTAGCGCGCGATCTGCTCAGCCTCGAGCATGCCCTCCACGTACTGGTCGATCTTGAGCAGCGGCACCGACGCCGGCACCTCGAGCAGGGGCAGGTCGTGGCTCGCGCACGCCTCGACGAGACCGCGGGGGAGCTCCGCGTGCGCGATCCCGACCGCGAAGCCGAGCGCGGCGACCGGGACCCGGGCGAGACGTTCGACGTAACCGTCCCAGATGCTCTGCTCCGAGAAGTTCATGCCGATCCCGGCGGTGAGCAGCAGCACGTTGGGGTCGAGGAACGGGGTCGGATCGAGGTGCTCGGTCGGGGCGCAGCGCGTGATCTCCTGCGCGAGCCGCTTCGGGCCGGTGGGGGTCTCGAGGCGCAGCTGCAGGCTGTGCTCGATGATCAGATCGGACACTCGCATCGTCTCGGCCTCTCGCATCTGCCTGAAATTCGCAGGGACATTCGTGCAGTTGCATAATAACCACGCTCCGGGCGCTCCGCGTAGCTTGGTCCGCATGACCACACAACGTCGTGACATCGCTCTCGTGAACTCGGACATGGGGGAGGCCTTCGGTCTCCACACCTTCGGCAACGACCCGGCGCTCATGCCGATCATCGACGTCGCGAACGTCGCCTGCGGGTTCCACGCCGGCGATCCCGCGGTCATGGAGGCGACCGTGGCGCTCGCGAAGCAGCACGGGGTCCGCGTCGGCGCCCACCCGGGGCTCCCTGACCTCGTCGGCTTCGGGCGCCGCGAGATGAAGCTGAGCCCTGCGGAGGTCGAGAGCCTGATCCGCTACCAGGTCGGCGCCCTCACCGGATTCCTGCGCGGGCACGACCTGCCCCTCAACCACATCAAGCCGCACGGCTCGCTCTACGGCATGCTCGCCCGCGACGAGGAACTGATGCTGGGCGCGGTGCGCGTCGCCCGGGACTACGGCGTGCCGGTCTTCGGCATCGCCGGATCCGCCCACCAGCGGGTCGCCGAGCGCGAGGGCGTCGAATTCGTCGGCGAGCTCTACGTCGACCTCGACTACAACGCCGACGGCGGGCTCATCATCCTCCGGCAGCCGCACGCGACCGACCCCGAGGCCGCGGCCGAGCGGACACGCCGCGCGGTGCTCGAGGGCGTCGTCGCCGCCGAGGACGGGACCGACATCCCCATGAGCTTCGGCAGTATCTGCGTCCACTCCGACACCCCGAACGCCGCCCTGGTCGCCCGCGCCGTGCGCGAGGCCCTCGCGTCGCTCTGACACACCCCACCCACCGAACCCCAGTCGCCGGCCCGCCGCATCGACGCGGCCCGCAGCACCCATCGAGAAAGAGACCGCACAGCCTCATGAGCACGCAGATCATCGCCCCGATCCCGGGAATCTTCTACCGCCGCCCCGCCCCGGACAAGCCGGCGTTCGTCGAGATCGGCGACGCGGTCGAGGCGGGCCAGACCATCGGAGTCATCGAGATCATGAAGCAGTTCACCGAGATCCGGGCGGAGGTCGCCGGCACGGTGACCTCCTTCGGCCCCGAGGACAACGGAATGGTCGGCCCCGGCGACGTCATCGCGACGATCGACTGAGCCGGCCCGCCGAAGCAGACGCAGAGCAGCACCGAAGGAGCGACGAGTGAAGAAGCTGTTGATCGCCAACCGTGGCGAGATCGCGGTCCGGATCATCCGGACCGCGCGCGAGATGGGGATCGCGACCGTCGCGGTCGTGAGCGAGGGGGATCGCGGGTCCAACGCCGAGCGCCTGGCCGACGAGTCGGTGGTGATCGGTCCGGCCCCGGCCGGCCTCAGCTACCTCAACCACGAGGCGATCCTCGCGGCAGCCGCCCAGACGGGCGCCGACGCGATCCACCCCGGGTACGGCTTCCTCTCGGAGAACGCCGTCTTCGCGCGCCGGGTACGCGACGCGGGCATCACCTGGGTCGGGCCGACCCCCGAGGCCATCGAGCTCATGGGCGACAAGTCCCGCGCGCGGCAGGCGGCCATCGAGGCGGGCGTGCCCGTGCTCTCCGGCACCGACGGCGCGCTCGACACCGACGGCGACATCGAGGCGATCGCCGACGAGATCGGCTACCCCCTGGTGGTCAAGGCCTCGGCGGGCGGCGGCGGGCGCGGCATCCGACGCATCGCATCGCGCGAGGAGGTGCGCAGCACCGTCGAGGTCGCGCAGGCCGAGGCGCTCGCCGCCTTCAACTCCCGCGAGGTCTACTTCGAGCGCTTCGTCACCGCGGCACGGCACGTCGAGGTGCAGATCTTCGGCGACGGCGAGACCTGGGTGCATCTCGGCGACCGCGACTGCTCGATGCAGCGGCGGCAGCAGAAGGTGATCGAGGAGGCGCCCGCGCCGGGCCTGCCCGACGAGCTGCGGCAGCGGATGCGGGACACCTCGGTCGAGCTCGCGCGGCAGTCCGCCTACGTGGGCGCCGGGACCATCGAGTTCCTGTACGACCCGCAGCGCCAGGAGGTCGCGTTCATCGAGATGAACACCCGCCTGCAGGTCGAGCACCCGATCAGCGAGGCGATCACCGGGATCGATCTGGTGCGCGAGCAGCTGCGCATCGCCTCGGGCGAGAAGCTCGGGTACACCCAGGACGACATCTCGTTCGAGGGTCACGCCTTCGAGTTCCGCATCAACGCCGAGGACCCCGAGAACAACTTCATGCCGAGCCCCGGCCGCATCGAGCAGCTCGACCTCTCGGGCGGGCCGGGCGTGCGCGCCGACTTCGGCTTCTCGGCCGGGCAGACCGTGGTCCCGTTCTACGATTCGCTGCTCGGCAAGCTCATCGTCTGGGCGCCGGACCGGGAGCAGGCGCTCGCGCGTGCCGCCCGCGCGCTCGACGAGGTCGAGATCAGCGGGATCAAGTCGACCGTGCCGCTCATGCGGCGGCTCGTCGCGCTCGAGGACTTCGCCGCCGCGCAGCACCACACGACCTACATCGAATCGGTGAGCGGACTGCTGGAGGGGAGCGCATCATGACCCTGCCCGAACAGGCCCGGTACAGCTGGGGCGGCGACGAGTTCCTGCTCGTCGAGATCGCGCCCGACATGTCGCTCGAGGCGAACTTCGTCGCCAACACCATGGCGCACGGGCTCGAGGAGCAGCGGCTCGACGGCGTCATCGACATCTGCCCCGCGAACGCCTCGCTGCTCGTCCGCTTCGACCCCGACCGGCTCGCGCACACCGAGCTCATCGAGCGGCTCCGCGCCCTCGAGGGCGAGGTGCGCCGGGCGACGGTGCAGGAGCTGCCGACCCGGGTGATCGAGGTGCCCGTCTGGTACGCGGATCCCTACACCCGCGAGACCGAGACCCGGTTCCGCGAGGGGTTCCACCAGCGCCCCGACGGCACCGACCTCGACTACGCGGCCGAGGTGAACGGCCTCGCCGATGCGGACGAGTTCATCCGCCGGCACCACGAGACCCCGTGGCTCGTGTCGATGGTCGGCTTCGTCGCCGGCCTCCCGTTCCTGTTCCAGCTGACCCCGCGGGAGCGGCAGCTGCAGGTGCCCAAGTACCTGAGCCCCCGCACCGACACCCCGCCGCTCACGCTCGGCATCGGCGGCTGCTTCACCGCGCACTACTCGGTGCGGGGCGCGGGCGGATACCAGATGCTCGGGATCACGCCGACCCCCATTTTCGATCCCGAGCAGCGGCTCGCCGACTTCAGCGACTTCATGGTGCTGTTCCGTACGGGCGACATCGTCAAGTACCGACCCGTCGACGAGGCCGAGTACCGCGAGATCGAAGCCGCCGTCGCCGACGGGAGCTACCGCTACCGGCAGGCTCCGGTCACCTTCTCCCTCTCCGAGGCGCTCGCCGATCCCGAGGCCTCCAACCGCGCACTCCTGGAGGCCCTCGATGCCGCTTGAGATTCAGACCCCCGGTCTCGCGACCACCGTGCAGGATCGCGGCCGCTTCGGTTACTACCGCTTCGGGATCCCGCAGGGCGGGGCCATGGACCTGTACGCGGCGACCCTCGCGAACCGGCTCGTCGGCAACGGTCCTGATGCCGCGGTGCTCGAGGCGACCTATCTCGGGCCGACGCTCACGACCGACGAGGACGTCGTCGTCGCGGTCACCGGTGCGCCGGTCGACGTGCTGGTGAACGGCGCGCCCGCCGAGCAGAACGCCCGCCTCTCGCTCTCCGCGGGGGACCGGCTGTCGTTCGGCATGATCCGCGGCGGGACCAAGTTCTTCATCGCGGTGGCGGGCGGCGTCGACGTGCCCGAGGTGCTCGGCTCGCGCTCCACCTACCCGATCGGCAAGCTGGGCGGCTTCGAGGGCCGCGCGCTGCAGGCCGGGGACCGGATCCCGGTGGGGACGCCCGCGCCGAGCGATCGCGCAGGGCTCGACCGGATCCCCGACGCCTGGCTGCCGAGCTACGAGCGCCAGGTCGAGGTGCGGGTGCTGCTGGGGCTCTACGACCACAAGCTCACCGCCGAGGGGCTCGCCAACCTCACGGAGGCCGAGTGGACCCTCACCCCGGTCGCCGACCGCATGGGGCTCCGCTTCGACGGGCCGGGCGCGCCCTGGAAAGCCGAGGAGCAGCCGTTCGGGGCCGGGCAGGACCCGTCGAACATCACCGACGCGGGCTACGCCGTCGGATCGATCCAGATCCCGGGCGGCACGCAGCCGATCGTGCTGCACTGCGACGCGGTCTCGGGCGGCGGCTACGCCCAGGCCGGAACCGTCATCAGCGCCGACATGGACCTGTTCGCCCGGATGGCTCCGGGCGTCGCGGTGCGCTTCGCGCCCGTGACGATGGAGCAGGCGCTCGCGGCGCGCGCCGAGCGGCGCTCCCGCATCGAACGAGTCTGGGCCTAGGGGGAACGCATGCCATTGGTCACCGTCAAGCTGTTCGAGCACCGGCTCCAGGAGGATCCCGAGCTCGCCCGTCGTCTCGCGGCCGCGATCGACGAGGTCGTCGCCGAGCACTGCACCCCCGCGAACGGGACGCGCCCCGACACCTGGGTGACCGTCGAGGGGGTCCCGCGTACGCAGTGGACCTTCAACGGCGAGATCCGCTGACCGCTCCGCTCGCCCGCGCCGGGCCGGCCGCTCCTGTGGCCGGCCCGGCGCTTTTCGGCGAGGGCTCTCCGGCCCGGTGAAATCCTCGGACACAATGGGGGCAGGCCCGGTACCGCACAGGCATCGGCTTCCCGCTGCAAAGGAGACACCATGTCCACCCCCGAAACCTCCACCGAGCGGCACGCGGTCGACGCGATCCGCGTCATCTTCGGTCTCGGCGGCCTGATCGCGCTGATCGTCGGAATCCTGATCCTCGTTAACCCGCTGAAGTCGGGCGCGATCGCCCTGCAGGTCACCGCGGTGATCCTCGCGGTCTACATGGTCGGCGCCGGCGTGGTGTCGCTCGGCACGGCGATCTTCTCGAAGACGCTGAGCGGCTGGTCGCGCACCGGCAACATCGTGCTCGGCATCCTCTACGTGATCGCCGGCATCGTCGTGATGGCGAACCTCGCCGCCTCGGCCGCCTTCCTCGCGCTGTTCGCGGCGATCGCGATCGGCATCATGTGGCTGTTCGAGGGCATCTTCGCCCTGAGCACGCTCAAGAAGAGCGGCAACAGCGCCTGGACGATCATCTTCGCGATCATCAGCATCCTCGCCGGCTTCTCGCTCATGCTCACCCCGATCTGGGGCGCGGTCTACCTGTGGATCTTCGGCGGCGTCTCGCTCGTGATCCTCGGCATCATCCAGATCGTGCGCGCCTTCAAGGTCAAGGCGGTCGAGGCGGAGTAACCGCCCGCAGCCGCCCGCAGCCGCCCGCAGCCGCCCGCAGCCGCCCGCAGCCGCCCGCAGCCGCCCGCAGCCGCCCGCAGCCGCCCGCAGCCGCCCGCAGCCGCTCCGCGCTGAGAAGGAGATTCGGGCTCGGAAGGAGATCCCCCTGCGGGAGTCTCCTTCCGAGCCCGAATCTCCTTCAGCGCGTTCGGGGCCTGTCGCCCCTACCGCATCCCCTCGAGCGCGGCCGCGTCGATCGGGGCTTCCGAGAGCGCCAGCTCGATGTACTTGCGGAGCACGACGAGCTTCGCGGTGCCCGCGTCGAACTCGGCGGCGACGAAGCGGTCGGAGCGGATCAGATTCAGCGCGCCCAGCGCCGGCATGACCGCGCCCTTCGCCGCCTCGCCGTTCGAGCCCTTCGGCACGGCGGTGCGCAGCTCGGCCATCGAGGTGAAGAGTGGCAGTACGAGCTGGCCCTTGGTCGAGCGGATGGTGCGGATCCGGGTGCCGCCGCGCTTCTGCTTCTTCGCGCCCTGCGCGCCGCCGACCTGCCCGGTCACGTCGGCGACCAGGTAGCCCTCGCGCAACGCCGAGAGGAACGCGGCGAGGCGCTCGTAGTCGGGCGTCGCCTGCAGGGCGTCGAGCGCTTCGCGGGCCCCGGTGTTCTCGTAGTCGGCGGTGAGCCCCTCGGGAACCCGCGGGTCGGCGGATGCCTCCTCGGGGGCCTCGGGGGTCTGCGAGTCGGGGTTCGGGGCGTCGGCCATGCCCTCGATTCTACGTTCGCCGGTCAGTCGTCGCCGAGTCCGCGGGCCTGCATCGCGGCTCCGGTGGCACGGGCGTGGGCCACCATGCGGATCACGAGCGGGGTCGCGTAGGCCCGAGGGTTCCGCGAGAGCCCGCGCGCACGCGCGGCGTCGCGCGATTCGGCGGCGATGCGGAACGCCTCCGGCAGGGCGCGGAACGCGAGCGAGAAGGCGAGCCCGACCCGATCGGGATCCACGCCGAAGCGGCGGAACGGTCGCAGGCCGCGGGTGATCGCGTCGACCATCTCCTCCGCTCGGGTGGACGTGGTGACGGCCGACGCGGCGATGACGAGCGCGAACAGCCCGCTCGTCACGGTGAGCGCCCGGACCGGGCCGTGCTGCCAGGCCTGGAACGCGAAGACGAGCGCGCCGACCACGGCGAAGCCCAGCGCCACTCGGAGGAGTCGGCGCCCGCGCAGGCCCGCGATCACCGCGGCGAGGAGGCCCAGGGCGAGCGCGGCGAGGCCGCAGACGAGCGCCGGGATCGGGGCGAGCGCCTGCTGCGTCGCGACGATGCCCACCGCGAAGGCGGCGAGCGCGAGCAGTTTGACCCCCGGGGAGAGCCGGTGGAGAGGGCCGTTGCCGGGCACGTAGCTCCCGATGGGGGAGCCGGCGGGAGCGCGGAGGCCGCGTCGTCGGGTCACGGCTTCACACCGTCGCCCGGTAGTGCGCGATCACGTCGGCGGGGCCGCCGTCGGCGACCACGCGCCCGCCCTCGACCAGCAGGGCGCGGTCGCACTGCGCCGCGAGCTCGAGGTCGTGGGTGGCGACGACGAGCTGCTGATCCAGCCCGAGCAGCAGTTCGCCGATGCGGCGCGCGTTGCGCAGGTCGAGCAGGGTGGTCGGCTCGTCGGCGACGAGGATCCCGGGGCCGGCGGCGAGCACGCTCGCGATCGCGAGGAGCTGCTGCTGGCCGCCCGAGAGCGTGTGCACGCTGCGGTCGGCGAGCGCCGCGAGGCCGAAGCGCTCCAGCGCCGCGAGCGCTGCGGCGTCGCGTTCGGCCCGCCTGCGATGCTCCCGTCGCAGCGAGAGCGCCACGTCCTCGAGCACGGTCGGCATGACGAGCTGGGCGGCCGGCTGGGTGAAGACGAAGCCGACGCGGCGGCGGACCTTCGCGCCGTCGTCGATCGTGTCGAGCGGCGACCCTGCGGCATCGCGCACCCGCACCGCGCCCGCGGTGGGGAGCACGAGGCCGTTGATGAGCCTCGCGAGCGTCGATTTGCCCGAGCCGTTGGGCCCGATCACGGCGATGCGGCGCTCGGCGAGCACGAGATCGAGCGGGTGCAGGATCCGGACCGGCTCGTCGCCGGTCCGGTCCGGCTCCAGTGCGACCTCGGCGCCGTCGAACTCGATCACGGTGCGGCGGGTGCGGGGGCCGTCGTGCTCGCCGTGCGGCGGGCGCGGCGGGGCAGCAGGTCGGGGAACGCGCGGTGCACGCCGGTGGCGACGGCGGCCATCAGGAGGTTCTTGATCACGTCGCCGGGCCAGAATGCGAGGTCGACGGTGAACGCCTGGTCGATCGTCATGGGGACTCGGAGCGTGAGGCCGAGGATCCCGAGCGGGTGGATGAAGACGAAGCTCGAGACGAGGCCCGCGAGCATGATCAGCGGGATGCTCGTCGCGATGCTGCGCCGGGGGAGCCGCTCGACGATGAAGCCGGTGAGGAGCGCGGCGAAGGGGAACGCGACGAGGTAGCCGACGGTCGGGCCCGCGAACACGCCGAGGCCCGCGGCGCCGCCCGAGAACACGGGGAGGCCGATCGCGCCCAGCGCGAGGTAGAGGAGCACGGCGAGGAAGCCGCGGCGGGCCCCGAGCACGGCTCCCGCGAGCATCACGGCGAAGGTCTGGAGGGTGATCGGGACGGGCCCGATCGGGATCGCCGGGAGCAGCGCGCTGGCGGCGATGAGCGCGGCGAAGCCGGCGATGAGGGCCAGGTCGGTCGCGGTGCTGCCGCGACGGCGCGACTGGGCGCGCTCGCGCGTCTCGGGTGCGGTGCGCGCGGCCTCGGGCTGCGGTGCGGGCTGGGTCATCTCGGCTCCGATCCTACGGTTCCCGGCGGTGCGGTGCGCACCGCCGCCGGTGCCGCGGTGGCACCTGAACAGTGTTCACCTTACCTGAACGGTGTTCAGGTGTCGGCATGTAGCATTCGGGCATGCGCAACTCCCGCTCCGATGTCGTCGCCGCCGCCCTGCGCGTGCTCGACGCGCAGGGGCTCGAGTTCTGCTCCATGCGACGGGTCGCGGCGGAGCTCGACGTGCAGCCGAGCGCGCTCTACCACCACGTCGCCGACAAGCAGACGCTGCTCGCGCTCATGGCCGACGAGATCGTCGGGACGGTCGACCTCGGCAGCGAGGACCCCGCCGGGATCTGCGCGGACCTGCGGCGAGCGCTGCTCGGGATCCGCGACGGGGCCGACGTGGTCGCGACCGCGTCGGCGTTCCGCCTCGGAGCGTCGGCGGTCGAGGCCCGGCTCGGCGAGCTCCTCGGCGAGGACGGCGCGCGCACGCTGCTGCTCTACGTGTTCGGGCACGCCCAGTCGACGCAGACCCAGCTGCAGGCGCGCGAGCTCGGCGTGCTCGCCGACGGTCCGTCGCCGGTCGAACTCGACGCCTCGTTCGCCCGCGGCGTCGGGATCATCCTCGACGGGGTGCGCGCGGACTGAGGGCGGTGCTTCCTGGCCGGATTCAGGCGTCTGAACCGGGCACCGCGAGCGCGTCGATTTCGACGAGCATCTCGGGGTGGGGCAGGCCGGTGAACACCGTGGTGCGACAGGGCAGTTCTCCGCTCGGCACGTGCGTCCGGACGAACTCGCCGTAGGCCTCGTTCATCCGGGTGAAGTCCTGCTGATCGGTCAGATAGACGCGGAACATGAGCACGTCGGAGACCGATGCGCCGCCGGCCTCGAGGATCGCGCGGACGTTCTCGAGCGTGCGCAGGGTCTGCGCGTGGACGTCGCCCTCGGCGATGTACTGGTTCGTCGCGGGGTCCATGGGTCCCTGCCCCGACACCTGCAGCAGTCCGCCCTTGCGGATGCCCTGGGAGAAGGTGTGCGCAGGTGCGGGGGCCGCTTCGGTGCGGATCACGGTGGTGCCGGTCATGAGGAGTTCCTTGCGGGTCGGGCGCTGCCGGTCGGCTAGCGCAGGATGTCGGCCTGGGAGTGGTGCGCGAGGTCGCCGGCTCTCGGGAGGCCTTCCCAATCGCCGATCACGGTGACGGCGTGGGCGGCGACGGTTCCGGCGAAGTCGAGCCGCTGCTGCGGATCGTGCCCGGAGAGCAGCGCGTCGATGTAGCCGGCGGCGAATGCGTCCCCGGCGCCGACCGCGTCCCGCTCTGCGGCGGGGAGCAGGTGCTGGTCGTAGCGGGATCCCCCGACGAGCGAGAGACTGCCCTCGCTGCCGCGCTTCACCACGACCTCGGAGACGCCCATGGCCGCGAGGCCGTGGGCGAGGTCCTCGTCGGTGCGGGTCGGATCGGAGACGCCGAGCACCAGCCGGGCTTCGGCGTCGGTCGCGAAGACGATGTCGGATCCGGCGATCAGACCCGCGAGGGCCGTCCGGGCGTCATCGCGCTGCCAGAGCGCTTGCCGATGATTGACGTCGAAGCTCACGAGCACGCCCGCCGCGCGCGCGGTGCGGACCGCGAGCTCGACGGCGGCCCGGGGGGCCTCGCCGAGGGCCGCGGTGATCCCCGACACGTGGAGCAGTCGGGCGTTCCGGATCGCCTCGAGGTCGAGGTCGGCGGGGGCGAGCGTGGATCCGGCGCTGCCGGTCCGCGCGTACTGCACGAACGCTCGGCCGTGGCCGCGTCGCGTGCGCACCATGATCCCGGTCGGGCCGCCGCCGAAGCGGTCGGCGACGGTCACGTGCTCGCCGCGGAGCTCGCGCGCGATGAAGTGTCCGAGCTCGTCGTCGCCGAGCCGCCCGATCCATTCGACCCGGCGCCCGAGCCGGGCGAGCCCGATGGCGACGTTCGACTCGGCTCCGCCGAAGGAGACCTCGAAGTGCGGGCGGGACTCGACCACTCGCCCGTCCGGGGCGAAGAACAGACCCATGCTCTCGCCGATGGTGACGACTTCGGCTGCTTCGGTGCTCATGCGAAACGGGTCCGAATCACCTCGACGATGCGGTGGTCGCGGTCGAGGATCGGAATCGATCCCCAGCGGTCGACGGTCGTGCACGGGTGGGAGATGCCGAGCTCGACCAGGTCGCCGACGGCGAGGTCCGCGTCGTCGGCGACCTCGAGGAAGGCGTGCTGATCGGCCAGCTGGGTGATCGTGCCCTCGAGCGGTCGGGCGTCGGATCCGTCGCGGTTCCGTGCCCCGCGCACCTTCGGGAGCCCCTGATCGAAGCCGACGTCGCGCCGGCCGCAGAGCAGCAGGGCGAGGCCCGGTTCGGGACGGCTCAGCACGGGCGCCCAGAGCGTGAGGGCCGCCCGCAGCTCGGGGGCGTCAGCAGCACCGCGGCTGCGCGGGGTCATGCGTCGATAGAAGCCGTCGTCGTGGGTGACGTAGGCGCCGCTGCGCAGCACCACGCGGGCCGGCTCCAGCCCGCCCGCGACGAGTCCGTCGATCGCGGCGTCGAAGAAGGCGCTGCCGCCGATCGTGACGAAACCGTCCTCGGGCAGGACCCCGGCCGCCAGCAGCTTCGTGGCGCAGGCGCCGATCTCGCGCGAGAATGCGCGGACCGCGGCGAGGACCTCGGGCGAGGGGTCGCCGCCGAGGCTCCCCTCGTAGGCGGCGAGGCCGGCGAGGCGCAGGCCGGGCCGGCGGCGCACCTCGGCGGCGAGCTCCTCGGCCGCGGTGATGCTCCGCACGCCGGTACGGCCGCCGGGGTGCCCGATCTCGACGAGCACGGGGAGCGGGCGGATTCCGGGCCCCTCGAGCAGGTCGAGGCCGGCGGGCGAATCGACGAACACCGCGCACTCGAACGCGGGATCCCGATCGAGCTCGCTCCGCAGCCAGGCGACGGCGTTCGGGTCGACCAGCTGGTTCGCGAGGATCAGGCGCTGCACTCCGGCGTCGCGGTAGACCCTCAGCTGCGTCGGCGTCGCCGCGGTGATGCCCCAGGCTCCGGCGGCGAGCTGCATCTCGGCGATCCTCGGCGACATCATCGTCTTGCCGTGCGGAGCGAAACGCACGCCGCGCCCCGCAGTGTAGGCCGCCATGCGGGCGATGTTCTCGGCGAGCCGCTCGCCGTCGAGCGTCAGCTGGGGGAAGTCGCCCCCGGCCGCCCAGACGGGCGAGCCGACGGGATCGAACCCGGAGTGGGCGGCGAGGCCGACCCCCTTGCCGAGGGGCGGGACGGGTTCGCTGGTCATACGGGGCCTCCTGCGGCGGTGGACGGCGCGCCCATGCGCCGTGAGATCTCTGCGGCCGCTCCGGTGACGAGCGGCACGAGCTGGGGGACGCGGTCGCGGGGCACCCGGGACACCGGGCCCGACGCGCTGATGGCGTGCTGGCAGCGTCCGTCGGCGTCGAACACGGGCGCCGCGACGCAGCGGATCCCGTCCTCGTTCTCGACGTCGTCGATCGCCCACCCCTGTTCGCGGATCCGCTGCAGCTCGGCGCGCATCCCCGCTTCGGTGGTGATGGTCGTGGGGGTGCGACGGGGCATACCTGCGGCGAGCACGGCCTGCAGGGTGGACTCGTCGGCGTGGGCGAGGATGCACTTGCCGACGCTCGTCGAGTACATCGGCTGCGAGTTGCCCACCCGGGACACCATGCGCACCGCGTGCGGGCTGTCGACCTTGTCGATGTAGACGACCGACGGGGAGGCCGCTCGGACCAGGTGCGAGGTCTCCCCGCTCCGGCGGGTCAGCTCGACGAGGATCTGGTGCATGTCGAGATCGACGCGCACTCCGGCGAGATACGCCTGGCCGAGCTGCGCGTTCTGCCAGCCCAGCTGGTAGACGCCGGTGCTCTCGTTCTGCTCGACGAAGTGGGTCTCGAGCAGCGGCTGCAGCAGGCGCACCACGGTGCTCTTGTTGATCCCGAGCTCTTCGCTGAGCCGCGTCAGTGTGAACCCGTCGCCGTCGGTCTCGCCGCCGATGTGCAGCAGGATGCTGAGCGCCTTGCGCAGCGAGGCGGAATTGTTGCGCTGGGCCGGGGCCCCGGAATCCGATGCGGTCATGCGCTGCTCCTTGCGTGGTCGGGGATGCCGCGTCCTCCGAGGTACTCGGTCAGCCGTCCCGCGGAGAGCGTGGGAACGCCGGCCACGAGCACGTCGAGGACGCCGTCGGCGGGCACCCGCGGATTGTCGTAGTCGGCGCGATCGTACAGGGATCCGGGATCGATGAGCGCGAGGTCGGCCACCGAGCCTGCTGTGAGGCTGCCGCGTCCGGCGAGGCCGAAGCGGCGCGCGGCGCGCCCCGAGAGGTGCTCGGCGGCATCCCACCAGCTCCAATCGCCCCACTCGAGCACGTGCCGGCGGAGCATCCGGGCGAAGCTGCCCCAGCCGCGGGGGTGCGGGCGGCTGCCCAGGTACACGCCGTCGGAGCTGCCCAGGTGAGCCGCGTGACCCGCGATCGCGCGCAGATCCGACACGCGGTTGGCCTCGGGCTGCTGCACGATCGCTCCGGTGGCGAGCTCGGTCGCGCGGAGCAGCTCGCACACGAGCGCTCCCGCGCTGCGGCCGGTCTCGAGCGCGGCCTCGTTGAGCAGCCGCCCCTCGATCCAGGTCCAGTCGGGGTGCGGGGCGAAGGAGATCGTGACCCGGCTCAGCAGTTCGGCCGCGTCGGGGAACCATTCGCGCTCCAGCCGATCCAGCAGTCCCGGATCCGCGAGCGCCTCGAGCGTCGCCGTCGGGCCGCCGCGCTGCAGTTCGGCCGGCAGGGCGAGCATGGCCAGGATGGTGTTGCCGCGCCGGTAGGGGTAGGAGTCGAACGTCAGATCGACGCCCGAAGCGATGGCCGCGTCGATCCGCGGGAGGATGAGCTCGGCGGGGCCGTGCAGGTGCGAGACGTGCAGCGATGCACCGGTGCCGCGGGCGAGGCCGATGAACTCGGCGAGACCCTCGGGCGAGCGCTCCTCGTACCCGCGGATGTGCGCCACCAGCGGGACCCCGTGCTCAGCGGCGATGCGCGCGTAGGCGAGCAGTTCGCGCTGGTCGGCGAAGCCGCCGGGCACGTACTCGAGCCCGAGAGAGAGTCCGACGGCGCCCTGGTCGAGCGCCAGCCGGGCGTCGCGTTCTACGGACGCGAGCTCGTCGTCCGTCAGCGGTGCCGACCCGAAGCCCGCCCGCGAGGCGCGCAGGTTCCCGCACGGCACGAGCAGCGCCGCGTTGACGCGTGCCGGGGCGGTGAGCTCGCGGCGGGCGGTGGCGAGGTCGGTTCCCGCGGCGAGCGCTGCGGGAACGGGGCCGTTGATCGCGGCGAAGTATCGCGACAGCTCGTGCGCGGCAGAACCGGACGCCGGAGCGAAGGAGACGCCGTCCTGCCCGATCACCGCCGAGGTGACGCCCTGACGGAGCATCGCGAGCTCCGCCTCGGGCTCGCCGAGCGCGGCCTCGGCGTGGCTGTGCGCGTCGATCAGGCCGGGCAGCACGACGCGGCCCGCGGCGTCGATCCGGGGCACCGCGGGATCGATGCCGACGTCGTCGGGGAGCACCGCGGCGATGCGGCCCTCGGCGATGACGACGGCGCCGCGGTCGAGCTCCCGGCGATGCGGCCGGGGGATCGAGGCCCCGCGGATCACGAGCTCGGGCGACGGGTTCGCAGGCATGCCGCCCCTCTCTGAACGAGCGGCCCCGCGGCCGCGCTGACGTGTCGGTCACACTCTGACACAGCGTTCAAACTTTTGCAATGCAAAATAGAAGATTGCAATGCACAACATTCGCTGGTAGGTTCCCTCCAGACCACCTCGGGCCTCCAAAGACGGAAGGGTTTCGACCATGCCAATCACCCATCGCCACCTCACCCAGGCGGGAGCCGCCGGAATCGGCGTGCTCGCGCTCTTCGCGCTCGCCGCATGCAGCGCGCCGGACGCCGGCGGAAACGCGGGAGGTGGAAGCGGAGGCGGTGCGATCACCGTTGCCGAGACCACCGCCCCGACCTCCCTCGACCCGCAGCGCTCGAGCATGTTCGCCGACCGCTTCGCCTGGCAGCTCAGCTACGAGTGCCTCATGCAGACCACCGCGGACGGCGAGGTCGTCCCCGGGCTCGCCACCGGGTACGAGAAGAGCGCCGACGGCCTGAGCTACACCTTCGCGCTGCGCGACGGCGTCACGTTCAGCAACGGCGACACCCTCGACGCCGATGATGTCGTCTACACCTTCGAGCGGCTGACGACCAGCCCCGAGCGGATCGACAAGGAACTGTTCCCCACCTACAAGGGGGTGGAGAAGGTCGACGCATCGCACGTCAAGTTCTCGCTGTCGAGCCCCGACGCCGGGTTCGTGAACAACATGGCCAACCCGCTGGTCTGGGGATGCGCGATCCTCAGCAAGTCGGCGGAGAAGGAGAACCTCGCCACGAAGATGGTCGGCACGGGCCCCTGGACGCAGTCGGCGTACGAGCCCGAGACGAGCCTCCAGCTCCAGCGCAACGACTCCTACTGGGGTGACAAGGCGAAGTCCGCGAAGCTCAGCGTGCTCTACATGCCCAACATGGGAACCCAGGTGAGCAACCTCAAGGCCGGCAAGGTCGACATCATCTTCCCCGACCAGGGCGCGGCGAAGGGCCTCACCGGCGACAAGGTCGAGGTGAAGCAGGTGCACACCGACTCGACGATCTTCCTGCAGATCAACGACACCAAGGCGCCCTTCGACAACCCGAAGGTGCGTCAGGCGCTCGCCCTGGCGTTCGACCGCAAGGCGCTCGCCGATCAGGCCTACGGCGGGGCCGCCTCGCCCAGCGCCTACCTGCCGCCGAGCCTCGCCTGGGCGCCCAAGGTCGATCAGGTGCCGAACTACCAGCCCGATCCGGCGAAGGCGAAGCAGCTGCTCGCCGAGGCGGGATTCCCGGGCGGGGTGAAGACGAAGCTGATGTACATCAGCGGATACGACCACGGCACGAACGACCTGCTCGCCACCATGCAGTCGCAGCTGGCCGCCGCGGGCATCACCGTCGAGCTGGAGCCGCTCGAGGGCGGCACCTGGGGCGATCGCCTCACCGCGCTCGACTACGGCCTGAGCTGGAACGCCCAGTCCTACTACCCGAACCCCTACCAGTACATCGCGCCGGCGCCGGGTCGCCAGGGACCGGTGCCCGCCGAACTGCAGTCGCTGCTCGACAGCGCGCTGAAGGCTGGCTCCCAGGAGGAGTACCAGAAGGCGCTCGTCGCGGTCGAGAACAAGGAAGCCTCGATCGTGTACCCGACGCTGACGCTGCTCGCGACCGACATGTTCGTCGCGAACACGGCCGGCCTGAAGGGCATCGACGTGCCCTCCAGCCAGAGCCGTACGTTCCTGGCGGGCGTCGAGAAGTAACCGGGGCGGGGGCGGCGCGACGATCGCGCCGCCCCTCGGCTCGAAGAGGAGCAGCAGGAACGACGAATGATCGAACTCAGGAACGTGAGCATCACGTACGGCTCGGCGCCGCGACCCGCGGTGTCCGAGGTCTCGCTCTCGATCGCCCCCGGCGAGCGGGTCGGGATCGTCGGGGAGTCCGGCTCGGGGAAGAGCACCCTCACCTCGGCGATCCTGCGGTCGCTGCCGAAGGGCGCGCGGGTCGGCGGCGAGATCGTCTACGACGGTCGCGATCTCGGCTCGCTCTCCGAGACGGAGTTCCGCGCGCTCCGCAGCGTGGGCATCGCCCGGATCCCGCAGGACCCGCTGGCGAGTCTCAATCCCGTGCTCCGGGTCGGCACCCAGCTGCGCGACGTCCTGCGCGCGCACCGCCGCCTGAGCCGGGCCGAGTGCACCGAGCTCGTCGAGCAGGCGCTCGGCGAGGTGGGGATCCCCGAACCGCACCTCAAGCGGAAGGCGTTCCCGCACGAGCTCTCGGGCGGGATGCGGCAGCGGGTGCTCATCGCGATGTCGCTCATCAACGAGCCGCGTCTGCTGATCGCCGACGAGCCGACGACCGCGCTCGATGTCACCGTTCAAGCGCAGATCATCGACCTGATGCAGCGCGAACTGGATTCCCGCGAGATGTCGCTGCTGCTCATCACCCACGACATCGGCGTCGTCGTCGAGCTCTGCACGCGCATCGTCGTGATGCGCGGCGGGCGGGTGCTCGAGGAGGGCCTGACCGAGGAGATCATGGCGAACCCGCAGCACCCCTACACGCGACAGCTCTTCGCCGCCGCCGAGATGCAACCGACGGCGACCGCACGGAAGGCGGGGGACTCATGACTCAGAGCGCACAGGCGACGGCACCGCTCGCGCTCCGCGCGGCGGGCATCCATCGGCGGTTCCCGCTGCCGCAGGAGCGCCTCTTCGCGAAGCGCCGGGTGCTCCACGCGGTCGACGGCATCGACGTCGAGGTGCCGGCCGGCACCACCCTCGGCGTCGTCGGGGAATCGGGCTGCGGCAAGTCCACCCTCGGACGGGTGCTCGTCGGGCTCGACCGGGCCGACGCGGGCGAGATCGAGTGGGCCGGGCGGCCCGCGGGCGCCCACGACGGTCGGGTGCAGGCGGTGTTCCAGGATCCGGCGAGCGCGCTCAACCCGCGCCTGACGGTCTTCTCCGCGATCGCGGAGGCGCTGCCCGACCTCGGCGGTGAGGAGCGGCGGGCCCGGGTGACGCGGCTCATGGAGCTCGTCGAGCTCGACGAGCAGCTGCTCGATCGGCTTCCGCACGAGCTGTCGGGCGGTCAGCAGCAGCGAGTCTGCATCGCCCGGGCCATCGCGTCCGATCCCGCCCTGATCCTGCTCGACGAGGCGGTGAGCTCGCTCGACGCATCGCTGCAGATGCAGGTGATCGGGCTGCTGCGCGACCTGCAGGAGCGCACCGGCGCGGCCTACGTCTTCATCTCGCACGACCTCCGGGCCGTGCGCGGCGTCAGCGATCGGATCGCGGTGATGTACCTCGGCCAGGTGGTCGAACTCGCTCCCGCCGAGAAGTTCGACGCGGAGCTGCTGCACCCCTACTCCGTGGCGCTGCGCTCCGCGGAGCCCGCGCTGCCGAGCGACGAGTTCCGGCCCGAGCGCATCATCCTCGAGGGCGACCCGCCCAGCGCGGTCGACCTGCCCCGGGGATGCCGCTTCGCCTCGCGGTGCCCCATCGCCCGGGATCGCTGCCGCGCGGAGGAGCCCGAGCTGCGGCCCGCAGCGGACGGGCACACCGTGCGCTGCCACTTCCCCGGCGAACTCCGACTGACGCGACGGCGCGACGAGCACGCGGGAGGCGCGCAGTGACCAAGTACATCCTGACCCGCATCGGCGCCTCGATCGGCGTGCTGATCGTCCTGAGCCTGCTCATCTTCTTCGCCGGGCGCGGCCTCGTGCAGGGCAACCCGGCGACCATCATCGCCGGATCCAAGGCGTCGCCCGAGACCATCGCCGCCCTCGAGCACCAGCTGGGACTCGACCGGCCGATCATCGTGCAGTACCTCGACTGGCTCTTCGGCGTCGTGCGCGGCGACTTCGGCACCTCGCCGTTCTCGGGACTCAAGACCACCGAAGTGCTGCAGCAGCAGATCCCGGTCTCGTTCGAGCTCGCGGTGCTGAGCCTGCTCGTCGCGGTCGTGCTCGGCGTTCCGCTCGGCGTCATCGCCGCGAAGCGAGCGGGGTCCGGCGTCGACGTCGGGATCCGCGTCCCGATGATCCTGATCTTCGCGTTCCCCGGCTTCATCACCGGGACGATCGCGATGCTGCTCGCCTCGAGCCTGCTGACGAACCTCTACTCGCCGACCTACATCCGCTTCGAGGACAGTCCGATCGGCAATCTCCAGACGATGATCCTCCCCGCGATCGCGGTGGGGATCCCGACGGCGCCGCTCGTGATGCAGATGACCCGGGCCGCGATGCTCGAGGTGCTCGGGCAGCCCTTCGTGCTCTCGGCGCGGGTGAACGGGCTGTCGAACGCCCGAGTCACCTACGGGTACGCGCTGCGCGCCGCGCTGCCGCCGATCCTCACCTTCGTCGGATTCACCTTCGGCACGCTCATCGGCGGCCTTCTCATCGTGGAGCAGATCTTCAGCCTGCCCGGTCTCGGCCGCGGCATCCTCCAATCGATCGGCACCCGGGACTTCGTGCAGCTCAATGCGCAAGCGCTCGTGCTCGCCGGATCGTTCATCGCCGCGAACCTCGCGGTCGACCTCATCGTGCCCGCTCTCGACCGGAGGATCGCACGGAAATGACCCAGGAACTCACCGAGACCATCGCGAACACCATCCCCCGACCGCGGGCGCGGAAGCGCCTGTCGGCCGTCGGCACCATCGCGTTCGCGGTGCTCGCGCTCTACGTGCTGCTCGCCGTCATCGGCCCGCTCATCGCCCCGCATGATCCGAACCAGCTCAACGCCGGTCCGCGGCTGGGCCTCCCGAGCCCGGACTTCTGGTTCGGGACCGACGCGCTCGGCCGGGACCAGCTCTCGCGCGTGCTGGCGGCGATCCGCCCGGCCGTGGTCGCGGCCGTCGCCGCGACCGCGATCGCCCTGATCTTCGGCACCGTGCTCGGCCTGATCGCCGGGTTCTGGGGCGGCCGCGTCGACAACATCGTCTCCCGGGTCGTCGACTTCCTGTTCGCGATCCCCGAGTACCTGCTCGCGATCCTCGTGCTCGCGATCCTCGGCAGCGGCCTGCTCAACGCCGCGGTGGCCATCGGCATCGTCTTCATCCCCCGGTTCGCACGCACGGTGCGCAGCGCGACGCAGGAGATCATGTCGCGCAACTACATCAGCGCCGCCCGCCTGAGCGGCCGGGGCCGCGTGTGGATCATGGGACGGCACGTGCTGCCCAACATCACCTCGCCGCTCGTCGTGATCGCCGCGATCAATCTCTCGATGTCCGAGGGCGCCTACGCCGCGCTCAGCTTCCTCGGCTTCGGCGTGCGGCCGCCCAACGCGGACTTCGGCAGCATGATCGCCGACTCGCTGCAGTACCTCGGCAGCGACGCCTGGCTGCTCGTCCCGCCGGCCGGCGTGTTCGTCCTCATGATCCTCGCGATCAATCTCGCGGGCGACGCGCTCCGCGACCTGCTCGACCCGAAATCGAATCCGTCATGACTCCCGGAAAGGCCACCATGCTCGACACGCTCCGTGAAATGCTCGATCGCGAGGTTCCCGCACTGCTCGAGGAGTTCCGGGTCCCCGGACTCGGGATCGGGCTCCGGATCGGCGACGAGAGCCTGGGGCTCGGATACGGCGTCACCCATCTCGAGCACCCGCTCCCGGTCGACGGCGACACGGTGTTCCAGGTCGGATCCATCTCGAAGACCTTCGTCGGGATCGTCGTCGCCCAGCTGGAGCGCGAAGGACTGCTCGACATCGAGGCCCCGGTCGCCCCGTTGCTCGCGGACCTCGGGACGCTCGATCCCCGGATCACCACGCGGCACCTCATCACCCACGGCGCGGGCATCGATGCGCAGTACATGATCGGTCGGGCGCACGAGCTGCTCGCCGACCACGCCGACGACAGCATCCAGGCCTCGATCCAGCACTTCGCGGACGACGCCGTGATGTTCGAGCCGGGCACCGACTTCTCGTACTCGGGCCCCGGTTTCATGGTCGCCGCCGCGGTGGTCGAGCGGGTGACGGGGCGCGTCTGGGCGGACGTCCTGCGCGAACGCGTGCTCGAGCCCGCCGGCATGGCACGCACCTTCACCACCGCGGACGAGGTCATCACCTACCGGGTCGCGGCGCCGCACGACATCGTCGACGACCGAGCCTCCCTCGCTCGCGATGAGGGGTGGCAGCGGCACTGGCAGCTGCCGGGTTGGGACGTTCCGGGCGGCGGCGTGCTCAGTACGCCGAACGAGCTGATGCGCTACCTCGACTACGCCTGGCGCACCGAGCCCGGGACCGGCTTCTTCGGCCTGCTCGCGAATCGCGGGGTCCCGGGTCTCGACATCGCCTACGCCTGGATGCGGGAACCGCGCCGCGGTCGCTTCGCATTCGGGCACGACGGGCTCACCATCGGCTACTCGAGCCGGCTGCTCGGGTATCCGGAGGACCGGATCGGCTACGCGCTGCTCACCAACTCGGTGAAGGGCGGGCCGCTCAAGGACGCGGTCGAACGGCGGATCCTCGACGTGCTCTTCGGCGCCGAGACGCCGAGCGTCGACGCGGGGGAGCCGCTCGAGCCCTACCTGGACCTCGTCGGCCGGTACGACTGCGGCTTCTACGGGCAGGTGGATCTGCGCCTGCGCGAGGACGGTTCGGCGTTCGAGCTGATCGCGCTGCCGGCCGCCCGGCAGGACGGGACGTTCACGATCGACCCGATGTCGAGCCCCAGGCTGCTGCCGGCGGGACCCGGCGTGCTGTCGAGCGACCCCGGATCCGAGTTCCCCGAGGACCTGATCACGTACGTGCGGGACTCCTCCGGGAAGCCGGTTGCGCTGCGGATCCACGAGCGGATCTCGGAGCGGGTCGCATGAGCGCCGGAATCGGCGAGGCCGGATTGGGCGTGGGCGGAGCGGGAGCGGCGTCGACGCTCGGGCGGCTCGCCGACGCCGGGACCATCGCCGTGCTGCGGGCCTCCTCGCCCGGGCGGGCGATCGCGGCCGGGCACGTGCTCATCGATGCGGGGGTCCGGGCGATCGAGGTCACGTTCACGGTGCCCGACGCGCACGAGGTGATCGCGGAGTTCGTGCGCGCGGGAATTCCCGGCCTGCTCGTCGGCGCCGGCACTCTGACGCGGCCCGGACAGGTCGAGCAGGCGCTCGCGGGAGGCGCTTCGTTCCTCGTCGCTCCGGGGTTCGACCCCGAGGTCGCCGCGGCGAGCGTCGGTTCGGGCCGCTGCACCATGCTCGGTGCCTTCACTCCGAGCGAGGTGCAGCGCGTGCTCGCCTCGGGCGCGGACGCGGTCAAGTTCTTCCCCGGGGGGCTGGCCGGTCCCACGGGGATCCGGGCGCTGTCGGGCCCGTTCCCCGAGGCGCGCTTCGTCCCGACCGGCGGTGTGACGGCCGAGAACGTCGGCGAGTGGTTCGCGGCGGGCGCCCTCGCGGTGGGTGCCGGTTCGGAACTCGCGCCGGAGCGCGCGGTGGAGGCCGGCGACCTCGAGACGATCCGCGAACGGGCGACCCGCTTCCTCGCCGCGGTGCGCGCTGCCCGAGCGGCCCGGGGGTGAGCAGGGCCTGGCCTTGCCTACTGGGCGGTGATTCCGCCGGCGCGGCGCGGGAGGGCTATGCGGCCAGGAGCAGGGTCGCCGCCACGGCCGAGACCGCTGCGATGACGAGCGCGATGCCGATCAGCACGGCGTGCACGGTGAGGAACTTCGTCGCCTTGCCCTGCTCGTCGCGGGCGCGGGGGTCCTGGCTGACGCGCTTCCAGAATCGGGGCCAGACGACGGCGTTGTAGAGCGCGTTGATGAGCAGCAGGATTCCGGCGAAGACGGTCATGCGTCCAGCCTAGGAGCTGGGCGTGAAAGGCCGGAAACACACAACGCCCCGACGAAGTCGAGGCGTTGGCTGATGCGGGAGGCCGGAGCGTCCTGCGACACCTAACCTACCAGAGGCGGAGACGCGCCGCTAGAACAGCGTGTTCTGGTCCTCCATGCCGCGCATCGCGTCGTAGTCGAGCACGAGGCAGCGGATCCCGCGGTCCTCGGCGAGGGTGCGCGCCTGCGGTTTGATCTCCTGCGCTGCGAAGACGCCCTGCACGGGGGCCAGCACGGGGTCGCGGTTCATGAGTTCGAGGTAGCGGGTGAGCTGCTCGACGCCGTCGATCTCGCCGCGCCGCTTGATCTCGACCGCGACCGCGGCCCCCGCCTCGTCGCGAGCGAGGATGTCGACCGGGCCGATCGCCGTCATGTACTCGCGGCGCACGAGGGTGTGGCCGTCGCCGAGGAGCTCGATCTGGTCGGCCAGGAGCTCCTGCAGGTGCGCCTCGACGCCGTCCTTGATGAGGCCCGGGTCGACACCCAGGTCGTGGCTCGAGTCGTGGATGATCTCGAACAGCGAGACGATGAGCTTGTCGGCGGTCTTCTTGTGCACGACCTGCCACTGCTCGACGATGCCGGCATCGCGGCGCTCGTCGTCGAGCTCGAGGGTCTCGAGCGAGCAGGGCGGGCTCATCCAGTTGAGCGGCTTGTAGGAGCCGCCGTCGGAGTGCACCAGGATCGAGCCGTCGCCCTTCAGCATGAGCACGCGCGTCGCGCGCGGAAGGTGCGCCGAGAGTCGCCCGGCATA
This sequence comes from Leucobacter iarius, assembly GCF_039530105.1. Lineage (NCBI taxonomy): Bacteria > Bacillati > Actinomycetota > Actinomycetes > Micrococcales > Microbacteriaceae > Leucobacter > Leucobacter iarius. The sequence continues at coordinate 237,484 of NZ_BAAAOB010000001.1, read as the reverse complement.
GTCAACAGAGCAGTCAGCAACCACGATTCGCACCGGAACAGCCTACCCGTCGATCAGTGCGCGGCCGCGCGGGGTTCGCGCGCGGCGGAGGCGACGAGGCCGGAGAGCAGCACGATCACGGCGAGCGGCCAGAACGCCTGCAGCAGGCCGAAGTGCTCGCCGAGGAAGCCGATCATCATCGGTCCGAGCAGGAACGCGGTGTACGCGATCGCCGACACCGTCGCGACGTCGCGCACCGCGGTCGCGGGCCGGTCGGCCGCTGCCGACATGCCGACGGGGAACCCGAGCGCGCAGCCGATGCCCCAGAGCGCGGCGCCGATCACCGCGGCCCAGACGGCGGGCACGAGGATCACGATGAGCACGCCGACGGTGCAGAGCAGCGCGCCGCCGCGGAGGACGGGCACGCGGCCGAAGCGGGTGAGGAGCGCGGCGCCGGCGAATCGGGTCGCGGTCATGCAGACGAAGAACACGCCGAGGACGAGGGTGCCGGTGGCGTTCGCGATGTCGCGCCCGTCGACGAGCGCGAGCGGCATCCAGTCGGCGGCGACGCCCTCGGCGAGGCTCATGCTGAGCGTGATGAGGCCGATGAGCAGGATCCGGGGATCGCGCCAGGGGCTGCGCGTCGGCGCGGGCTCGGCGGGCGCGCCCGCCGGGATCACGGGGATCGAGCCGGTGATGGCGGAGGCTGCGGTGCGGGTCTCGGCGGCGCGCTGCGCCGCGTGCTCGTCGTGCGGGACGAAGCGGACGGCGACGAGCGCGACCGCGACGACGAGCACGAAGATGATCGAGACGTGCACCGGGACGGGGATGCCGAGCTTCTCGGCGAGGGCGCCGATGCCCATGGCGCTGACGCTGCCGAGGCTGAAGCCCGCGTGCAGGGCGGGCATGCGCGGGCGGCCGAGCGCGCGTTCGGCGGCGGCGCCGCTGACGTTCATCGCGACGTCCGAGGTGCTGAACGAGAACCCGTAGATGAAGAGGCAGACGACGCCGGGGATCGTGGCCTCGGTCCAGAAGAGCACGGTCGCGAGCGGCATGGCGACGGCCTGCACGATCGCGCCGATGGTCAGGGTGCGGCGCGGTCCGAGCCAGGTGACGGTGCGGCCCGAGATGAGCAGACCGATGACCGATCCCGCTGCGATGCCGAGCCCGATGAGACTCATCTCGAAGGTGCTGGCGCCGAGGTGGTCGCGGGTGGCGGGGAGGCGGCTCAGCCAGGATCCGAACCCGAGCCCGAAGACCGTGAAGATCGCGAGGATCCCGCCGACCCAGACGCGGGGCGAATGGGCGTAGTGCGGTGCGGGCTGGGACACGGCGGAACTCCTGGGTTCGGGGGCCGCGGGCGGCACCGGTGGCGGATCACGGGCAGTCTTCCGATGCTAGTCGGGGGAGCCCGTGCCGGACTACCCCGCGTAGTGCATGAGCTGCACGAGGTTGCCGCAGGTGTCGTCGAGCACGGCCGTGGTGACCGGCCCCATGGTCGTCGGCTCCTGCGTGAACCGGACGCCGAGCGCGCTCAGGCGGTCGTATTCCGCCTGCACGTCGTCGACGGCGAACTGGGCCGCGGGGATCCCGTCGGCGACGAGTGCCGCGGTGTACGCCCGGGCGGCGGGGTGCAGGTTGGGCTCGAGCAGCAGTTCGGCGCCGTCGGGATCCGCGGCGGACACGACGGTGATCCAGCGGGCGGCGCCGGTGGGGACGTCGTGCTTCGCCAGGAAGCCGAGCGTCTCGGTGTAGAAGGCCTTCGCGCGGTCCTGATCGTCGACGAAGACCTGGGTGAGGCGGATCTGCAGGGTCATGGGGGCTCCTGTCGTTCGGATGCTGCGGGGGACGAGTGATGTTACGTCGAGTATGCGCGGCCCGGGCTCAGACGCCCAGGACGATCCAGCGGCCGCCGCGGGCGCGGAGCCAGAGCGTGATGGCGCGCGCGGCCATGAAGACGAGGGTGAACCCGGCGGTGAGCGCGATGAGCGCCGGCGTGCCCGTGGGGACGGTCGTCGTGAGGAGCCAGAGCACGGGGAGGTACACGGCGAGGTTCACGAGGCTGGTCCACGCGAGGTAGCGGGCGTCGCCCGCGCCCATGAGCACGCCGTCGAGCACGAACACGAAGCCGCCGAGCGGGAGCGAGATGCCGAGCACGATGAGCGCGGGCGGCAGGATCTCGAGCACGCGCGGATCGCTGCTGAACACCCGGCCGAGCACCGGGCTCGTCGCGATGAGTACGAGACCGACGACGGCCCCGCAGAGCAGCCCCCAGAACAGGGTGCGCCGCACGACGGCGCGGGCGCCCGGTTCGTCGCGCCGGCCGAGCGCGTCGCCGACGAGCGCCTGCGCGGCGATCGCGAGGGCGTCGAGGGCGAACGCCGCGGTCGAGAAGACGGTGAAGACGACCTGGTAGCCGGCGGTCGCGACGGTGCCGTGGCTCGTCGCCGCAGCCACGGTGAGCAGCAGCGCTGCGCGGAGGCCGAGGGTGCGGATGAACAGCCAGCCGCCGCTGCGCCCGGCGTGCGCGAGGCCGTCGCGGTGGGGGAGCAGGCTCGCCCCGTGGGCGCGGGCATGCCGTGAGACCACGACGACGTAGACGAGCACCATGCCCCACTGCGCGGCAACGGTGCCCCAGGCGCTGCCGCCGATGCCCCAGCCGAGCCCGTAGATGAACACCCAGTTGAGCACGGCGTTGACGGCGAAGCCGATCGTGGCGACGGCGAGCGGGGTCTTCGTGTCCTGCATGCCGCGCAGGAGGCCGGTCGCGGCGAAGACCACGAGCATGGCCGGGATGCCGAGGCACGAGACCGAGAGGTAGATGCGCGCCTGCGCGGCCGTGTCGGGCGAGGCGCCGAACGCATCGACCAGCGGCCCGCCGACGGCCCAGAGCAGCGCGGCGACGACCGCGCCGAGCGCGAGCGCGAGCCAGAGGCCGTCGACGCCGGCCTGCACCGCGCCCCGCAGGTCGCCGGCGCCACGACGCCGCGCGACCATCGGGGTCGTGGCGTACGCCAGGAAGATCATGAGGCCGACGGCGGTCTGCAGGATCGCGCCGGCGACCGCGAGGCCGGCCAGCGAACTCGCACCCAGGTGGCCGACGAGCGCCGAATCGACGATGAGGAAGAGGGGCTCCGCGATGAGCGCGCCGAGCGCCGGGATCGCGAGCGACGCGATCCGGCGGTCGATCGTACGGCGCCCCTCGCGGGGCGCGCTGCTCGAACTGGGTGCCGTGTCTGACATGGGTTCCACGCTAGCGCCGGGCACCGACATCGGAGCGGCTCGAGAGCACGATGTTCGGAAACAGGTACGTAGCAAGCGCTCGTTTCTGTTTTTTCGACTTTTCAGACATGGGTGAGTTATTGATTGCAGTTTTCTCGCGTAGTCTGACGTGATGGATCTGTCGATGTTCGAAAAAGGGATGCCCGGTGCGTTCGTTCCGATCCATGGAACGGATCCGCAGCTCGGTGAGTGGAGCCACTCAGCGTTCATGCCCGAACCGCTCCCCAGCGAGTGCCCTGTGCTCACTCCCGAGACCTATCTCGTCGTGCTGAAGGCCCGGGCTGCGCTCGCGGCGCTCGACGCGACCGCGCGGCAGCTTCCGAACCCGACGCTCTTCCGTTCCCCGGCGCTTCGCCGGGAGGCGCAGAGCACTTCGGCGCTCGAAGGGACATATGCGCCGCTGTCAGACGTGCTGACCGCCGATGAGGACGCGCCCGCGACGCCAGAGCTCACCGAGGTACTCAACTACGTCACGATGGCGAACTTCGGCTTCGACCGTGTGGCGTCGGGGCAGCCGATCTCGGTCTCGCTACTGAACGAACTTCATGCGCTGCTGATGCGGGGTACACCTCTTGAAGCGGCATCGGGGTCGGTCCGGGACAGGCAAGTCGTCATCGGCAGGAGAGCGGAGGCCGATCCCTTCGGGTTCCCAGTGCACGCCGCACGATTCGTGCCGCCGCCGGCCTCACCGGAGCTCGAGCGACGAGTGCGCGATCTGAGCGATTGGATGCGTGTCGATCACTCGAGTCGTATCGATCCGGTCGTGGCCGCCGCGATGGCGCACTACCAGTTCGAGACCCTGCACCCGTTCCACGACGGCAACGGGCGCGTGGGGCGCTATCTGATCGTGCTCCACCTGCAGGCGCAAGGCCTCTTGGAGGAGCCGACGCTCACGGTGTCGCCCTGGTTCGAGGCGCGTCGACCGGGATATTACGACAGTCTGCTCGGCGTGAGCACGAAGGGCGACTGGGACGGTTTCGTACGCTTCTTCGCCCAGGGGATCGCGGTCGCCGCCGATACGACGAAGCGGCAGATGCTGGCGCTCGCTCAAGTGCAGGAGCAGCTCGATCAACAGGTCCGGGACTCGCCGCTCAGAGCCCGCACCGCGCATGAACTGGTGCAGTTCGCCGTCGCCAATCCGTCGTTCACCGTGCGCCGTGCGGCGGCCGCGCTCGACCTCTCCTACGGGCGGGTGAACACGCTTGTCGGTCAGTTGGCGGAGCTCGGGATCTTGAAGTTGCTCCAACCGGGTGATGCCCATCGGCGGTTCACTGCGCCGAGCGTGCTGCGGGTACTGGTGCAGGCCGAAGGGGAGTGAATGCTCCCGGCCGCTTTGTCGGCCGCTGTGGCTAGGGTGGTCGCATGAGCAACGCAGCCTCCTCCTCCGGCATCGACCTCACCGAGCTCGATCCTGCGGTCCGCCCGCAGGACGACCTGTTCCGTCACGTCAACGGCAAGTGGATCGATCGCACCGAGATCCCGGGCGACAAGGCGCGCTACGGTTCGTTCGCGGTGCTCGCCGAGAACGCCGAGGAGGCGGTGCGCGACATCATCACCGGCACGGATGCTCCCGCGCCCGGCCTCATCGAGGGCGGAGCCGAGGCGGAAGCCGACAAGGTCGCCGCGCTCTACGCCTCGTTCATGGACACCAGCCGCGTCGACTTCCTCGGCGCCGAGCCCATCTGGGACGACCTGGCCCGGGTGCTCGCCGTCTCCTCGATCCCCGAACTCGTGCGGGTCACCGCCGAGCTCGAGCGGCAGGGCCTCGGCGGGTTCTTCGGCATGTACATCGACAACGATCCGGGCGACCCGTCGCGCTACATCGCGTTCGTCATGCAGGGCGGCATCGGCCTGCCCGACGAGTCGTACTACCGCGAGGAACAGTTCGCCGGGATCCGCGAGCAATACGTCGCGCACATCGAGCGCATGCTCGACCTGGTCGGCGTGAGCGAGGCCGATCGACTCGCCGGCCTCGCGTTCGACCTCGAGCGTCGGATCGCCTCCTCGCACTGGGACACGGTGGCGAGCCGCGACATCCAGAAGCTCTACAACCTGCGCACCTTCGCCGGGCTGCAGGAGATCACCCCGCAGCTCGACTGGTCGGCGTACCTCGGTGCGATGGGCGCGCCCGAGAGCGCGTTCGCCGAGGTGGTCGCCGCGCAGCCCGAGGCCCTCGCCGGCCTGGCCGCACTGCTCGTCGACGAGGAGCTCCCGGCCTGGCGGGCCTGGCTCGCCTGGGCCCTCGTCCGCGGTTCGGCCGCGCTGCTCTCGCAGGAGATCTCGCGCGCCAACTTCGACTTCTACGGCACTGCGCTCACCGGTGCGCCCGAGCAGCGCGACCGCTGGCGCCGCGGCGTCTCCTTCGTCGAAGGGGCGATGGGCGAGGCCGTCGGCCGACTGTACGTCGAGCGCCACTTCGACGAGAACTCGAAGGCCGAGATGGACGTGCTCGTCGGACACCTCATCGAGGCCTACCGCGACTCGATCCAGCAGCTCGCCTGGATGAGCCCCGAGACCCGCGAGCGCGCGCTCGACAAGCTCGAGAAGTTCACGCCCAAGATCGGCTACCCGGTGAAGTGGCGCGACTACTCGTCGCTCGCGGTCGACGCGGGCGACCTCGTCGGCAACTCCCGGCGGGTGTCCGAGTTCGAATTCGTGCGCGAGCTCGGCAAGCTCGGCAAGCCGATCGACCGCGACGAGTGGTTCATGACCCCGCAGACGGTCAACGCGTACTACAACCCCGGCTTCAACGAGATCGTGTTCCCCGCGGCGATCCTGCAGCCGCCGTTCTTCGACGCGACGTGGGACGCGGCCACCAACTTCGGCGCGATCGGCGCCGTGATCGGGCACGAGATCGGCCACGGCTTCGACGACCAGGGCTCGCGCTACGACGGCGACGGCCGTCTCACCGACTGGTGGACCGAGCAGGATCGCAGCGCGTTCGAGGAGCGCACGAAGGCGCTCATCGGCCAGTACAACGCGCTCTCGCCCGAGGGTGCCGAAGGGCAGACGGTCAACGGTGAGCTCACCATCGGCGAGAACATCGGCGACCTCTCGGGCCTCGAGATCGCATGGAAGGCGTACCTCCGGGCACTCGACGGCGCCGAGTCGCCGGTCATCGACGGGCTCACGGGCGCCGAGCGCTTCTTCCTCGCCTGGGCCCAGGCCTGGCAGCAGAAGTCCCGCCCCGAGGAGGTCGTGCGCCTGCTGACCATCGACCCGCACTCGCCCAACGAGTTCCGGTGCAACCAGATCGTGCGCAACCTCGCCCCGTTCCACGAGGCCTACGGCACGAAGCCGGGCGACGAGCTCTGGCTCGACGCCGACGAGCGCGTCAGCATCTGGTGAGCTGAAGCGCGGTAGTCGTGAGCAGCTTCGTCGGCGGCTTGCTGCGAGGGATCGGACTCCCGCAGGAAGCTGCGGCGCGGCTGTCCGGCCCGCGGCCGCCACTGCCCGCCCGGCTCCCCGTGAGCGATCTGGCGCGGGACGCCGTCGGCGCGTTCGCGCTCGCCGCGGAGGCCGCGCGCGATGCCGCGACGGGCAAGTCCCATGCGCGGCCACCGGAGCGAGCCGAACCGGTGGGGCTCGACCCGATCCGCATCGCCGTGTCGTTCCGCAGCGACCAGCTCGGCCGGCTCGACGGTCAGTCCCCTCCGGTCTGGGCGCCGCTCTCCGGGTTCTTCCCGGCGGCCGACGGGTGGGTGCGCACCCACGCCAACTATCCGTGGCACGCCGCGGCGCTGCGCGCCGTGCTCGGCCTCGGACCGGACGCAGGCGGCGACGCGGTGGCCGCGGCGATCGCCGAGCGCGGCGCACGCGAGCTCGAGGATGCCGTGTTCCGGGCGGGAGGCCTCGCGGTCGCCGTGCATGAGCCCGACGCGTGGGCCGCGCAACGCGGAGCACCCACGGCGCCGATCCGCGTGGATCGTGCCGGCCGGGCGCGCGCCGTTCTCGGGGCGGATCCGGAACGACCCCTCGACGGTGTCCGGGTGCTCGACCTCACCCGGGTCATCGCCGGTCCCGTCGCGACGCGCGCGCTCGCGGGCCTCGGCGCCGACGTGCTGCGCGTCGATTCGCCGGTGCGACCCGAACCGCTCTGGCAGTGGCTCGACACGGGGCGCGGCAAGCGCTCGAGCCTGCTCGACCTCGAGGATCGCGCCGACCGGTCCCGGTTCGCCGAGCTCCTGGCGGAGGCGGACGTCGTGGTCACGGGGGCACGCCCCGGGGCGCTCGCGCGCTTCGGACTCGAACCCGAGCAGATCGCCGAGTCCCGGCCGGGCACCGTCACCGCGCGGGTGCGTGCGTGGGCTCCCGGCGGCGACTGGGGCGAGCGGCGGGGGTTCGACAGCCTCGTCCAGGCGGCCTCCGGCATCGCCGCCGTCGAATCCGCGGACCGCGAGAACCCGGGGAAGCTGCCGGCGCAGGCGCTCGACCACTCCGGCGGGGCGCTGCTCGCGGCCGGGATCACCGCGCTCCTCGCCGAGCGGAACGCGGGCGCCGTCGAGGTGACACTGGAGAGCATCGGGCGGGCGCTGCTCGCGGCCGGCGCGGCGGCGAGCACCGGTGCGGCGGCGAGTTCCGGCGCGGGTTCGATCGAGCCCGAACTGATCTCCGCGGTTGGCGGCTTCGTACCGGAGGCCGCGCCGAGCCTCTGGGGCGCCCTGGGAATCGTCGGCGAAGCGTATCTGCCGAGCTGGCAATCGGATCCGGGACCTTGGGCCGGGAGTGCATTCGGTGAGGATCCGCCGCGATGGCGCTGAGCACCACCGGCGCTGCGCGCGGCCGGGAATGCCGCTCACCCGGTGCCGGTTACGACACGTGTCGCCCGATTCGCGCGGGTGGACCGATCTGGCGCATACTGAAGTGTTGCGAATGCGAGACATTCGCAGACTTCGCATGTTGCATCGCACCGGGCAACGCCGGACCGTACCGGCGGACGAGCAGATTGGACGGATCATGACCGAGCACCCGCAGCCCACGCAGAGCACGGCCGCGGCCGCCCACGACGCCTGGCGGGTCGCGCGTCGCGAGGCCGTCACCTCTGCCACGGGCAACCTCAGCCTGGTCGAGACCCGCTGGTTCCCCGCGGGCACGACAGCGCAGGAGGCGGGCATCACCGCCGAGGCCGAGCGCTCAGCCGCGCGTGCCGAGGGGCGCGGTGATCGCGTCACCGTGACCGAGCTGCAGCGCCGCGACCTCACCACCGGAGAGCCCGAATACGGCATCCGCGTGTGGGACGCCGATTCGGCGGCGATCCGCGCCTTCGACGGCACCGCCACCTTCGACTACGACCCCGCGTGGGTGATCGAGGCCGAGTTCACGCCCGTCGCCTCCGATCGCACGATCCCGTTCGAGCACATCCGCGACGCCGGGCTCACCCGCGACCTCGTCGTCCCGGGGGACATCGCCTTCGAGCGCGATGGCGAGCGCTTCACCCTCTCGGCGTTCGACGACGACGGCCAGCTGCTGCTCGTGTTCGGCGATCCGACGAACCGCGCGACCGACGGGACGCAGAGCTACGGCGCGGGCCGCTTCCTCTTCGTGCCGCGCGACGCGGGCGCCTTTGGCGAGGCCGGCCGGGTGACGCTCGACTTCAACCGCGCCTTCGTGCCGCCGTGCGGCTTCTCGGCGCAGTACAACTGCCCGATGCCGCCGGCGCAGAACCGTCTGCCCTGGCCGATCCTCGCGGGCGAGCGCCTGCCCGAGTTCCGCGACGGCTTCGACATCTACACGGTGTGACCGGAGCGGATCCTGCGCGAACCGGATCCGCCGCACGCACCCACCTGCTCAGCACCACTGCCCGACCCGAAGGAATCCCATGATCTCTCTGAAGCGGAAGGCCCTCGCGGCCGCTGCGGCCCTCACCGTCTCGGCCCTCGCCCTGACGGGCTGCGCCCAGGGCGGCGGCGCGAGCGCCGGCGGAGCCGACGCGACGATCCGCATCGGATCGCTCTACGAGCCCGTCAACCTGAGCAACGTCGCGGGCGGCGGCCAGGGCGTCACCGAGGCGCTCACCGGCAACGTCTACGAGAGCCTCTTCAAGCTGAACGACGACGGCACCATCTCGCCGCTGCTCGCAACGAAGCACGAGATGAGCTCCGACGGACTCACCTACACCTTCACGCTGCGCGACGGCGTGAAGTTCCACTCGGGCAAGGCGCTGACCTCCGCCGATGTGAAGGCGAGCATCGAGGCAGTGCTCGCGCCCGACTCCCAGTCGGCGCGCAAGTCGAGCCTCGAGGTGATCAAGAGCATCGAGACGCCCGACGCGCACACCGTGAAGGTCGACCTCAAGCAGCGCTCGATCTCGTTCCCCTACCTGCTCTCGTACATCTGGGTGGTGAACGCCGACGCCAAGAATCTCGAGAAGCAGGAGGACGGCACCGGGCCGTACACGCTCGGCGAGTGGAAGCGCGGCAGCACCCTGACGCTGAACCGCTGGAACGGCTACTGGGGCGAGAAGGCGAAGAACGGCAAGGTCGTGTTCTCGTACTTCACCGACGCGACGGCCGAGGACACGGCGCTCACGAGCGGACGCCTCGACCTGATCACGAGCGTGCAGAACCCCGATGCGCTGCCGCAGTTCGAGAAGAGCGGCAAGTTCACGATCAACGACGGCAAGTCGACCACCAAGGAGCTGCTCGCCTTCAACGATAAGGCGAAGCCGTTCACCGACGCCAAGGTGCGCCAGGCGATCTACTCGGCGATCGATCGCAAGAAGCTGCTGAACGCGATCTGGGGCGACTACGGCACCCTGATCGGTTCGATGGTGCCGCCGAGCGACCCCTGGTACGAGGACCTCACGACGCTGAACCCCTACGACCCTGCGCGCTCGAAGACCCTGCTCGCGGAGGCCGGGCTGGCGAACGGCTTCACCTTCACGCTCGACACCCCGAGCTACGATCCGCACCCCGCGGTCGCCGAGTTCCTGCAGTCGGAGCTGAAGAAGGTCGGGATCACGGTCAAGATCAACACGATCAGCGCCGACGAGTGGTACACGAAGGTGTTCAAGAACCACGATTTCGAGGCGACGCTGCAGGAGCACGTCAACGATCGCGACGTGGTCTGGTACGGCAACCCCGAGTTCTACTGGGGCTACGACAACCCGCAGGTCACGAAGTGGATCGACGAGGCCGAGCAGGCCTCGAGCGAGGCCGAGCAAGTCAAGCTGCTGAAGCAGGCCAACCGGCAGATCGCTACCGATGCGGCGAGCGCGTGGCTGTACCTGTACCCGCAGATCGTGGTCGCGTCGAAGGACGTCAGCGGATACCCGGTCAACGGGCTGAACTCGCAGTTCCCCGCCTATAACATCGTCAAGAAGTAGCTCGAAGACGCGAGGGTGCCGGGGGCCGCTGGTCCCCGGCACCCTCGCGTCGGTGGCGGCGACCGCCCGACCCGTGGGAAGGAGTGCACGATGCTCGGCTATCTGCTGCGCCGCGGCGCGCTCCTGATCGGATCGCTCGCGGTCGCGATGATCGTGATCTTCGTGCTGCTGCGCCTGCTGCCCGGCGATCCGGCGAACGCGCTGCTCTCGGTGAGCGCGACTCCCGAGCAGATCGCGGCGGCGCGCAAGCAGGTGGGATCGGATCAGCCGCTGCTCGTGCAGTTCGGTGCCTGGGCGGCCCAGATGCTGCGCTTCGATCTGGGCGAGTCCCTCATCACCGGTGCGCCGGTCGGACCCGAGATCTCCTCGCGACTGCGGGTGACGCTGCCGCTCACGCTCCTTGCGTTCGGCATCGCGCTGGTGCTGTCGGTCGCGGCGGGCGTGACCGCGGCGGTGCAGTCGGACCGCTGGTACGGCACGCTGCTGTCGGGCGTCGCGCAGCTCGGCATCGCGGTCCCCGTGTTCTGGATCGGGATCATCCTCGTGTGGGTCTTCGGGCTCGGGCTCGGCTGGTTCCCGACGGGCGGGTTCCCCGCGGACGACTGGTCGGATCCGGCGGGGGCGTTCTCGTCGCTCGTGCTGCCCGCGCTGGCCATCGGACTCGTGATGGGGGCCTCGCTGACCCGCTACATCCGGTCGGCGACGCTCGACGTGCTCGGCAGCGACTACCTGCGCACGGCGCGGGCGCACGGATCGGGCTTCGGAGAGGCGCTGTGGCGGCACGGGCTGCGCAACGGCGCGGTGCCGGTCGTCTCGGTGCTCGGCATCGAGCTCGCGACGACGCTGCTCGGGGCGGTCGTGGTCGAGAGCGTCTACGCGCTGCCGGGGCTCGGCAGCTACCTCGTCGACGGCATCGCGAAGCACGACTTCGCCGCGATCCAGGGGGTGCTCGTCGTGACCACCCTGCTGGTGCTGCTCGTCGGCTTCGCGGCCGATGTCGTGCAGCGCCTCATCGATCCCCGGCTGCGGGCGAGCGTGGGGGTGGCGTCGTGAAGCGCGCAACGCTCTGGATCGGCCTGGGCCTCGTCTCGGTCGTGGTGCTCGTCGCCCTCGTCTCGCTCGTGTGGCTGCCGTACCCGCTCGACGACACCTCCGGCGGGCGCCTGTCGCAGCCCTCGGGGGAGCACCTGCTCGGCACCGACAAGCTGGGGCGCGACCTGCTCAGCCAGCTCATGGTCGGCGCCCGCATCGCGCTCCTGGTCGGCGCGGGATCGGTCGTGATCGCGACGCTCATCGGGGTGACCCTCGGCCTCATCGCGGCGTTCGCGGCCCCGTGGCTCGACGACTCGATCTCGGCGCTCCTCGACGTGGCCATCGCGTTCCCCGTGCTGCTCACGGCCATGCTCATCGTCGCGCTGCAGCCGCCGTCGCTGGGCTCGGCGATCCTCGCGATCGGGCTCGGCATGTCCGCGGTCGTCGCGCGCATCGCGCGGATCCTCGCGAAGCGGGTCGTCGGATCGCAGTACGTCACCGCGGCGCGCACGAGCGGCACGCGCACGCTCGGGATCGTGCGGCGCCACGTGCTGCCGAACATCGCGCCCACGCTCGCGGTCACTCTCGCCCTGCAGTTCGGCGCGGCCGTGCTCGCAGAGGCGAGCCTCTCGTACCTGGGACTCGGCGCTCCGCCGCCCAACGCGTCGTGGGGCCGCCTGCTGCAGGAGGCGCAGGGCACCGTGCTCGAGGCCCCGGTCGGCGCGATCGCACCGGGTATCGCGCTCGTGGTGCTCGTGCTCGGCGTGAACTTCGTGGCGGACGGCCTGCGCGATGCGGCCGACCCCACTCGGCGCAGGAGGCGATCCGCATGAGCGTTCAGACCGGCGAGCGGGCGGGCGCGGGCGCGCCGCTGCTCCGCGTCGAGGGACTCACCGTCTCGGCGGGTGCCGGGGCGGAGGCGACCGAGCTCGTGCGCGGCATCTCGTTCGAGATCGCCGCGGGCGAGCGGGTCGGCCTGATCGGCGAGTCCGGCTCGGGCAAGTCCCTCACCGCGCTCGCGATCGCGGGCCTGCTGCCCGCCGGGCTGTCGGCCGGCGGTTCCGCCGTGCTCTCCGGCGTCGAGACCATCGGCGCGAGCGAAGCCGAGCTGCGGCCGCTGCGCGGACCCGCGATCGGTTTCGTGTTCCAGGAGCCGCTCACCGCGCTCGACCCGCTGATGCGGGTCGGCAGGCAGATCGCCGAACCGCTGCGACGGCACCGCGGCCTCCGCGGTGCCGAGCTCGACCGGGCGGTCGCAGAATCCCTCACCGAGGTGCGGCTCGAGGATCCGCGACTCGCCCGCGCCTACCCGCACGAGCTGTCGGGCGGGCAGCGGCAGCGCATCGCGATCGCGATCGCCCTCGCCGCGCGTCCGGCGCTGCTCGTCGCCGATGAGCCCACGACCGCGCTCGACGTGACCGTGCAGGCCGAGGTGCTCGGGCTGCTCGACCGGCTCGTCGCCGAGCGCGGCATGGGCCTGCTCTTCATCAGCCACGACCTGGCGGTGGTCTCGCAGCAGACCTCGCGGGTGCTCGTGCTGCGTGCGGGCGAGGCCGTCGAACGGGGCGCGGTCGCCGATCTGGTGCGCGCTCCGCAGCATCCGTACACGGCGCAGCTCGTCTCGCACGCGCGAGCGCTCGACGCGGCGCTCGACGGCGCGGCGGGCGGCGGGAGCACCGCGGCGGACGGCCGCGGCGGAGACGCAGGGGGCGACGCATGACCGTGCTCGAGGCCGCGAACGTCGACTTCGCCTACGGTCGCCGCCCGATCCTGCACGGGGTCTCGCTGCGGCTCGGCGCGGGCGAGTCCGTCGGTGTCGTCGGCGAGTCCGGTGCCGGCAAGTCGACGCTGCTCTCGCTGCTGCTCGGCCTCGCGGCGCCCTCGGCGGGCGAGGTGCGGTTCGACGGAGTCCCGCTGCGGCTGCGCGATCGGGCCGCGATGCGGCGGTTCCGCTCGGGCGTGCAGGCGGTGTTCCAGGATCCGTACTCGTCGCTCGATCCCCGGCAGCGCGTCGACCGGATCGTGGCAGAACCCCTCGAGTCGCTCGGGATCGCGCGCGGCGCCGACGCGGCGGATCGGGTGCGGGCCGCGCTGGCCTCGGTCGGGCTGCCCGAGGACGCCGCGCTGCGGTATCCGCACGAGTTCTCGGGCGGGCAGCGGCAGCGCATCGCGATCGCCCGGGCCACGGTCGTGCGCCCGCGCGTGCTCATCGCCGACGAGCCGGTGAGCGCCCTCGACGTGAGCACGCGTACCCAGGTGATCGACCTGGTGAACGAGCTGCGCGCGACGACGGGCCTCGCGCTCGTCATGGTGTCGCACGACCTCGGGGCCGTCGCCGCGACTTGCGAGCGCACGCTCGTGCTCGAGGGCGGTCGCGTGGTCGAGGAGGGCCCCACCCCGGGCATCCTGTCGACGCCGCGCGAGGACTACACGCGCCGACTCATCTCGGCGATCCCGCGGCTGCCGGGGTAGTCGCGATCGGCTCTGCGGCAGCGCTTCGGCCGGAGCGCAGGTCGTCCCGGCGTCGATCAGAGGCTCCGGTTCGGGCTGCCTCGGCGATCCAGCGCTCGCGCTGCCGTTCGCTCGCGGCGCCGACGCCCAGCATGCGCCGCACCGGGAACGGGCGCACACCGCAATAGCGCATCGTGTGCCGGGAGACCTGGCGCGCGGCCGGGGTCCCCACGAACGGCAGCGCGATCCGAGGGGTGTCGGCGAGCAGGTACATGCGACCGCGGCGCCCGGTGAGCAGGCCCTGCGGGAGGCCCACGGGCGACATCCGGTACTCCTGCTGCGGCAGCAGGGCGCGGTCGAAGAAGCCCTTGAGCAGCGCGGGTACCGATGCCCACCACATCGGGGTGGCGATCACGATGCGTTCTGCGGCGTGCAGGGCGTCGCGCGCGTCCTGCAGATCGGCTTCGATCGGGATCCGCTTGCGATAGCCGAAGCGCATGTGCGGATCGAAGTCGAGGTCTCGGAGTGCGAGCAGGCGAGCGTCGCCGTGCCCGTCCGCGTAGCTGCGGGCGATCGCCGAGGTGAGCGAATCGGGGTTCGGGTGTCCGTCGATGACGAGGGCGGTGGGCATCCGGCGATCCAATCTTGACAGTGTCTATTTATGTGGGCAGTGTCAAGATAAGGAATGATGTTGCTCGTGTCAAGTTCCCGAGAGGCCTACCACCACGGTCGGCTGGCCCAGGCGCTGGAGGACGCGGCCATGCAGCTGCTCGAGCGCAAGCCCGCGACCGAGATCAGTCTGCGCGAGGTCGCGCGCGCGGCCGACGTCAGCCACAACGCTCCGTACCACCACTTCACCGACCGGCGCGGGCTGCTGAAAGCGCTCGCCGAGCGCAGCATGGGGGAGCTGCTGGCCGGCGTGCGGGACGCGGTCGGCGGCGCCCGAGCCGCCGGCGGGCCCGTCGACGCGCTGCTCGCGGGCGGCAGCGCCTACATCCGGTTCGCCGTCGAGCACCCGAACGCCTTCACCGCCGTCTACGACCCGACGGTGTGCATCCCGGGCGCCCCGACCGAGACGATGGCGCCGCTCATCGAGGAGCTCGAAACGATCCTGGGGTCGACCGCGGCCGCGGTCGGTCTCGGATCCGAGAGCGATGCGCTCGCGCTGTGGGGGCTGATGCACGGCCTCGGCACCCTCTGCGCGGCGGGGCACTTCCCGGCCGCGGCGGCGCAGGCCGCATTCGCGGCGGGTGCGACCCGCATGCTGCCGAACTGACGACCCGAGCAGCTCGGTCGAGCGCTCAGGCCGCGATGTGCTCCTCGCAGGAGGCGCCCGCGTGGGACGCGCACAGCACGAGGCGCTTGCGGCAGGCCGGGTCGGCGCAGTTCGCGAGCTGCTTCGACGCCTCGCCGCAGACGGCGCAGCGCCCGAGCACCGCGGCCCCCGGAGCGAAGTCCATCGACTCGCGGCCGTCGAACACCGCGAGGGATCCCTCCCAGAGCCCGTCGTTGCCGAAGGCCTCGCCGTACTTCACGATCCCGCCGTCGATCTGGTAGACCTCGCCGAACCCCCGCTCGACCATCGCGGCCGAGAGGATCTCGCAGCGGATCCCGCCCGTGCAGTAGGTCACGACCGGGCGACCCTTGAGGTCGTCGAATGTGCCGCTCTCGATCTGCTCGATGAACCCGTGGGTGGTGCGCACGTCGGGCACGACCGCGTCCTTGAATCGGCCGATCTCGGCCTCCCACGCGTTGCGGCCGTCGAAGAACACGACCTCCTCGCCGCGCTCCGCGACCAGTTCGTTGACCTGCTGCGGCGACAGGTGCGTACCGCCGCCGACCACGCCGTTCTCGTCGACCACGGTCTCGTCGGGGATCCCGAACGCGACCAGCTCGTCGCGCGCCTTCACACTGAGCTTCGGGAAGTCGGCGATGCGCCGCCAGGGCGCGCGCCGGTCGACGCCGTGCAGCGGCTCGGCCGCATCGGGTTCGAACGCGGTGCCCTCGCTCCACTTCGGCACGAGCGCGGCGAACGGCGCGTACGCCTTCGTGCGACGCAGGTACTGCTTGCAGGCGTCGAGCTCGCCGCCGACGGTCAGATTGATGCCGTGCTTCGAGATGATGATGCGGCCGCGGAGGCCGAGGGACTCGCACAGCTCGCGCTGCCAGAGGCGCACCGCCTCGGGATCGGGGACGGGGGCGAAGGCATAGGCGAGCAGGATCTTGGGCGCGGACACCCGTCAATGGTAGGCGACGTGCCCGCGCCCGCGCCGTGTCTCAGCGTCCGGCTGCGAACTCGGCGTAGGGGGCGCGCTCCGCGCGTGCGAGGAGCAGGCGCTCGCGCAGCTCGGGCGACGCCGCCGCCCCGGCCGCGGTCAGTGCGAGCGCGATCGCGCCGTCGATGGCTGCGCGATCACCGGCTTCGGAACGCGCTGCCGCAGCGAAGTCGGGGTGGTGCGGCGACGCCGAGGTCCCGCGGATCTCGAGCATCGGATGGATCGCGGGCAGGTACTGCGAAACGTTTCCCATGTCGGTCGAACCGCCGACGAAGCCGCGGGGCGGTTCGCCGAGCACGTAGTCCAGCTCCTCGGTCACGGCGCGATCCCAGAGCGCCGAGAGCTCTGCGTGCGAATCGAGCGGCTCGTAGGGAGCTTCGGTCTGCTCGATCGCCCACTCGCAGCCGGTGGCGATGGCCGCCCCCTCGGCCACGCGACGCACCTGATCGCGCGCCGCGGCCCACTCCTCGGGATCGGTGCCCCGGATCTCGATCTCCATGAGCCCGCGTGCCGGGATCACGTTCGTGGCTTCGCCCGCTTCGACTACCCGCGACGCGACGACGATCGACTTCGGCAGCTGCTGCCGGAGCAGGCCGATGCCGACCTGCGTCAGTGTGACGGCGTCGCCCGCGTTGATCCCCGTGTGGGGCATCGCTGCGGCGTGCGCGGCACGGCCGGTGAACTCGATCTCGATGTGCTCGAGCGCGAGCGTGAGGTGGCCGCTCGCGGGCAACTGCCCCGCGGGGGCCGGGTGCACCATCAGCGAGAGCGCCGCATCGTCCCAGGCGCCCCGCTGCAGCAGCAGGATCTTCCCGCCCCCGTCCTCCTCGGCCGGTGTGCCGAGCAGGACCACGCGCAGGCCCAGCTCATCGGCGACCTCGGCCAGTCCGAGCGCCGCGCCCACCGAGGCGGTCGCGATCACGTTGTGCCCGCAGGCATGGCCCACCGTGGGGAGGGCGTCGTACTCGCAGGGGATCACGACGGTGAGATCGCCGGTCCCGAAGACGCCCTCGACGGAGGTCGGCAGCTCGTACGCGCCTCGGGTCACGGCGAAACCGCGGCGCTCGAGCAGGGCGGCCACGCGTTCGGCGGCGCGGACCTCGGCGAAGGCCAGCTCTGGGTCGTCGCTGATCTCGTGGCTCAGGCGCAGCAGATCGGCTTCGGCCGCGGCGATGGCGGAGCGGATGCGGTCGGTGGTCATCAGAGCGCCTCCTCGGCGATCGGGGTGTTGGGGGAGTCGGGAGTGTTCGGGGCTTCGACGGTGCTCGCATCGCCCGCGGGCACGCGATCCCGCAGCCGCATGGCGAGCACCGTCGCGACGGCTCCGAGCAGCGCGAAGAATGCGAAGGTGAGCTGGAACGCGACGAAGGGGGCGGGAACCTCGGCGAGGTCGGCTCCGGCCGGAGCCGAGGCTGCGGTGAGCACGGTCATGAGCGTCGCGATCACGGCGCCCGAGATCGATCCGCCGATGGTGCGTCCGGTGTTGTAGATGCCCGAGATGGACGCAGCGGACTCCTGCGGAGCACGCTCCACGACGATGCCGGGCATGGTGGCGAGCAGGATCCCGAGGGCGAACCAGGATACGGCGAAACAGGCGGTGGCGAACACGGCGTTGCCGGGGCCGGTCGCGAGCACGCACATGGTCGCCGTGACGATCGCAGTGCCGATCATGACGGTCGTGCGCACGCTCAGCGCGCGACGGAGCAGGGGCGTCGCGAAGGAGCCGAGGCTCGAGGAGATGCCGGTGATGGCGAAGATCAGGCCGACGGCACCGGGGGAGACACCGGCGCCGTACCCGGCCGCCTCGGGCGACGCGGTGAGGTAGAGCACCATCGGTGTCTGGGAACCGAACATGACCATCGCGGCGAGCAGCCCGAGCGCGAGGGGGACGCCGAGACGAATGCGGCGCAGCAGCGCCAGGTCGAAGAGCGGGGTCGTCGCGCGGAGCTCGACGAGGACGAAGGCCGCGAGCGCGAGTGCGCCGACCGCTGCCGGGATGAGGGCATCGGGTGCGAGCCATCCGGCGGACGGGCCGTTCGCCAGACCGTACATGATTCCGGCCACGCCCAGCCCGAGCAGCAGGGCGCCCCACCAGTCGACGCTGCGTCGGCTGTCGCCCGGAGTCGCGGGAACCGCGACGAGCAGGACGAGAGTGATGATCGCGAGTCCGACGGCGGGAACGCTCTGCGTCAGGACGAGGTTTCCGCTCCACTCCATGATCGTGCCGCCGAAGAGCGCTCCGAGCGCGACGCCGATGGTCAGGGTGCCTACCAGTGCGCCGACGATGCGCGCGGCGTTCTGGGATCGGTGATGCTTCAGCGTCGCCATCTCGAGCGGGAGCAGCGCCGCGACCGGGCCCTGGACGATCACGCCGATGAGGAGCAGCGGGAAGCTCGGGGCGAAGGCGATGAGCAGAGAGCCGATCGCCGTGCATGCGGCGCAGACGACGAGCAGCACCTTGGCGCCGAAGCGGTCGGCCAGCATCGTCATGAGAGGCACGGAGACGGCCGAGGAGAGCAGCCCGACGGTGAGCACCCAGTTGAGCGCGCCGTCGCCGACGCGGTAGTGGGTGCCGATGGTGTCGAGCAGCGGCACGATCCAGCCCTGCACGAGGCCGCCGAACAGCTCGAGCAGGATGAAAGCGGGGACGAGCAGCGGTGCGGCCTGTCTGAGACCGGTGTGCTCGACGGAGGAGTTCGTCATTGAGGTTCCTATTCGCAGGGGAGGGCCTGCGCTTCTACACTCGTGTCAGGCCCGCAGACAGCGTGCCAGTATCGCGAGAAGTCCGTGATGAATGCAGAGAATCTGCAATTGGAGGTGCCCGGATGCCGGAAAACCTCGATTCGGCGCTCGAAGCACTCGACCTGCAGATCCTCAACGCCATGCAGCTCGATCCTCGGATCCCCTGGAACGCGGTCGCACGGGTCGTCGGCGTGGATGCCGCTACCGTGGCCAGGCGCTGGGCGCGCATCGAGTCGGAGGGACGGGCCTGGATCTCGCTCACCGAGGGGCCGAGGCGGATGCCCGTCGCCGCCTTCATCGAGTTCTCCTGCGAACCGGGCCGCGTCCTCGAGGTCGCGGATCGCGTGGCCGTCGACGACCGCGTCGCCTCGCTCGACCTCACCGCCGGCCGCCGCGACCTCCTCGCGACCCTCTTCGCCCGCACTGAGGATGCACTGGCCGATCACGTGCTCTCGGAACTGGGAGCGCTGCCCGGCGTGCGCAGCATGCAGACCCACGTGCTCGACCGGATCATGCGGATCGGCTCGGACTGGAGTCTCGGAACGCTGTCCGCCGAACAGCGCGCACGGATCCCGATGCCGCGGCCGCCACGGGCCGGATCCGCGAAGCGGGTGGATCCCGCACTCGCCGACGCGCTCGTCGAGCTGCTGCGCAGGGACGGTCGCGCATCGTTCGCCGAACTGGGGGCCGCGCTCGGGATCAGCGCGCAGCGCGCTGCCGACGCGGTGGCCCGGCTGCGCCGTTCGGGAGACGTCGTGCTGCGGGTCGACGTCGCGCTCCGCCAATCGAACTGGCCGGTGGCCGCCTGGTACTTCATCCAGGCTCCCGCGGAGACCGTGATCGGCAGCAGCGCGGCGCTCGCCGATCTCGACGCAGTGCAGGTCGCGGCCTCGGTCACCGGGCCCTATCCGCTGATCGTGGCCGCCGGAGCGACCTCCCGGGCGGAGGCGCTCGACTTCGAGGCGCAGCTCGAGCGGAGACTGCCGCGCGCCAGGGTCGCCGACCGCTCGCTGATCCTCAGGGTCCGCAAGCATCTCGGCCGCGCGCTCGACGCCCGCGGGCTCGCCCGCTCGGCGACCGCGGAGCAGAACGGCTGGACCGGTCCAGACTGAAGCGGGCTTGTGCGAGTCCCGCCGCAGGATCGAGACTTGCGATGCACACCCGTCTGCGCACGACCCGGGAGACCGTCATGACCGCCGAAGCCGACCCGAACGCCCACACCCGCATGCACTCGGTCTCCGAGGAGACCCGGAGCATCGTCGACCTGGTGCTCGACTACTCCCGGCGCCGCCTGCTGGCCACCGACACCCCGCTCGACCACGCGTCCTCGCCGGGCGAGCTGACCCGCCTCGCGGGCCGCACCATCAGCGAGGAGGGCATCGGCGCGAGCCGCGCGCTCGCCGCCTTCGAGATGGTGCTCGCGCCCGCCTGCATCACGACCGATCACCCGCAGTACCTCTCGTTCATCCCGAGCGCCCCGTCGAAGGCCGCGATGGCGTTCGACCTCGTCGTCTCGGCGAGCGCGCTGTACGGCGGATCCTGGCTCGAGGGATCGGGTGCCGTGCACGCCGAGAACGAGGTGCTGACGTGGCTCGCCGGCGAGTTCGGCCTGCCCGCCGGAGCCGGCGGCGTGTTCGTGCAGGGCGGCACCATCGGCAACCTCTCCGCGCTCGTCGCGGCCCGCGACACCGCCCGCCGCGCCCGCACCGGGGCGGGGCTTCCCGCCCGCCCCGAAGGCGGCTGGGCGGTCGTCTGCAGCGCCGAAGCGCACTCCTCGGTGAAGTCCGCGGCCGAGATCATGGACGTCGACGTGATCGCCGTGCCCGGCGGCGACACCGGATCCCTCTCGGCCGCCGCCGTGCGCGAGGCGCTCGAGTCCGACGGCGAGCGCGTGTTCGCGGTCGTCGCGACCGGTGGATCCACGAACTTCGGCATCGTCGACGACATCGCGGGCGTCGCCGCGCTGAAGGACGACTTCGACTTCTGGCTGCACGTCGACGGCGCCTACGGCCTCACCGCGATGCTGTCGCCGCTCGCCCGGCACCACTTCGCGGGCGTCGAGCGCGCCGACTCGGTGATCGTCGACCCGCACAAGTGGCTGTTCGCGCCCTACGACGTGTGCGCGCTGATCTACCGCGATCCCGAGAACGGCCGCCTCGCGCACACCCAGCACGCCGAGTACCTCGACGTGCTCACCGAGCAGGCGGCCTACGACCCCTCCGACTACTCGATCCAGCTGACGCGCCGGCCGCGCGGCCTGCCGCTCTGGTTCTCGCTCGCGACCTACGGCGCCGCGACCTACCGGGACGCGGTGACGCACTCGATCGCGCTCGCCCGCCGCATCGCCGACGAGATCGAGCGACGCCCGGGCTTCTCGCTCGTGCGCGATCCGCAGCTCTCGGTCGTCGTGTTCGAGCGCGACGGCTGGTCGAAGGCCGATTACGAGCGGTGGTCGGATCAGCTGCTCGAGGACCAGCAGGCGTTCGTGGTGCCGAGCTCGCACGCGGGACGCACCAACGCCCGCTTTGCGATCGTGAACCCGCTCACCACCTTCGAGCAGCTCACCGCGATCCTCGACTCGATGAAGTAGTCGCCTCCGCGCCGGTCGGCGCTTGACCTTGACGTTACGTCAAGTTCTAGCGTTGAATCGTCGGGATCGGAGGGGCCACGAACGGCCCCGTCCCGACGACCGGGAGGAACCGTGGAGTACTCGATCCAGGAAGTGGCGAAGGCCGCGGGCACGACCTCGCGCACCCTGCGCCACTACGGCGAGCTCGGCCTCGTACCGCCCAGCCGGGTCGGTGCGAACGGCTACCGCTTCTACGACGACCGCGCGCTGCTGCGGCTGCAGCGGGTGCTGCTGCTGCGCGATCTGGGCCTCGGGCTGCCGCGCATCGGCGAGGTGCTCGCGGCTCAGGACGCGACGGCTCGGGATCCGGGCCGTTCGGCGGCGGATCCCGCGGCGAGCGCCGCGGGCGCCTCGCGCGCCGAGGCCGGGATCCTGCGCGGGCACCTCGAGCTGCTGCGCCAGGAGCAGCGGCAGCTCGACGCCCGCATCGGTGCGGTCGAACGCACGATCGCGGAATTGGATCGGCGCGGAAGCGGCGACGCGGACCTCTCGGGAACGGAAGGGAACGGAGGAGACCTCATGTCTCGGAACATCTTCGACGGATTCGATCACACGCAGTACCGCGAGGAGGTCGAGGAACGCTGGGGTGCCGATGCGTACGCGAAGTCGGACGCCTGGTGGAACGGCCTCGGCGCCGACGGGCAGCAGGAATGGAAGGATCGCGTCGCGGCGCTGAACGCCGACTGGGTCGCGGCCGCCGAGAGCGGCGAGGATCCCGCGGGGGAGGCGGCGCAGGCGCTCGCCGAACGGCACGTCGCCTGGCTGACCGGCATCGCGGGCACGCCCGCGGCGGCCCCGGGCGGCGACGTCGTCGGGTACGTGCTCGGCCTCGGCGAGATGTACGTCGCCGACGAGCGGTTCGCCGCGAACTACGGCGGTGCCGCGGGAGCGACGTTCGTGCGCGACAGCCTGCGCGCGTGGGCCGAGCGCCGCTAGGCGGCTCGGGAGGGCTGCGCAGGCCCCGGCGGACTAGGCCCGGCTCGCCTCGTTGTCGCGCACCTGCGCGATGCGCTCCTCCTGCTCGGGGGTGCGCGGCAGCGGCTGCTTGACCTGGTTCTCGCTCACGATCACCACGTCGTGGTCGACGTGGTCGGCCATGGAGTGGACGGCGTCGATGAAATCGCGGCGGCGGATCGCGTCGAGCACGCGGGCGTGATCGCGCTCCATCTCGGTCGCGGTGGCGACGTTCGCGAGGCGGCCGCGGTGCTCGGGGCTGCGGAGCTGCTCGTTGATGCCGGCGTAGAGCGCGGCGAGGAGCCGGTTCTTGGCGGCGTCGAAGAGCAGCTGGTGGAACCGGCTGTCGAAGGCGCTCGACTCGGCGCCGCGGGTGAACACCGGGCAGCGGTTGCAGCCGAGCTCGTCGGCCGCGGCCTGCTCGAGCGCCTCGAGATCGTCGTCGCTGCGGTGCAGCGCAGCCTGCTGCGCGGCCTCGATCTCGAGCGCTCGGCGGTAGCTGAGGATCTCCTCGAGCGTGAAGTCGACGAGGAACTCGTTGAGGAGCGTGCTCGTGGGCGTCGAGGAGCGCACGAAGGTGCCGCGCCCCGGCAGGGTCTCGAGCATGCCGATGCTGGCGAGCGAGCGCACGGCCTCGCGTACGGTCGAGCGGCCGACGCCGATCTGCTCGGCGAGTTCGGGCTCGATCGGGATCCGCTCGCCGACGGGCCAGTCGCCCGTGGTGATCTTGCGACGCAGGTAGGCGAGCGTCGCGCGGGCCCGTTCGGATCCGGTCGTCACTGCCATGTCTGTTTCTCCGCCTCAAGCACGGCCCGAGTACTCGTTGGCGCACCCGCGCCGAGCCGTGCCCCGAGTATATCGACTGCGCGGCTGACGGTAGCCCTCGCCGTCACCTGCTCCTAGGCTGGGGACCGCAGACAGGATCCCGGCCGCCCGGCCGGACGAGGAGGTCCCCGATGACGCAGCCGACGCAGGGGCGAGGCCCCATCAATCCCTACGCCGCAGTGCGGGAGGTGCCCGAGTTCGTGCTCGCGAGCACCGAGATCGAGGCGGGCGAACCGCTGCCGGCCGAGACCTACGACACGGCATCGGGCGGCAGCAACCGTTCGCCGCAGCTCAGCTGGTCCGGCTTCCCCGCCGAGACCCGCAGCTTCGCGGTCACCTGCTTCGATCCCGATGCGCCGACCGGATCGGGCTTCTGGCACTGGGCCGTCGCGAACATCCCGGCGAGCGTCTCGGAGCTGCCGGCCGGGGCCGGGGGACTCGGCTCGCCGCTGCTGCCCACGGGCGCGATCACGATGCCGAACGAGCTGCGCGAACCGGCGTTCGTGGGTGCGGGGCCGCCCGAGGGCACCGGCGTGCACCACTACTGGTTCGTCGTGCACGCGCTGAGCGTCGAGCACATCGACATCGATCCGCAGGCGACGCCCGCGGTGCTCGGCTTCCTCATGCGGGACGCGGTGCTGGCGCGCGGCGTGCTCGTCGCGACGGGCGAGTACGGCCAGGCCGACTGACCCGTAGCGCACGCCCCGTTTCGCGGCTCGCCGCGCGGCGGATACCATGCTGAGCAAGTTGTGCGATCTCGTGCGGCTTCCCCTGCTCGAAGGCATCCGGGTCCCGTGCACACCGCGCAGCGGACCCGACCGGCGTCTCCGGGCCCTATTAAAGGACTCAACACCCATGCGACAGACTTCGCTCCGCCGCCGTGCACTCGCCCTGGTCGGCATCGCCGCCGCCTCGGCCCTCGCACTGACCGGCTGCTCCGGATCCGCTTCGAACGACTCCGGCTCCGGCTCCGATTCGGCCGCCAAGAGCGTCAAGATCGGGATCAGCCAGCTCGTGCAGCACCCCGCGCTCGACGCCGCGACCAAGGGCTTCAAGAAGGCCCTCGAGGACTCGGGCATGAAGGTCACCTTCGATGAGCAGAACGCGCAGGGCGAGCAGTCGAACGCCGTCACCATCGCGCAGAAGTTCGCCTCGAGCGATGCCGACCTGTACCTCGCGGTCGCGACGCCCGCGGCGCAGGCGCTCGCGCAGGCCGTGACGAACAAGCCCGTGCTCTTCACCGCCGTCACCGACGCGGTCACGACGCAGCTCGTCAAGTCGAACGAGCAGCCCGGCGGCAACGTCACCGGCACGAGCGATGCCGCTCCCATCGACAAGCAGCTCGAACTGCTGAAGCAGATCGTGCCGGGCGCCAAGACCGTCGGCATCGTCTACAGCTCGGCCGAAGCGAACTCCGAGGTGCAGGTGAAGGCGGCCGAGGAGGCCGGCAAGAAGCAGGGCCTGTCGTTCAAGACGAAGACCGTCACCACTGCCAACGACATCGCGCAGGCTACCGAGTCGCTCGGCGACGTCGACGCGATCTACGTGCCGACCGACAACACGGTCGTCTCCGGTCTCGCCGCGCTCGTGCAGGTCGCCGAGAAGAAGCAGATCCCCGTGATCGGCGCAGAGGCCGGCACCGTCGAGAAGGGCGCGGTCGCGACGCTCGGCATCGACTACGAGAAGCTCGGTTACCAGACCGGCGAGATGGCCGTGCAGATCCTCAAGGACGGCAAGAAGCCGGCCGATCTGCCGGTCGAGACCGCCAAGGACGTCAACTACGTGGTGAACGAGGGCGCGGCGAAGCGCATGGGCGTCACCATCCCCGCCGACATCCTCGACAAGGCCGAGAAGGTCAAGTAGTCGATCTCCGGTGCGCCGGGCATTCGCCCGGCGCACCGGACCGAAGAACAGGAAAACTCCATGATCGGCGCGATCGAACTGGGCCTCATCTACGGTGTGATGGCCCTCGGCGTGTACCTCACCTTCCGCGTGCTGAACTTCCCCGACCTCACGGTCGACGGCAGCTTCACCACGGGCGCTGCGACCGCCGCCGCGCTGATCACGCTCGGCCAGAGCCCCATCGTCGCCACGCTCGCCGCGGTGGCGGCGGGGCTCGCGGCCGGAGCGGTCACCGGCCTCCTGCACACCAAGGGCCGCATCGACGGCCTGCTCGCGGGCATCCTCACCATGATCGCCCTCTGGTCGATCAACCTCAGGATCATGGGCACGACGAAGCCCGACAGCGCGGTCGCGGCGAACCTGCCGCTGCTGCGGGCCTCGACAGTGTTCGATCCGCTGCGCGAGAACATGCTGCTCGGCACCTGGGCGTCGGTCGCGATCATCGCCGTCGGCGTCATCCTCGTGAAGCTCGTCGTCGACTGGTTCCTCTCGACCAACCTCGGGCTCGCGATCCGTGCCACGGGCGACAACGGCCCCATGATCCGCAGCTTCGGCGTCAGCACCGACCGCACCACGATCCTCACCCTCGCCCTGTCGAACGGCCTCGTCGCGCTGTGCGGCGCGCTCGTCGCGCAGTTCCAGGGCTTCGCCGACATCAGCATGGGCATCGGCCTGATCCTCGTCGGCCTCGCCTCGGTGATCGTCGGCCAGGCGATCCTCGGCCAGCGCTGGATCTGGCTCGCGAGCCTCGCCGTCGTGATCGGCGCGGTGGTCTACCGCCTCATCATCTTCTTCGCGATGCAGGTCGGTCTCGATCCCAACGACATGAAGCTCGTCACCGCCGTGCTCGTGGTGCTCGCGCTGCTGCTGCCGCGCTGGGGCTTCCTCAAGCGGGTGCCCTCGCTGCGGGGCCGCGGCGGCCGGGTCCCGCCGCGCGATCCGGCGCCGGATCCCGCTCCCGTCGCAACCGGAGCGGCCCCGGCCGCCGCGACCCCGACCGCTCCGAAGGAGGCCTGAGCCGTGCTCGCCATCACCGACATCGAGAAGACCTTCTTCGCCGGGACCGTCAACGAGCGCCGGGCGCTCGCCGGCCTCAGCCTGCGGCTGGAGGAGGGCGACTTCGTCACCATCATCGGCTCCAACGGCGCCGGCAAATCCACGCTGCTCAATGCGATCTCGGGCCGCTACACGGTCGACTCCGGCAGCATCGAGATCGACGGGCGCCGGGTCAACCGCCTCAAGGAGTTCCAGCGCGCGAAGTACATCGGCCGCGTGTTCCAGGATCCGATGGCCGGCACCGCGCCGACCTTGACGATCGAGGAGAACCTGGCCCTCGCGCTGCGTCGCGGCACGGCGCGCGGTCTCGGCCCGAGCCGCAGCCGTGCGCAGCGGGAACGGTTCCGCGAGGAGCTGCGCACCCTGGAACTCGGCCTCGAGGATCGACTCGGCGCCAAGGTGGGCCTGCTCTCGGGCGGCCAGCGCCAGGCGCTGTCGCTGCTCATGTCGGGCTTCACGCACCCCAGCATCCTGCTGCTCGACGAGCACACGGCGGCGCTCGATCCGCAGCGCGCCGCGCTCGTCACCGACCTCACCGAGCGGATCGTCTCGCAGGGCGGCCTCACGACGCTCATGGTCACGCACAACATGGAGCAGGCGCTGCGCCTCGGCAACCGGCTCGTCATGATGCACGAGGGCCGGATCGTGTTCGAGGCCGGCGAGGAGCAGAAGAAGGGTCTCACCGTGCCGGCGCTGCTCGCCGAGTTCGCGAAGATCAAGGGCGCCCAGCTCGACGACCGCGCGCTGCTCGCCTAGCGCCCCGATCCAGCGCGCCTCCCGGGGCGCGCATAGGGGCCAGCCCTACAGTGGGCGTATGGCAGAGGAACGCGGCGGCGTCGGCGGGTGGGAGAGCATCGCTCGGGCGGCTGAGGCCCGCGCGGCCGACTGGGCGCGCGCCCTGCAGCCGCACGCGGACCCCGAGCGCGGCGAACGCGCCCCCGAACTGCTCGCCGGTGTGCGCGCCGACGCCGGCGGACTCGACTTCACGCGCCGCCTGCTCGAGCACCTGCTCGGATCCGCGGACCCGTTCGCGGCCGCGCTCGGCCTGCGGGAGGTCGCCCACGAGCTGCCCGAATCCATGCCGGTGCGCGACCGCCTGGCGGTCCGGGCCGGCGGCATCGCCGCCCTCGGCCTGCCGTGGGCGGTACTGCCGCTCGCGCGGCGCTGGTTCCGGGATCGGGTCTCGTCGATCGCGTTCACGGCGAAGTTCCCGCAGGGGCCCGAGAAGCCGGTCGACGCATCCGGGCTCGCGGATCGGCTGCTCGCGAAGATCGAACCGGGCACCTCGGCCCTGATCGCGCTCGGCGGCGAGCCCGTGCTCGGCGCCGACCGGGTCGAGCTCGAGGTCGCCCGCCTCGTGGCACTCGCCGAGCAGGCCGGGATCGATCAGCTGCTGGTCGATCCGCTGCGGCTGCTGCCGGGCGGCACCGACTGGACCTTCGACGCCGACGTCACCCGTGCGGTGGACGCCCTGCGGCCCGTGCTCGAGGCCGCGCGCCAGGGCGGCACCGCGATCCTGCTCGACGCCGTCGGATTCCGAGGCGCCCGACTCGCCCCCGAGGTGCTGCTGCGCGCCGCCGGAGACGCCCGCCTCGACGGCGTGCGCATCGGCCTGGTCGTGCCGGCCGAACTGCCCGAGTCCCGCCGCGTCGTCGAGCGGATCGGCCGGTGGGCGGTGCAGCGGGCGAGCGACGGCGGAACGCCCACCGAGATCGTGCTCGCCGACACGGGCATGGCGGGCGCCGAGCGGATCGCGTCGATCCGCAGCGGTCTTCCGGTGCCGACGCTGGACGGGCGCACGGCGGTCGCCGCGCAGCTGCTGCGCCTCGCGCACCTCGCGCTCGGCTACGGGCCGTCCGTGCGCCTCGTCGTGCAGAGCGAGGAGCCCCGCCTCCTCGCCGCCGCGACCGTGCTCGCCGAACGGCACGGCACCGGAGAACTGCTCGGCCTGCAGCTGCGCGCCGGCGCGGATCCGTCCCTCGCCCGGGTGCTCGCCACGGGCGCGCACGAGATCCGGATCCGCCTCCCGCTCATCCCCTCGGGGGAGCCGTCGGGCCTCGCCGAGCCGCTGCTCGCGCTCGCCGCCCACGCGGCGGACCCCGACCGAATCGACTTCGCGGAGGCCATCGCCGAGGCCGCCGAGTCGTTCCCCGAATCGCACCGGACCCAGCTGCGCGCCCGGGAGTGGGATCCGAGCGAGCGCGACAGCGCCCTGTTCTACCGGCCCCCTGCCGACCCCGACCGCTTCGACACCGGCGGCCTCACCGCCGCCGTCCTCGGCCTCACCCGCGGTTCCACCGGCGAGATCACCCTCGAGGCCGCGGGCCCCGCGCTGCGCATCCCCGTGATCTCGGAGTCCGGCCTCGCCGCCGAGCCCGCGACCGACGCGTCGCGCACCGACAATCGGGAATGGGTCCGCTCGCTCGTCTCGCTCGTCGCCGAACCCGGCTCCGAAGCCGCGTCGGCGGCTCCGGGCGACGCCCCAGGCACCCCGGACGGATCGGGCGGTTTCGAGGCCGACACCGTCGTCTCGGCGGCCTCCACCGCCGCCGGGATCTGGCGGGCGCCGCGCCACGGCGACCGCGCGACGCGGGTGCGCAGGCTCGCCCTGGGCACCGTCGCGGCCCGAGACCGGCTCATCGCCGCGCTCGCCGCCGAGAGCGGCGACCCGGTGGCGCTGCTGGACGCCGCCGTGGGCGACGCGGTCGACGCGGCCCGCTGGCTCGGGCGCCTCACGGAGGACCTCGGGTCCGTGCGCGGAGCCGAGTTCCATCCCGACCGGGTCGCGGTCGTGGTCTGCGATGCGGGCACGCCGTTCGCCGAACGTGCCGAAGCGATCCTCTCGGTGATCGCGGCGGGCAGCGCGGCGATCGTCGCGGCCCACCCCTCGGTGATCCGTTCCACGCGAGTCCTGCTCGAGGAATGGCAAGCGGCGGGTCTTCCCGTCGAGGTCGTGACCCTGATCGCACCCGGTCCCGAAAGCACCGCCGACCCCGATGCGCCGGGCCACCTGGCCCTGGCCGTCGAGCTCGCGAGCGATCCGCGCGTCGATCGCGCCCTGGTGCTCGGGCGCCGGGAGACCGCCGCGGCACTGCTGCGCCGGCGACCCGACCTGCGGATCGAGGGCCGATTCGAGGCCCGCGCCTCCGTGCTCGTCACGGGCGGCGCCGACGTCGATACCGCGATCCCCGACGTGCTCGCCTCGGCGTTCGGCGCGCCCGCGGCGGATCCGCTCCGCGCCCGCCAGCTCGTGCTGCTCGGCGGCATCGCGCGATCCCGCCGGTTCCGCTCGCGCCTGGCGGACGCCGTCCGCACGCTCCGTGCCGGCCACACCGGGCGGGCGGGATCGAGCGACCCGCTCGACCTGCAGCTCGGACCGCTGCCGGAGCCGCCCGGTGCCGCGGGCCTGCGGGCCCTCACCGAGCTGGATCCCGGAGAGGAGTGGCTCGTCGAACCCGAGCGCCTCGACGACGCGGGACTCCTCTGGCGGCCCGGCGTGCGCTGGGGCGTCAAGCGCTCGGCGCGATTCTGGCGCGATTCCATCGGCATGCCCGTGCTCGGAGTGACGCACGCGCGCAGCCTCGACGAGGCGATCGCGATCCAGAACGACGCCGGCAGCGGGGCCGCCGCGGCGATCCACTCGCTCGACGCCGACGAGATCCTGCCCTGGCTCGAACGGGTCGAAGCGGCGTCGTTGGCGATCTGCCGCCCGACCACGGGCGCGCGCATCGAGCAGCGGCCCGTCGGCGGCTGGAACGACGCCGGGCTCGGCATCGGATCCCTCGCGGGCGGCCCGAACCGGCTGCTCGCCCTCGGCTCGTGGAGCGTGCGCGAGGGGACGCAGAGCTCGACCCTGCACCTGCGCGGCCTCGACCCCGAGGTGCAGCTGCTCATCGAGGCGGCCCAGGAGGCGCTCGACTACACCGCCTTCGACCGGGTACGGCGGGCTGCGCTGAGCGACGCGCTGACCTGGCGCACCTCGCTCGGCATCGCGCGCGACACGGTCGGCCTCGGCATCGAGCGCAACCTCGTACGGCACTGGCCCGTGGCCACGCAGCTCCGGCTCGCCGAGTCGGGGGAGCTCGCCGAACTCATCCGGGTGCTCGCCGCCGCGCTCATCGTACGGGCGCCCATCACCGTCTCGACCGGGGTGGTGCTGCCCGCACCGGTGGTGTCGCTGCTCGAACGGCAGGGCATCGAGGTCTCGCTCGAACGGGACGACGACTGGCTCGAGCGCATGTCGGTGCTCGCCGCGGTGGCCGATGCGTCGAGCGCCGCCGACGCCGGCTCGCGGGGGAGCGAGGGCGGTGCCGCGCTCGTCGGAGTGGATCCGAGTGCGGCACGACGGATCCGGCTCATCGGCGGCGACCGCGTGCGCGCGGCGGAGTGGCTCGGCCACGGGGGCCGCGTGGCGCTCTGGGCGGAGCCCGTCACCATGGCGGGGCCGGTCGAGCTGCTCACGCTGCTGCGCGAGCAGTCCATCTCGATCGCGACCCACCGGCACGGGCTCGCAGCACCCATCCTCGCGGTCGAGGACCGGGTGATCGAGCTCGGCCGCTAGGCGGCGGCTCGCGGCTCGCGCTGCATCGGCGTGTGCGGGATCCCGTCCTCGACGAACTCCTCGCCGTGCTGCACGAACCCGAAGCGGGCGTACCAGCCGGTCAGGTATGACTGCGCGTCGAGCACCATCGGGCGCTCGGGCGACGCGGCGTCGTGCGCGTCGATGGCGGCGCGCATCAGCGCCGCCGCGAGGCTGCGACCCCGCCACGCGGGCGCCGTCGCGACCCGGCCGATGCGCGCGGCATCGGGGTCCTGCAGCACGCGCAGGGTCGCCGCGACGCGGCCCTCGGGCGCGGCGTCCTCGACGTCGATCCAGAACTGCTCGGCGCCCGGCTCGAGGTCGCGCCCGTCGAGGTCGAGGTACGGGCAGTCCTGCTCCACGACGAACACCTCGGAGCGCAGGCGGGCGATCGCGTAGAACGCGGAGGCGTCCAGATCCGCGAAACGGGCGCTGCGCAGCGCGAGGCCCTGCGGGAGCGCGGCGGCGGGGCTGCTGGATTCGTGGAGCTCGCTCATGCTCCGATCCTGCCACCGGATGCCGCACCGACACGCGGGGCGACGCGCCGCGGGGCCGAATCCCGGCCCGATTTCGGATCCGAGACGAATCCGGGTAGAGTGGTCTCTCGGTCGTGTTCGCGCGGCCAACGGCGGGTTACCCGAGCGGCCAAAGGGGGCTGACTGTAAATCAGCTGGCACTGCCTACGGGGGTTCGAATCCCTCACCCGCCACAGCTAGAAAAGCCCGGTCAGGATCAAATCCTGACCGGGCTTTTTGCGTTTCCGGGGGTCGTTCGGCCGGTGCGTCCGGCTGCCCGCTGATCGCTCTGCGGAGATCCGAACGATTTCGGATCCGGGGCCTCGCGCGTCCGCGTTCCTGCGGATCTCCGCGCGGTGCCCCAAGGTCCTCGCGCATTCGAATTACAGAACTGTAGTTCGGCGGTCATCAACAGCTTGTCCACACCTCAGGGCCGGTATTCACGCGTTTTCCCCCGATTCTCCACAGAGTTATCCACAGCTGTGGATCGTTCGTGCGGTCCGTGCGGTGTTGAAACGACGCGGATCGAACGCGCGGATCGAACCCATGTTCGACGCGACACGCCGCCCGCGCTGCGCGGTTCGAACATCCGCGGTTCAGCCGAGCGCGTCACGAGTGCCGGCGAACTTCCGCGACCACTGACCGACACCCATGCGCGGATGCAGGTAGACGGCGTCGCCGATGCGGGCGAGCATCTGCTGGTAGACCTCGACGGCTTCCGAGACGACCCCCAGGTCGTGCGCCATGGAAGCGACGTGGCCGTCGCGGAGCGCCTCGACCTCGCGGTAGCGCTCGGGGTCGATGAGCCGCGTCGCCGCCCACTCGTCGGCGCGGCGCTCCATCTTCGCGTCGAAGTGGGGGAAGAGCGACGGGACGTCGCCGTTGAGAGCGTGACAGGTCTCGTGCCCGAGCTTGAACGTGTGCAGGCGCGGAGCCATGTCGTGCTGGAGCCGGACGAGCTTCAGGTCGTGGTCGTACTCGCCATCCCGATCGAGGTGTTCGAGATTGACGTACTCGACGGTCACGCCGAGCGCGTCGAGGATGTCGAAGAAGACCAGATCCATCAGTCGTACTCGCCGTCCTCTCCTCGGTCGCGCGACCGCTTGCTCGCGGCCCGGCGCTGGGACGCGGCGAGCTCGTCGGCGATCGACTGGTCCTCATCCTGACCGAAGCGTCCGACAATGAGGTTCGACTCTACGGTTTCAGCGGCGTTTCGGCGGCGGCCGCCGAGTGCCTGCACGATCGCGGGCTTCGGTTCGTCGTCGACGGCGCGCGGGGCGCGCAGCGCGACTCCGCGGTCGGCGAAGACGAGGCGGGCCGGTGATCGGCGATCGTGGGCGGCGAGGAACTCCTCCGCCTCGCGGACGAGTTCCCACGACTCGACGCCCAGCGAGAAGCACATGGCGTCCAGCTGGTCGATGGAGATCGGGCGGACGCCGCGCACCATCTTCGACAGTTGGGACTGCGAGGTCCCGACGGACTCCGCCATCTGGCTCTGGCTGACGCCGTACTTGGCCATGAGTGCGCGCACCTGTCCGGCGATGTGCCGCGTCAGATCGAGCGTGTCGTAGTCGTTCATGGGATCCATCGTGCCAGTTCTGGCACGAGTAGTCCAGGAAGCTTGTTTTCTAGTTAGAGGACCGCAACTATAGTTCACATGAACTACGCAACACCCAGTGCCCAAGCCGCCCTGGCCGTGCGAGCTCTCCTGCACGATCGCGCCGAGACGCAGGAGCGGCTCGCGGACTCGATCGGCATCTCCCTCTCCACCCTCAAACGACGAATGCTGTGTGCCAGCCCCTTCACCATCGACGAGCTCTTCGCGATCGCACGCCACTTCGACGTCCCGCTCCCGTGGGTCCTGTTCCTCCGCACCTCGCGAACCGGGAGCGGACCGGATCCATCCGGGAGTCCATCGAACCCGCCGGAGCGACCGCCCGCCACCGCGGCGCGGCGCGCACCGAGCGCACCGGAGTCGCCGCGGTAGGGGTGCCGCAGCGATCCACCAGTTGGCCCCGCTCGAGCGGGGAACCGAAGGCGTCGGGGTGATGACGCGTGGCCGCCCGTGGTGGGGCGGAACCGGCACAGGGTCACGTGCGGCCCGTGCGTGCGCTCGCAGATCGGCGCACGGGCACGGGATCGCCGGTCCGGCGATCCCTCGGAGGCCGGGTCGAGAACCGACGGAGGTCCCCGAGATCGAATCCGAAATCAAGACGAAGGAGAAACATGGCGCTACTGACAGTGGACCAGTGGGCGAACTCCGTGAACGGGAAGTACATCGACCACGATGGCATCCCTGCGGGGAACATCTACCAGTGCCACGACCTGTGGATCGACTACCTCATGCGGGTGGCCGGCGGCACGCAGTCGATGGGGTATGCCCCGTCCGGCTTCACCGACAGCGTGTTCACGAACTTCCCCGTGAACGGCCTCGACGCGAAGGTCACGAGGACCTCCGGAACGAGCGGTATCCGTAAGGGCGATGTCATCTTCTGGGGCTACGGAGCGGCGAACTACCCCTACTCGCACGTGGCCATCGCGCTCGCGGCACCGTCCGGCGGGAGCGTGCTCTGCATGAGCCAGAACCCGGGCGCATCGCAGAAGCTCACCCTCACCCTGGCAGGTGCCCTCGGGTACCTGCGTCCGAAGAACCTGCCCACCGATCCGACCCCTCAGCCCGACCCAAAGGAGATCACTGTGAAGAGCTACCACCGCGAAAACCGAACCACCCGTCCGATCGCGCCCGGCCAGCGCCTGTACCTCATCGATAGCGGGAACGCGAAGGAGAACTGCGTGGGTGGGAATGGGCCGTACTCGCTGACCGCGCACCTGTACGGAAACGGGTTCGCCCCGGGCGACGTGCTCGAGTTCCGATTCGAGTCGGTGACTGTTGCGACCGGCGCGCAGTCGGATCACTACCTCGAGCGAGTGAGCGCGGATGTCAACGGCGGGATCCGGGCGAGCCGCGAGTTCAAACTCGACGTGCCTGTGGGCACCCGGGTGCACTTCTCGGTCTACGCCGCGACGACCAACGCGAAGACCGGGTCGATGATCGTCATCGACTCCGACGCCTACCTGTTCAGCGTCGCCTGAGCCGGCTGCCGGATCCGTGGCGCTCTTCTATCCGCTCCCTCCGGAGCGCGTGATCGAGTGGCCGGGGATCCGGCCGGCCGGATGGGCGCCGCACTGGGGGACCGACTGGCCGACGCCGGTCGGGACCCCGGTGCCCGCCACCAGCGACGGCACGATCGTGTACGTCGGCGATGACGGGCTCGGCGGGAGGACCATCGATCTGCTGCGCGACGACGGTCTGCTGCAGCGCTTCGGCCACCTGTCTGAGTACCGGGTCGGACTCGGGCAGCGGGTCGCCGCGGGTCGGATCATCGCCCTCTCGGGCAACACCGGAGCCTCGACCGGGCCGCACCTGCACTGGGAGCTCCGCCGTGACCGGCTCTGGTCGGCCGGCGCCTGGATCGATCCCCGTTCGCTCCGTCCCTCGGCATTCGGCCGTGCGGCCCGCACGGTCCACCCCGTCCGCACGGCTCGACCGGCCGTCCCCGCACTCAAGGAGGTGCTCCCCATGACCAACCCCATCGGCATGTACATCGGCACGACCCGACCCAGGACCGCGACGGAGGAGCGGTGCGTCATCTACGACCTCGACTCGGGGTTCTACACGACCTTCTCCGGGGTCTCTCAGTCCTACATCAACGACATGGCGCGTGCGCACGGAACGCGATCGTTCGGGCGGATGACGGTCAAGCACTGGAACCAGATCAAGGCTCAGCTGGACGAGGTGAGGCGCTCGTGAGCTCCCCGGAATCCCTGATCATGGAGGGCCTGTCGAGGGTGAACTGGGGCACCGTGCTGACCGCGCTGCTCGGGGCTTCCGGAGGCGCCTTCGCGGCGCTGAACCGGGCTCGCGGCCGGCGGCGGGACGACATGCAGGCGTTCATCGATCAGCTCCAGGAGGAGCGCAACCAGTACGCCGAGCTCCTGCGTGAGGAGCGGCACGCCGACCAGGCCCGCATGGATCGGATGTGGGCCGACAAAGCGGCGTCCCGCGAGTACGTTGCGCAGCTCCGCGCCCATATCCATCGGGGCGACCCGCCCCCGCCGCCGAGCGCCCCCGACGGCTACATCGAATGAACCGACCCCGCTCGCGGAAGGAGCGCTCATGTTCAAATCCACTCCGGTCCTCCGGCTGTTCGTCTACGGCCTGGCCCTGCTCGCCATGGCGACGAGCTTCTTCATGACCGCCGTCGAGTCCCCGCTCGCGCCCGCGTTCGTGCAGACCGCGAATCTGCTCGGCGCGGCCGCCGGGGTCGGCGCGATCTCCAATCTCGGCACGCTCTCACGCAGACCCGGCGATGTCGGGATCGTTCCCGACGAACCCGCCGCTGAGGGGTTCGGGGCCGCGGACGGAGCCGGCGCGATCCTCGAAGCGCCGCTCGGGCGATTCGCCGAGCGCGGGGCTTCGGAAGGGGTGGCCGCTACGGCCACCGATGCCGAGGCGCCGAGGCACGCGCGGCGCACCCGACCCCCGGAGTAGGCTCCAGGCATGACGGCCGCCGCGCTCTCCTACCTGTTCGTGCCCGCCTCGCGGCCCGACCGCTACGCCAAAGCGATCGCCTCGGGAGCGCACCGGGTCGTGATCGACCTCGAGGACGGCGTGGCCGTCGCCGACAAGGCGGCTGCGCTGGCGCACGTGATCGCGGCCCTCGAAGCGGAGTCGGGTTCCGAGCTCGCGCTCGCCGCATCGGTGATCGTGCGCGTCGAGGGTCCGCGGTCCGACCGGTTCGAGTCGGAGCTCGCGGCGCTCGCCGGGCTCTCCGCGGGCGCGCGCGGTCGCCTCGCCGGCATCGCGGTGCCGAAGGTGGAGGATCCGGCGGCGCTCGCGCACGCGATCGCCGCCGCGCGAGCGGACGCGGGGACGGGGCCGGCCGGCGCACCGCTCGAGGTGCTCGCGCAGATCGAGACCGCGGCGGGCCTGGCCCGGGTGGGCGAGATCGCCGCGGTCCCCGGCCTGACCCGGCTCGCCATCGGGGCGGCCGATCTGTCGTTCGACCTCGACACCGAACTCGACTCGGTCACGATGGACTTCGCCTACGCCAGGCTCGTGCTGGAGTCGCGCATCGCGGGTCTCCTCGGTCCGATCGCATCGCCGTCGTTCGAGCTGGCCGACCTGGACCGGGTCGAAGGAGACGCGCGCCGCTTCCGCGGGCTCGGCCTCACGGGGCAGTTCGCCGTCCATCCGGTGCAGCTGGCCGCGATCCACGCGGGCTTCGGCCCGACCGCCGAACAGGTGACGTGGGCGCGCACCATCGTGGACACGGGCGACGGTGCCGTGCGCGTGGGGGAGCAGATGGTGGATGCCCCGATCCGCGACCGGGCGGAGCGGATCCTCGCGCAGGCCGGCTGAACCGGGTGCGGGGACACCCCGCGCGGTTTCGCGTACGCTGGGGGCATGGCAGATTCTTCGTTTGACGTGGTGAGCAAGATCGACTCGATGGAGGTCGACAACGCGGTCAACCAGGCCCGCAAGGAGGTCGAGCAGCGCTACGACTTCAAGGGCGTCGGCGCCGACATCTCGATGAGTGGCGAGACGATCCTCATCAAGGCGAACACCGAGGAGCGCGCGAACGCGGTGCTCGACGTGCTGCAGTCCAAGTTCATCAAGCGCGGCCTCTCGCTCAAGGCGCTCGACTCGGGCGAGCCCTTCGCCAGCGGCAAGGAGTACCGCATCGAGTCGAAGCTCAAGGAGGGCATCGACCAGGCCGCCGCGAAGAAGCTGAACAAGCTGATCCGCGACGAGGGCCCGAAGAGCGTCAAGTCGCAGATCCAGGGCGACGAACTGCGCGTCTCTTCGAAGAGCCGCGACGACCTGCAGACGACCATGGCGCTCCTCAAAGGCGCCGACGTCGACGTCGCGCTGCAGTTCGTCAACTTCCGCTGAGACCTCCGAAACGGCTCGGTGCCGCGGGCTACTGCTCCGCGGTACCGGGCCGTTTTTCGTTCCCGCTCTCCGGCGGCTCGATCCCGCTCGAACGCGGTGTCGAAATCGTTATTACGGAGATACGAATTGTGATCGTTCGGAGATCCCGAGGACACTAATCTTCGGGACATGAGCCTCTTTCCCTCCGCCCGCCGATCCGGCGGGATCCTCCTGATCACCGCGGCGGTTCTCGCGTCCGTCCTGACCGGCTGCGCTCCCGAAGCCGCACCGAAGCCGACGACGAGCCCCTCGACGAGCAGCACCCCGAAGCCGAGCGCCACGCCCACCGAGACCCCGGCCGCCTGGACGCGATTCTCGGATCAGCGATTCACCGCGTCGTTCGAGCTGCCCCCGGGGTGGAAGCTCGAGGAGCAGGAGACGCCGTATGCGGACCAGGGGATCTTCCAGCTCAACGTGCTCGACACGGCGGGGAAGCGGCAGCTCGTGTTCCTGAACGGTGCCACCGGGCTCGGCGGCGTCTGCTCCGCCGACAGCGTCCCCATGCAGGTGGAGGAGCTCGATCGTCAGGAGGTGTCCCTCACGGGGTATGCTCCCGCCACCGAACCCCCGGTCGCGCTGACCGCGCCGCAGTTCGTCTACCGGGCCTGGAACACCGGGGACGGCGTCGTCGCAGCGACCGTCGCCCTGGTCAACACTCCGCCGGTGAAGACCTGCTTCGACGTCAATCTGCTGTGGACCGCGGAGCGCCAGTACACGCTCTCCGACGGGACGCAGGTCGGCACGCACAAGGAGCTCCGCCCGCGGACCTTCGCGAACATGGACGAGGCGAAGGCGTTCATGCAGACCCCCGAGTACGCCACGCTGAAGCGGATCATCACCTCGTTCCAGCTCTGAGACGGGCCCGGTTCCACGACTCGCGGTCACCCGCCCGGTACACTGGGCGGGTGATCGGCGAGAACCTTCTCGGTCCCGAGCCCACGCGGCTCCCGGCCGAACCGCATGTCTCTGACGCTCTCGACCGCGGCGAACCGATCGAGAGCGTGGTTCGCGCGAACCCGGATTCGCCGCTCGCCTGGGCGCTGCTCGCCGACGGCGCGTACGCCGACGGCCGCGAGATCGAGTCCTACGCGTTCGCCCGCGTCGGCTACCATCGGGGGCTCGACGCGCTGCGGCGGGCCGGATGGCGCGGCGCCGGGCCGGTGCCGTGGGAGCACGAGCCGAACCGCGGGGTGCTGCGCGCGCTCTTCGCGCTGCGCCGTGCGGCCGGTGCGATCGGCGAGACGGGCGAGGTCGAGCGCCTCACCGAATTTCTGAACGGGGCCGACGCGACCGCGATCGCCCAGATCGAAGCGAGCGGAACGCTCGAGGGAAGGGGCTGAGATGCCCGCTGTACTCATCACCGGCGCCCAGTGGGGCGACGAGGGCAAGGGTCGCGCGACCGACCTGCTCGGCAGCCGGGTCGACTACGTCGTCAAGTTCAACGGCGGAAACAACGCGGGGCACACCGTGGTCGTCGGCGACGAGAAGTACGCGCTGCACCTGCTCCCCTCGGGCATCCTCACCCCCGGCGTCACCCCGGTGATCTCGAACGGCGTCGTCGTCGACCTCGAGGTGCTGCGGGGCGAGCTCGAGGCGCTCGGCGGCCGCGGGGTCGACGTGTCGCGGCTCAAGCTCAGCGCGAACGCGCACGTCATCACGGCCTACCACCGCACGCTCGACAAGGTCACCGAGCGGTTCCTCGGCAAGCGCCAGATCGGCACCACCGGTCGCGGCATCGGCCCGGCCTACGCCGACAAGATCAACCGCGTCGGGATCCGGATCCAGGATCTCTTCGACGAGGGGATCCTGCGCCAGAAGGTGGAGGCGGCGCTCGAGTTCAAGAACCAGGTGCTCGTCAAGATCTACAACCGCCGCGCGATCGGCGTCGACGAGGTCGTCGACGATCTGCTGAGCTACCGCGAGATGATCGCGCCGATGGTGTGCGACACCGGTCTGCTGCTGCACGAGGCGATGCAGGCGGGCAAGACCGTGCTGTTCGAGGCCGGCCAGGCGACCATGCTCGACATCGACCACGGCACCTACCCGTTCGTCACCTCGTCGAACGCGACCGCGGGCGGCGCGAGCACCGGATCGGGCCTGCCCCCGCACCAGATCGACCGTGTCATCTCGGTGGTCAAGGCCTACACGACCCGCGTCGGCGCCGGCCCGTTCCCGACCGAGCTGTTCGACGAGTCGGGCGACTACCTGCGCAAGCAGGGCTTCGAGTTCGGCACCACCACGGGTCGTCCGCGCCGCTGCGGCTGGTACGACGCGCCGATCGCCCGCTACGCGGCGCGCATCAACGGCGTCACCGATTTCGTGCTCACCAAGCTCGACGTGCTCTCGGGGCTCGAGACGATCCCCGTCTGCGTCGCGTACGACGTGAACGGCGTGCGCCACGACGAGATGCCGGTCAACCAGAGCGACTTCCACCACGCGAAGCCGATCTACGAGGAGTTCCCCGGCTGGAACGAGGACATCTCGGGCGCCCGTCGCTTCGAGGATCTGCCGAAGAACGCGCAGGACTACATCATCGCGCTCGAGGCGATGAGCGGGTCCCGCATCTCGGCGGTCGGCGTCGGCCCCGAGCGCGAGCAGGTCGTCGTGTTGCACGACCTGGTGGGCTGAGGGCCGCCGTGTCCGAGCCGTCCGCCCAGGAGCAGCTCGACCGACTGCGGTCGAGCATCGACAACATCGACGCCGCGCTGATCCACATGCTCGCGGAGCGCTTCAAGTGCACCCAGGCCGTCGGGCTGCTGAAGGCCGAGCACGAGATGCCCGCGTCGGATCCCGGCCGCGAGTCGCGGCAGATCGCCCGACTGCGCGAGCTGGCCGAGGGGGCGAACCTCGATCCGGAGTTCGCCGAGAAGTGGTTCAACTTCGTGGTCGCCGAGGTGATCCACCACCACGTGCGGATCGCCGAGCAGCGGGACGCGTAGCCGCTGGTCGAGTCGCGGGACCCGCGGCTCGACCACGCTGCCCCGCTAGTCGTCGAGCAGCTCTTCTTCGAGGTTCCAGACCGGATCGCCGCTGTCGCTCTCCGCGAGGGCCACGATGAGGTCGTGCTGCTCGGGGTCGTCGTCGCGGAGCATGCCGCGCGCGGCGGCGACGACCTCGTCGCGCTCGGCGTCGTCCCCGGCCTCGCGCTGGGCGTCGCCGAGCGCCCAACGGTAGCTCTCGAGCGCGGCGTGCAGCTCTTCGTCGGTGATGTGCGACTGGTCCACGGGCCACCTCCTGCGCCGGGCGCGAACCCCCGTGGGCCCGCTGTCTGCCTCTACGCACAGCCTAACCCGCGCGGGCCCCGACTGTCTCGGGGCGGCGGTGCGTCGTTCAGACGGTGCTCCGCGCGGCGACCTTCCACGCGAGTACCCCGGCGGTCGCGGACAGTGCGAAGCATCCGCCCGCGACGAACCAGAGCCACGGGGTGGTGAGCGCGAACAGGCCGGCGATCAGCGCTCCGCCGAGCAGCAGCACGGCCATGACCCAGAGGCCCATGTGTGGTTCGATGACGGTGACCCCCGCTGCTTCTGACGGCTCCGGCTTCGCGGTCATCACGATGTAGGCGGTCGCGAACGGTCCGAGGAGCAATGAGAGCAGGAACCAGTTCAGGCGCGATCGGTTCTTCTGCTCGGCCAGGCCGGCGTTGACGAGCGCCAGGGCGAACCAGCCCCAGCCGCCCTGCTGCCATCCGTCCACGGATCTCCCATCGTCGCGTTCCGGGTACCGAGTCAGGATACTGCTTTTCGGACAGCGAGTGGGTTGCGAATCATTCGAACATATGTTCGAATGATTCGCATGCGATGGGACGGTCAACTGCGGGATCCCGGCGCCGCCGAGGCGGCCGCCGATGCGGGATCGTCCGCGCCCGAGGCCGGTTCGGTCTCGGCGAAAGCGACGGATCCGGCGCTCCCGGGGCTCGAACGGTCGACGCTGGCGGCGCTCCCGGGGCACCTGCGCACGGTGCGGGCGCCGGAGTTCCAGGGCGCGGTGTTCCACGAGGTGCTGGCGAAGAGCGCGCTCAACCGGGTGCCGGGGCAGTCCTCGATGCCGTTCGCGTGGACCATTAACCCCTACCGCGGCTGCAGTCATGCGTGCGTGTACTGCGTCTCCCCGGAGACGCTCATCCTCTGCGCGGACGGGAGGCAGCGACCGTTGAGAGAGCTCCAGGTCGGGGCCGAGATCATCGGAACGGAACGGCGCGGAAGGTACCGACGGTACGTGCGCACGACGATCCTCGACAAGTGGGGGACCCGAAAGGTTGCCTACCGGGTCGCCATCGCGGACGGGACCACCCTCATCGCGAGCGGCGATCACCGCTTCCTCACCGATCGAGGATGGAAGTTCGTACGGAACAGCGAGTCCGGGCAGCGTCCGCACCTGACCACGGCGAATCGCTTGATGGGCTTCGGGCTGGGCGGAGGTGCATCGCGAGGCGCCGTCGATATCGAGGGCGATGCATACCGGCGAGGGTACCTCGCGGGAATGGTGCGCGGAGATGGCATGATCTTCCGCCGCAGCTACGACGACGGGTCCCGCGTGCGCGACATCGTCATGTTCCGCCTTGCTCTGGCTGACGAGGAGGCCCTGGACCGCTCTCGCCGATACTTGGAAGCGGAGGGGATCGTCGTGCGAGAGCGGCCGTTCGCTCCCGCGAGCAGCACCCGCCGGGCGATCCGCGCATTGCACACCGCCGCCCGGAAGCAGGTCGAGGCGATCGAGCGCATCACGCACGAGACGCGCTTTGCCGACCTGGACTGGTGCGCCGGGTTCCTCGCCGGCGTCTTCGACGCCGAGGGAAGCTGCTCCCGGGGAATCGTTCGAATACCGAATAGGAACCCCGAGTTCCTCTCGGAGATCTCGGCCGCGATGGAGCGCTTCGAGCTCTCGCACACCGTCGAACCTGCGCGCCCGAACGGGGTGCGGAGTATCCGTCTGCTCGGCGGCCTGCCGGCTCGGCAGAGATTCTTCGCCACGGTGCAGCCGGCCATTACGAGGAAGCTGTCGGTCGAGGGCGTCGCAGTGAAGACCGTCGCCGATCTTCGGGTGGTCGCGATCGAGCCGCTCGAAGGCGAACGCGAGCTGCTGGACATCACCACAGGCACCGGCGATTTCATTGCGAACGGAGTGATCAGCCACAATTGCTTCGCCCGCGGCACGCACCGCTATCTCGACTTCGATACGGGTGCCGACTTCGACCAGCAGATCGTGGTGAAGGTCAACGTCGCCGAGGTGCTGGCGCGCGAACTCGCGAGGCCGAAGTGGGCGCGCGAGACCGTCGCGCTCGGCACCAACACCGATCCCTACCAGCGCGCCGAGGGGCGCTACCGGCTCATGCCGGGCATCATCGAGGCGCTCTCGCGCAGCCGCACCCCGATCTCGATCCTCACCAAGGGCACCCTGCTGCGCCGCGACCTGCCGCAGCTCGCCGTCGCCGCCGAACGCGCCCCGGTCGACCTCGCCATGTCGATCGCGATCGGCGACCACGAACTGCAGCAGTCGGTCGAGCCGGGCACCCCGAGCACCCGGGCGCGCCTCGAGACCGTCGCGCGGGCGCGTGAGGCGGGACTGCCCATCGACGTCTTCGTCATGCCGGTGCTGCCGCACCTCAGCGACGGCGCGCAGCAGCTCGACGCGCTGCTGCGCGAGATCCGCGAAGCCGGGGCTCGGTCGGTCATGTACGGACCCCTGCACCTGCGCGCCGGGGTGAAGCCCTGGTTCTTCGCCTGGCTGCGGCGCGAGCACCCCGATCTGGTCGCGCGCTATCGCGGCCTGTACCCCGAGGGCGCGAGCCGCGCCCCGCAGGAGTACCGCAGGGCGCTCGCCGCCAGGATCCGCCCGCTCATCCGCAAGCACGGCCTCGAATGGGCGCCCGGACGGCCGGCGATCCGCGAGACGCCGGAGCCCGCGATCCCGCAGCTGCAGCCGCAGCCGACGCTGTTCTGAACGACCGGATCTCCTCCCGGGGTCGGAGCCTCCGGGCCGGAAGTGGTACCTCAGGGGGACGTGCCCGGTCGGGTGCTCCGCATACCGTGGAATCATCCCGGAGCGGATCCACCGCCCGGAACCGACCCCTCGCCTTCGCGCGGGACCACGAGAAGGAGCCCCCATGATCGAGGCCACCGGACTCACGAAACGCTACGGAGCCAAGACCGCGGTCGACGGCATCAGCTTCAGCATCCAGCCGGGGCAGGTCACCGGCTTCCTCGGGCCGAACGGCGCGGGCAAGTCGACCTCGATGCGGATGATGGTCGGACTCGACCGGCCCACCAGCGGCACCGTCACCATCATGGGCAAGCCCTACGCCGAGCACGACGCACCGCTCGCGGTCGCCGGTGCCCTGCTCGACGCCAAGGGCGTGCACCCGGGCCGCTCCGCTCGCAGCCACCTGCGGGCGCTCGCCGCGACGCACGGGATCCCCGAGCGCCGCGTCGACGAGGTGCTCGAGATGACCGGCCTTTCCGCGGTCGGCATGAAGCGCGTCGGCGGCTTCTCGCTCGGCATGGGCCAGCGACTGGGGATCGCCGCGGCGCTGCTCGGCGACCCGAAGGTACTGATCCTCGACGAGCCCGTCAACGGTCTCG
Organism: Leucobacter iarius; assembly: GCF_039530105.1. Taxonomy (NCBI): domain Bacteria; kingdom Bacillati; phylum Actinomycetota; class Actinomycetes; order Micrococcales; family Microbacteriaceae; genus Leucobacter; species Leucobacter iarius. Next base: position 193,362 of record NZ_BAAAOB010000001.1, on the reverse strand, counting down.
ATCCCGACGGCGTGCTCTGGGTGCGCCAGCTGGTGCGCTATCTGGCCTCCGAGGGACGCACCGTCCTGCTGTCGAGCCACCTGATGGGCGAGATGGCGCAGACCGCCGACCACGTGATCGTGCTGGGGCGTGGCCGCATCGTCGCCGACGCGCCGATCGATCGGCTCATCGCGAGCGCCCAGACCGACCGGGTCTCGGTGCGCGCACCCGAGGCCGCCCGCCTGGCCGAGCTGCTGCTGCGGGTCCCCGAGGTCCGGGTCGAGCACGGTGCCGACGGCTCGTTGACCGTCGAGGGCGTGCCCGCGGCCGTGGTCGGTCGCGCGGCCTTCGAATCGGGGGTCGAGCTGCACGAGCTCACGCCGGTGCGGTCCAGCCTGGAGGACGCCTACCTGGCGCTCACCCGCGACGACGTCGAGTACCGCACCGACGCCGCGCACGCGTTCCCGCCGGCCGCCTGAGCCGAGCCGCCAGACACCGAGTTTTCGCCTCGCGCTCACCCGCGACGCACCAGACGAACAGGATTCACACCATGACCACCACCGCTCCCGCCGGAAGCGCCCCGCAGGCGCCCGCCCGTCGAACCGACGCGCACCGGAACGCCGTGCGCCCCCGTCTCCGCTTCGGCGGAGTACTGCGCTCGGAGGGCATCAAGCTCTCCTCGCTGCGCAGCATCCGCTGGACCCTCATCGCCACCGTCGTCGCCGGTCTCGGACTCAGCCTCCTCATCTCCTGGGGCCTCAAGTCCACTGCGGGCATGGAGGGCGCGCCCACCATCCCGCCCGAGACCTACGCGCTCTCCTCGGCCACCATCGCCGCACCGTTCATCGCGCTGGTGTTCGGCGTGCTGGGCGTCTTCGCGATCTCGAGCGAGTACTCGAGCGGCATGATCCTCTCGACGCTCACCGCGGTGCCGAAGCGCACCCCCGTGTTCCTCGCGAAGGCGATCGTGCTCGGCATCATCGCCGTCGTCACCGCGGCGATCCTGGTGATCGGCGGCCTGCTCATCGCGCTGCTGTTCAACTCCGAGGTCGGATCGGTGATCTTCTCGAAGGCGGTCGTCTCGGGCGGTGCCGGCGCCATCGCGTATCTGACGCTCATCGCGCTGCTCGCGTTCGGCGTCGCCGCCCTGTTCCGGAGCACCGCCGGCGGCATCGCGGTGATCGCGGGCCTCACCTTCGTGCTGCCGCTCGGACTCCAGATCGCTTCGATGACGGGCTGGGAGTGGGTCAGCACCGTCTCCCACTACATCCCGTTCTCGCTGGGCAACACCATGTCCGCCGGCATCGCCGAGGCGACCGTGCCGGGCGCGACGGGCCCCGACTACTGGGGCGCGATGCTCGTCATGCTCGCCTGGGCGCTCGTCGCGGTGATCCCCGCCGGGATCCTGTTCCGCACCCGCGACGCGAAGTAGCCGCCGCCGGCGCCCGGCCGGGCACCGGAACGGACGAAGGCCCGTGATGCGTGAGCATCACGGGCCTTCGTCGTCCGCTGAAGCGCGGGAAGTCTTAGAAGCGCCAGACGACGGCCTGGAAGCCGGCGGGGGGCTCGGGAGTCCAGTTCTCCTTCTTGGTCACGAGACCCGAACCGCCGGGGCTGTTCGACTGGATGATGGTGAGGGTGCCGTCCTTGTCGACGCCGGTGACGAGGACGGTGTGGACGCCGGTGACCCAGGAGGTGGGGGAGGCGATGTTCTCGTACTGGATGATGTCGCCGGGCTGGGCGTCGGACAGCGCGAGACGGGTCGCGCCGGCGTAGTTCGCGACGGGATCGCCGCTGCCGACCCACTTGCCGCCGCCCGCGAGGATCCAGCGCTGGGCCGACATGATGCACTCGCCGGGGGCGCTCCAACCGGTGGGGCGGCTGGTGCCGACCTCGCTCTCGGCGGCCGCGATCGTCTTCTCGACATCGAAGCCGTGCGGGGCGTTGGCGACGTCGCTCATCTTCAGCATGGAATCGAGCGTGTTCGCGCTGACGTCCTCCTGCTGCGTGCGCAGGGTCTGCGCGGGCGGCTGGACCACTTCTGCGGCAGCTGCGGCGAAGTCGACCGGTGCGGGAGCTGCGCTTGCGGGCGCTGCGCCGAGGGCGAACGTCACGGACGCGACGAGCGTCACGATGAACGCCTTGGCGGGAGTCTGCACGCTGCGTTTCTCCTTGGATCCTCGGTTGAAGTTTCACGCTCTGATCGAGCGGCACAAGTTCCAGTATGCGTTACCGTACCGTTACAAAGCAAGTCTTGCTGCAAAAACGGCGGATTCATGCGGGAGATTCGGGTGCGTCGAGCTGTCTCGGGCGCGCTTCTCGCGTCGCTGCGGGGCGTTCGGTCACGGCCCGTTATGAAACATTGCGACATGGGTGACATAAGTGAACGTGATGTGAGGCTATGCTGGACCGCTGTGGGTCCGAACGGACCCGTCCACGGAATCGGATCCGGCTGCGCGCCGTCGATCCACCGCGACATCGAAACCCGCGCACCGCGCAGGAAGGACGACCCATGTCGACCACCGCCCAGGCCCCGACCGCGAAGCGGAGGCTGCCCCGCTGGGCGACCTCCTTCGGCTGGCAGATCCTCGCCGCGCTCGTGCTCGGCGTCGTGCTCGGCGCGATCGCGCTCTCGCTCGGCAAGGACGGCGCCGGCAACCCCAACGGCCTGCAGGTCACGCTCGACACCATCGGGTCGAAGTACGTCTCGCTGCTGAAGGCCGCGGTCGTGCCGCTCATCTTCACGGCGATCGTCTCGAGCATCGTCGGTCTGCGCCGGGTCACCAACGCGGCCCGCCTCGCGGGGCAGACCCTGCTGTGGTTCGCGATCACGGCGCTCATCGCCGTGACCATCGGCATCGTGCTCGGCATCGTGATCCAGCCCGGATCCGCGGCCGCGCACGGCGAGTTGAAGACCGGCGACCCCTACACCGTCGGCACCTGGTGGAACTTCCTCGCCGGACTCGTCCCCGGCAACTTCCTCGGCCTCGAGGTCCGCGGCGCCATCGCCGACCCGGCGACCGGCGCGCTCGACCTCGCCCCCAACTTCAACGTGCTGCAGGTCATCATCGTCTCGGCCGCGATCGGCATCGCCGCGCTCAAGATCGGCGAGAAGGCGGAGCCGTTCATCCGCGTCGTCGAGTCCGCCCTCGCGATCATCCAGAAGGTGCTGTGGTGGATCATCCGCCTCGCCCCGATCGGCACGCTCGGCCTCATCGGCAACGCGGTCGCCGAGTACGGCTGGAGCACCATGGGATCGCTCACCTGGTTCGTGGTGACCATCTACATCGGCCTCGCGCTCGTGCTGTTCGTCGTCTACCCGATCCTCGTGAAGACCCACGGCTTCTCGATCAAGCAGTACTACTCGGGCGTCTGGCCCGCGGTGCAGCTCGCGTTCGTGAGCCGCTCGTCCATCGGCACCCTGCCGCTGACCGAGCGCGTGACCGAGCGAAACCTGGGCGTGCCCCGCGGCTACGCCTCGTTCGCGGTGCCGCTCGGCGCGACCACCAAGATGGACGGCTGCGCCGCGATCTACCCGGCCGTCGCCTCGATCTTCATCGCGCAGTTCTTCGGCCTCGAGCTCTCGCTCACGCAGTACTTGCTGATCGTGCTCGTCTCGGTCGTCGGCTCGGCGGCCACCGCCGGCACCACCGGCGCCACGGTCATGCTGACGCTCACTCTCTCGACCCTCGGCCTGCCGCTCGAGGGCGTCGGCCTGCTGCTCGCGGTCGATCCGATCCTCGACATGGGCCGCACCGCGGTGAACGTCGCGGGCCAGGCGCTCGTGCCCGCGATCGTGGCGAAGCGCGAGGGGATCCTCGACCTCGACCTCTACAACGCGCCCCGGAACGGCCGCGCGTTCGACAACGACGACGCGGATTCGGATCGCGGCGCCGAACTGGATCCGGAGCCCGCGAAGGCCTGATCGAGCGCGCGCTCGTCCATGACGCGGAAGGGCCGGTGCCGGGAATCGATATCCGGCACCGGCCCTTCTGTATTCGGCGCTACGCCCGCGCGCCGAGCCGCTGCAGGAACAGCGCCTCGCCGAGCGCGATCCGGCGGATCTCGTTCGGGTCGACGCTCTCGTTGGTGGAGTGGATCCGGCTCTCCGGATCCGGAACGCCGAGCAGTACGATCTCGGCCTCGGGGTTGATGCCTGCGAGCACGTTCGTGAGGGGAATCGATCCGCCGCCGCCGCTCGTGACGGTCGCGACGCCGTCGTAGGCGTCGGTGAGCGCATCGCTGAGCAGGGTGAAGCTCTCGCCCGTCGTGTCGGCGCTGAACGGGTGGCCGAGCTCGCCGGCGCTCGTCTCGACCTTCACGCCCCACGGCGCGATGGCGTGCAGGTGCGCGATGAGCGCGTCGCGCAGCGCGGCCGGGTCGGCGCCCGGCGGCACGCGCAGGTTCAGCTTCGCGGCGGCGCGGGGCTGGATCGCGGCGACCGCGCCGACCACGCGAGGCGCGTCGATCCCGAGCACCGTCAGCGTCGGTCGCGCCCAGAGCTGATCCGCGACCGCGCCCGAGCCGATCCGCTCGGTGCCGTCGAGCATGCCCGCGTCGCTGCGGAACGCGTCCTCGCCGTACTCGACGCCGGGCCAGACCTGGTCGGTCGGGATCCCGGGCACGCTGAGGTCGCCCCGCTCGTCGCGCAGGGTCGCGAGCATGCGGATGAGTGCGGCGAGGGCGTCGGGTGCCGCGCCGCCGAACTCGCCGGAGTGCAGCGAAGCCTCGAGCGCGGAGACCTCGACGACCACGTCGACGGCGCCGCGCAGGCTCGTCGTCAGGGTCGGCACGCCGTTCGCGAAGTTGCCCGCGTCCTGGATCAGGATCACGTCGGCCTTGCGGAACAGCTCGGGGTTCGCCTCGGCGTAGCGGTCGAGGCTCGCGCGCCCCTGCTCCTCGGAGCCCTCGGCGACGAGCACGAAGCCGACGGGGTACGCGGCCGGGTCCGTCGCCGCAGTGTCCGCACGCAGGGCGCGCAGCGCCGCGAGGTGCGCCACGAGGTTGCCCTTGCAGTCGGCGGAGCCGCGACCGTAGAGACGGCCGTCGCGTTCGGTGAGCTCGAAGGGCGGGCTCAGCCACTCGTGCTCGTCGAGGATCGGCTGCACGTCGTAGTGGCAGTAGAGCAGCACGGTCGGCGCCCCGGCGGGCGCGGGGCGGTGGCCGATCACGGCGTAGGTGCCGTCCGGGGTCTCGGTGAGTTCGACCGGGATCCCCTCGGTGAGGAACGCGTCGCGCACCCACTCGGCGGCGCGCACGCACTCGGCGGGATCGACGACGCGCTCGTCGGCGATCGACGGGATCGCCACGATCTCGGTGAGGTCGGTGAGGACCTGCGGCATGAGCGCGTCGATGCGGGCGCCGATCTCGACGCGATCGGCGGGCGGGGTGAACGGGGTCTGGACTGCTTCGTCGGTCATGCCTCTATTCTGTCGCGCCCGGGCCCGCCCGGGCGCGCGCCCGGCAGCGCCGTCAGCCCGCCGGCAGCGGCTCCGCGGGGCACCGCTCGAGCACGCCCCGCATCGCGTTCCGCTCGGCGTCCGTCACCCAGAGCGCGTACTTCGCCTTCACCGCGATCTGCCGCGCCACGTAGGGGCAGCGCGCCCCGGCCTGTGGCGGCAGCCAGCTCGCAGCGTCGGAGGCCTCCTTGCTGGAGTTCTGCGTGCCCGAGATGGCGAGCAGGTTGAGGGGATCGTTCGCGAGCGACTCGCGCTGCTCCTGCGTCAGCTGCTGCGCGCCCTTCTGCCAGGCGTCCGAGAGGGCGACGACGTGGTCGATCTGCACGAGCGGCGAGGTCTCGGGGCCCCGCTCGAAGGCGATGGTCTCGCCCGAGTACGGGTCGAGCAGGGTGCCGGAGGCGATCTTGCAGTTCTTCAGGCGCGCGGTGTCCGTCAGATCGCGCGCGAGGATGTCGTTGCGGGTGTCGCAGCCGTTGCGGTCGACGTCGAGCCACGCCTTGCCGAACACGACGGTGCGGTCGTAGCCGGTCTTCGGTGCGCGACCCTTGACCTCGAGCGTTTCGAGTGCGGCCAGCGCCGGGCCGGTGGACGGCGCGGGCGTCGGGGACGTACCGGGGGTGCGGCTCGGATCCGTGCTCGGCGACGCGGATGCCCCCGGCGACGGCGACGCGGTCGGTGGAGCGGTCGGTGCAACGGGCGGCGCGGGATCGAACGCCTCGGGCAGCAGCTTCGCCCCGACGGCGATGGCGGCGACGAGGATCGCGCCCAGTACCCAGGCGGCGGACTTCAGCCGGCGGCGGGCTCGGGCCAGGTCGTTCTTCGCGCTCACCGGCTCCATTCTTCCAAGGATCGGTGCGGAGGACTCCTCGCTCCGGCTCCGGGCGCGCCGGACCCGATGGACGGGTCCGGCGCGCCCGGAGCTGTGCGGCGGATCAGAGCTCCACGGTGCGCCCCACGAAGCTCATCTCGGCGTCGGGCCCCGAAGCGATACCCACCCCGCTGGGCCTCGGGACGAAGCCGGGGAGCCGGTCGATGCCGTCGGCGCCGTCTACGAGTCGGAGCGCCACCGGAGCCGTGCCCTTCAGACGGAGCGTGATCTCGGCCCCGGCGGCGGGCAGTGCCTCGATCTGCACCGAGAATGGCGTGCCGACGGCGATCTCCCTGCCGCCCACGACGGCCGACTCGACCTCGCCGCGCGCGAGCTGCAGGTACAGCGATCGTGCACCGCGCGGCGAGGTCGCGCGCAGATCGAGCTCGCGACCGCCGGGCACGGCCCGTTCCGCGACGACTGCGATCTCGGGCGCTCGCGCTCCGACGGCTCGCGCTTCGCCGACCCGGGTATCCGTGTCGAGCATGGGGAACGCCTCCGAGAGGTCGGAGCGACCTGAGACCATGCCGCGGCTCCATCCGGTGGGATCGTTCCCGGCGCTCACCCAGGCGGCGCGACCGGTGTCGGCGTCCTCGACGTGAGCGAGGGCGACCGGGACCGGGTTCTTCGCGTCGAACCGTTCGGTGGTGAAACCGACGCCGAGGGCGATCACCGCCGCGAGGGTCGCCGCGACGGGAGCGATCAGTGTACCGAGCCGTCCACGGACGCCTCGAGCCGAGCCGTCGGCCGGCCTCTGCGGGAACAGCAGGTCGAGCACTGGGACGAGCGCGAGTGCGAGCAGCGCCGCGAAGCCCAGCGCGGGCAGGCTGCCCTCGATCCCCGAGGAGGGGAGCAGCAGGCCGACGGTCGGCACCAGTACCAGCACCGAGACGATACCCGAGGCGGTGAAAGCGAGGATCCGCCTGCGGACGAATGCGGCGACGATCAATGCGATGCCGGTCGCGAGCGCGGGGATCGCGGTGACGTAGGAACCGCCCGGTATCGTCGCGGCCGTGACCGTGCCGATGCCGGCCAGCCAGACCGCGCCACCGAAGAGGAGGCCCTCGACGGGGAACCGGCGGCGCAGCAGTGCCAGCCAGATCAGCGTCACGGCGAAGACGGAGAGGACGAGGGCGGTGCGGAACCAACCCGGGTTCCAGGGCTCGGCGAGTTGCGCGTACGCTGGCTCGACCGTGGTCATCAGCGCCCAGAGTCCGTTGCCCGCGGACAGCACGACCCCGACGGGGATCGCGGCGAGTCCGACGCTCGCGAGCAGGCGTCCGAGCCCGACGGCCCGGCGCCGGACGAGCAGGAACCCCGCGGCGAGCACCGAGACGACGGCGCCGATCGCGATCGGCCACACCAGGGTGCCCGGGTAGCGGACGAGCTGGCCCAGCACCGGGAAGAAGGTCGCGTCGTCCGCGGCCGGTTCGGCGAGCCGAGCGAGATCGGCGGCCCCGAGCGCCCGTGCGGTGGCGAGCGTATTGGATCCGTGGTGCTGCAGGGACTCGATCGACTGGTGCTCGATGTCGTCCTGCGGTGCGTGGTAAACGGCCGAACCGTCGAGGTACGAGAAGTTCAGGCCGGTGAATCGGCCGGACTCGAGCATCGGCGTGAAGTCCGTGTCGTTCGGCATCTCCTTGTAGATGTCGGCCGCGAGGCTCGTGCCGACCGGGTTCGGCGCGTTCGCGCCGAACAGGTCGACGAGTCGCTCGTTGCCGGGGCCGGTCTCGAAGAGCAGCGAGGGGCCGCGCGAACCGCGGGCCTCCACGTTCAGCACCACTCCGCCCGCTTTCGCCTCGGGCGCCTGCGACACGAACGCCTCCGAGCCGAGCAGACCGGCCTCTTCGGCATCCGTGAAGAGGAGGACGACATCGTTGCGCGGTGCGGGACCGTTCGCGAGCGCCCGAGCAGTCTCGAGCAGCGTGGCAACTCCGGCACCGTCGTCGCCCGCGCCGTGGGAGGCGGGCGCGGCGTCGTAGTGTGCGACGAGGAAGAGCGTGCCGGTCGAACGCGTGCCGGGGAACTTCGCCAGCACGTTCTTCGTGTATCCGATCGTCGCGCCGTCGCGCACCGCGGTCGAGCCGACGCCCTGCTGGACGCGGGTCTCGATGCCGTCGCGGCGGAGCGCATCGACGATCATTTGCCGCACTCGATCGTTCTCCACCGACCCGGTCGGGTGGGGTTTCGTGCTGATGTCGGCCTGGTGGATGCGCGCGCGCTCGGCGCTGAACGCATCGGCCGGTGCGGAGGCCGGCGCGGCGCTCGGCGGCGCGATGCTGGCGGCCGCCCACCAGGCGGAGAGCCCGACGAGCAGCACGAGGCCGATCGCGAGCAGAGCGTGGATCCGGGGCGCGGTCCGCGGGCGGGCTGCTGCCGTCGCGGAAGGGTCCTGGTCTGTGATGATCTTCCCTCTCGTTCATGAGCTTCGGGGGATCGCGCACGCCGGGACTGCCGGAGCGGCCGGCGTCGGCGATTCCGCTCAGAGTAGGCGGGGGGATCGGGCCGGGCATCGTGCTCGACGCGCGGCGGATCGCCGCCGGATTGTGCGCCGCGCGCACGCCTGCGGGATCCCGCCGAATACTCGGAGCACGGGCGGTCGGCGGCCTGGGAGCCGGCAGCGAACGCGCTGTGAATGCGCGTTCGACGGCCCCGGGATCGCTGGATCCGCGGGGCCGTCGATCGCGCGGTGCGGGGTCGCTCGGCGGGCGTCGCTCAGCGGGCGAGCGGGGAACGTCGGTTCCGCATCCGCATCCGCGCACCCCACACGGTGAGCCCCGTGCCGAGCAGGATCATGATTGCGGCGAGCCACCCGATCTGCGGGGCGGAGGTAGCTCCGGTGACCGAGAGGTCGCTGGTCGCGCCGCGGGCCGAATCACCTCCCTCGTGCGGGTCGGCGCCGGTCCCGGCCTTCGCCGCGGCACCCGCTCCGGCTGCCGAGTTCGCGGAGGCTCCGGCTTTCGTTCCGGCATCCGCACTCGCTCCGGCTCCGGCCTTCGTCCCGGCACCGGCACCGGCACCGGCACCGGCCCCGGGCCCGGAGGTCGGATCCGCCGCGGCGCTCGCCGCCGCTCGGGCGCCGCCCGCCGATGCGGATCCCTGCTGGTCGCCGGTTCCCGCAGCCGCCGCGGAGGCATCGGTCGAGGCGTTCGCGATGGCCGCCGCACGGGCGGCGCTCGACGAGTCGCCGTTCGCGGTCGCCGTGCCCGCGGAGTTCGCACCCGCCCCGACGTTCGCGGATGCCCGGGCGGCGGCCTGGGCCGATGCGTTCGCGTGCGTCGAGACGTCCGCGGAGGCGGTGACCGCTCCGAGGGCCTGCGACGATGCGTTGGCCTGCGACCCGAGGTCTGCGGCCCCGCGCGCTGCCGCTCGCGCGTCGGCACTCGCCGCGGCGTCCGCGGAGGTGCTCTGGTCCGCGTAGGCGGCGGCCCGCGCCGCGGCCTGCGCGCCCGCCCGGTTCGATCCGTCGGCGCTCGCGGACGCGGCGGCGGAGGCCGAGGCGTTCGCCAGGGCGCCCGCGTAGCCCGAGGCGGTGCTGGATGCATCGCTCCGGGCCGCGGCCTGCGCGGACATGGAGGCCTTGGCGAAGCCCTCGGCCGACGCGGCGGCGTTCGCCGTGTCTCCGGCGTTCGCGTCCGCCGCCGCGGTCGCTGCGGCCTGCGCGGCGGCTCCCGACCGTGCGGTTGCGGAGGCCGAGGCGTCGACCGAGGCCCGTGCGAGCGCGGATCCCTGCGCTGCGGCCTTCGCCGAGGAGTCCGAGGCGGCGGAGGCCACCGAGGTCGCGTCGCCGTACGCCGCCGACACGGCCGAGGCCTGGGCGGCGATGCGGTGGTCGCCGTCCGCCTGCGCTGCGGCGGCGGCCGACGCCGAAGCGTTGGCGTTCGTGTCGGAGCTCGCCCGGCTGAGCGCCTCCGACGAGGCGTCCGCTGCCGCGGTCGCCGTGGCATCGGCAGCTGCGGTGGCGGACGCGGTCGAGGACGCCGAGGCGATTGCCGCGGCTTCCGCCGACGCGTTCCCGCGCGCGTTCGCCGCGCTCGAAGCCGAGGCGTTCGCGGCTGCGGAGGCCTGCGAGCTCGCTGAAGCGACCGCCGCGGCGCGCGCCTGCGCGCTGGGTCCGGAGTCCACGTTCGCCGAGGCCGTGGTCGATGCGTTCGCCCGTGCCGCGTTCCGTGCGGCGGCGGTCGCGTCGCCGTTCGCCGCCGCCGAGGCGGTGCTCTGAGCGTTGGCGTACGCCGAGGCGACGGCCGCGGCGACGGCTTCGGCCGTGCCGTTCCCGTCGGCGCGCGCCGAGGCCGCGGCCGAGGCGGACGCGTTCGCGTTCGTGTCGGCGGCGGCGACCGATGACGCCTGGGACGAGGCCATGTCCGTCGCCGAAGCCTGCGCGGCGGCCGAGGCGTTGGCGTTCGCCGCCGACGACGCCGAGGCGTTCGCGGACGTCTGCGTATCCGCCGAGCCCGCCGCGGAGGCCGAGGCCTGCGCCGCAGCGTTCTGCGCGGTCGTCGCCGTGGTCGAGGCGTTCTGCGAGGCGTCCGCCTGCACCGAACCGGCGACCCGGGCCGCCGCCGATACGGTGGCGTCGGCGGCGGCCGAGGCGATGCTCGTCGCGTCGGCGAAAGCAGCGGCCTGCGCGGCGGCCCGGGCCTGGGCCTCGGCGGAGACGTCGCCCTGCGCCGAGGCCGCGGCCGATGCCGAGGCGTTCGCGTCCGCGCGGGCGGCGGATCCCGCCGACGCGGAGGCATCCGAGTCCGCGTTCGCGCCGGACGCCGCGTCGGCGTTCGCCGCGGCCGACGCCGAGGCCTCGTTCGATCCGTTGCTGCTCGCCGCGGCGCGGGCGGAGGCCGAGGAGTTGCCCTCGGCCGCCACCGAGGCCGAGGCTCGGGAATCGCTCTTCGCGGCGCTCAGTCCGGCGGCGGTGGCGGCAGCCCGGGCGCTCGCGCTCGCGGTGCTCGTCGCATCGGCCGACGCGTCGCTCGACGCGTCGGTGCTCGCCGCCGCCTGCGCCGCAGCTTCGGCGTCCGCTCGGGCGGCGGCCGAAGCTGACGCGTTGCTGTCCGCCCAGGCGGCGGACTGCGCGGCGGCCTGGGCGCCCGCCCGGTTGTCGCCATCGGCTCGGGCCGACGCGGCGGCCGAGGCCGAGGCGTTGGAGTCCGCCGATGCGCGCGACGACGCCTGCGCGCTGGAGTCCGCCTCCGCCGCGACGGACGCGGCCGATGACGCGTTGCCCTCTGCCGCAGCGGAGGAGCCGGCCCGGGCCGCCGCGGTGCTGTCGGCGGATGCGCGCGCCGCGGCGATGCCGGAGGACCAGCCGCTGGCCGACGCGTCGGCCGCTGCCTCGGCGGTCGCGGATCCGGCGGCGCGTGCGGCGGCCGCTGCGTCGACGGTCGCGGCGGCGTCGGCAGTGGTCGAGTTGTCGGCCATCGCCGCCGCCACGGCGGCTGCCTGGGCCGCGGCGTTGTTGTTGCCGTCGGCCATCGCCGATGCCGAGGCGGAGGCCGCCGCGTTGCCGTTGTTCGGGCGGCACGCCTGCTGCGCGGTCAGCGACGCGGCGTTGGTGGTGACGGTGCCCGAGCTGTTCGTGGCGCTGAGCCGGTATCGGATGCCGGTCATGCGGTTCTCGAAGTTCGCGGTGAGGGCGAGCCCGTCGCTCGACACGGTGCCCTCGGCGGGGACCCACTGATCGCTGCCGGGCGCCTGCTGCTCCCAGCGGTACGCGGGGGCGGGGTAGCCGTCGTAGTCGAGCTCGGCCCGGATCGTGAAGTCGGTCAGGCAGACGCCCTCGACGGTGTAGGGGAGTTCGCGGATGCTCGGCACGCCGAACACCTCGAACCCGCCGGGCACCCGGTAGCTGTACTCCGCGAGCGCGGGAGGGGTCGGGCTCACGCAGCCGCCGTAGCCGTTCCCGTAGCAATAGGTGCCGGCCTCGCGCCAGGTGATGGTGAGGTCCTTGCGGCCCGGTTTGCCGAGGTTCACCCCGTTCCAGCTGACCGACTGCGGTTCGATGCCGGAGATGTTCCACGCGGTGTCGCGGATCGGCAGCTCCTGCCCGTCGAAGGACATCTTGACCGAGCGCAGGGGCTGCATGAGCCGGGACGGATCCGGTGCGCCGGTGCTCCGATCGCGCGTGAACACGTCGCCGTCTTCGGTGACCCAGAGCGCGCCGGCGATTCCGCCGTTCCCGGTGGGGACGCTGTTCACGACGCTCGCGATCTTCACCGAGTCGGGGACGGCGAGCGGCTGCGGCGCGGTGACGCAGGTCCCGTCGGCCGAACGGCCCCAGGCCCACAGCTTGCCGGTGCTGTCGAGCGCAGCGGGGGTGTTGGCTCCACCGAAGATCCGGGTGACGGTGACGCCGCTCAGCCCCGCGATGGGCGCTGCGCCGGCGGTGCCCGACGCCGACCCGTTGCCGAGCTCGCCGCAGCTCTGCGTGCCCCAGGAGTAGACCCGGCCGTCGTCGGTGAGGGCGAGCCGGTACTGGGAGTCGCCGGTGACGTCCGTGAACCGGACCCCGCTCGGTGCGGTGCGGGTCCAGGGGGCGGTGTCGGCCTGCTGCCAGACCGCGCCGTCCGCGTCGATGAGGGATCGGGCCGAACCGAAGAGGGAGAGGCTGGAGCCGAGGCTTCGGACGGTCGTGCCGGCCGGGGCCGCGAGCGGCACGAGCGCCGGCTGGGTCGGCGGGGCGTCGTACGAGAGTCGTCCACCGGGGTCGACGCCCGCGAGCGAGCCGTCCGAGAGCAGGACCGTGCCCGGGGCGATGTCGCGCACCGTGACGCCGGACGGGAGCGGGACGGGGCGGAACGTCATCGACCACCACGTGTTGCCGAGGCTGTTCGCCCAGTACCGATCCCGAGCCGAGTACCAGAGACTGCCGTCGGTTCCGAGCGCGAGGATCAGCTCCTCGTTCCAGCGGGCGCTGACGCCGTACTCGACCCGGGTGCTCATGCGCACCTTCGTGAAGCGCATGGCCGGGTCCGCGACCTCGGCGAGGCGGTTGCTCTCGTACAGCCGGCCGTCGGCGCCCAGCAGCACGACGCGGCCCGAGGTGCCGCTGATCCCGGCCCAGATGTCGTCGACCTTGCTCGCGACGCCCTCCCGCATGGGGATCCGGAGGTCGGGGAGCCCGACGGTGAGGTTCTGCCAGGTGAAGGCCTGCCCCTGCCGGGTGCTGAGCGTCGGTTCGTGCCCGGCGGGCGCCTGCGGCGGTGCCGCGGGCGCGGGGGCCGCGTGCGCCGTATCGGCCGCTCCCGCGAGCGACGCGAACGCCAGCAGCCCGCTCGTCACGAGCACCGCGAATCCGTTCCGCAGCGCCCGCCGAACGGGTCGTCCGACGGGCCGTCGGGCCTCCGTCGACCCGGTGCGCCGGATCCCTCCGTGCCTCGCGGCACCGAAGATGCTCGCCCCCATGCGTGTTCCCCCTTGCGATCGAGCACCGCCGGGCGGCTCCGCCCGATCGGTGTTCGTGGTCGATCCCCGGAAAACACCGGGTTCACCTATGAGAGACACTCAGGCGCCCCCAAAACCGTCGCGGTTTGCACATTCCGGGCGTGTCGCGACGCCGATGCGGCGGTTGAAGCTTCATCAATTACGGTGAACACGTCGAAATCACGGCATGTGGGGTGGAAGTTGGACGAAGAAGTCTTGCTCGCACGCGCGTCACGGGGCGACCGTGCCGCTGCCGGTGCATATCTGGCGCAGCATCTTCCGGCGCTGCACCGATCCGCGCGGCGGATCGCCGGCAGGCGGATGGATCCGGACGACCTGCTCGCCGACGCCGTCGAGGGGCTGCTCGTCAGGTGGGCGGACGGCGGCGAGGAGATCGCGTCGCCCCGCGGCTACATCCTGGTGTCGATGCGCAACCGGGTCATCAACGAGGCGCGGTCGCCGCGGTCGCGCAGCACCGGGCTCGGGTTCGGGATCGGGTTCGACCGGGACGATCCGAGCGCGCTCGGCACCGACGAGGCGATCGAGCTGGAGCAGGAGCTCGCGTGGCTGCGCCTGGCGCTCGGCCGGCTCTCTGCGGCGCACCGGAGCGCGCTGCACGACGGCGAGGTCCCGCCGGGCGGACCGACGGCAGGCGATTCGACGGATGTCGGGGAGCCGGGCGCGCAGGGCGGTGCCGGGCGGAGCGCCGATGCGCGGCAGTCCCTCCGGGCCCGCGCACGCCGCGCGCTGCGCCGCGCGTACCTGCAGGTCGTGCTGGAAGAGGGGGCGTCCCCGGCCTGCCACGCCGCGATCGCGCGGCTGCCGGTGCGGGTCGGGGACGACCCGGACTCCACCGGCGACGCCCCCGAACACTTCCGATCCTGCGAGCGCTGCCGGAAGCGCTGGCTCGTGTTCGCGGGACTGGCGGGCGGGCTCGGCATCGCGGGCGCTGTAGCCGTCCCGGCGGGATCGGCACCCGCGCGGGCCGACGGCCCGGGATTCGCGGGATCCGTCGGATCCGCCGGATCCGCCGGATCCGCCGGAGGCGCCGGCTCGGGCCGCGGGTCGGGCGAGGGTGCCCGCGGGATCATCGCCTCGGGCGCCGCGCTGATCGGGATCGGGATCCTCCTCGCGGCCGCGGCGTTCTTCCCGCAGGCGCTCCGCCCGTGGGCGGCCCCGGGGGAGCCCGCGCCGGTGGGGCGCTCGGCGAACGCCGTGGGAGGCGGGGCCGGTGCAGCGGTGACGGCGCGCATGGTCCTGGCCGTGACGGGCGGGCCGATCGCGGGGGACGGGATCCAGGAGGTCACGATCCGGCTCACCTTCGACGTGGCGGGGAGCGACTGGTCGACGCACGAGCTCGGCTTCGAGCTGCCGTCGACCTTCGACGCCGTCAGCGCGTCGGAAGGCTGGAGCTGCGCGGGGCACCGCTGCGCGCCGGCCATCGCCGACGCGCGCGAGGGGGTGTTCGCGATCCGCGGGCCGC
The DNA here is from genome assembly GCF_039530105.1 of Leucobacter iarius. Lineage (NCBI taxonomy): Bacteria > Bacillati > Actinomycetota > Actinomycetes > Micrococcales > Microbacteriaceae > Leucobacter > Leucobacter iarius. Next base: position 178,154 of record NZ_BAAAOB010000001.1, on the reverse strand, counting down.
ACGGCGGGGGTGATGAGCGGATCGGGGTGCGCTGGCGGGCGGAAGCGGCGGGACACGCGGTGACGGCCGATGCGTCCAGCTCGGTGCCGCTCGCGGGCGAGACCTTCACGACCTCGGCGAGCGACCGGGAGGGGTGAGCAAGGGGCGGTGCGTCCGCCCGCGTACCCGCCCGCCGAAGGGTGACAGTCGGGGTGACAGCGCCCTCTCTGTGCGATGCCTGAGTGTCAGGATCTGGCAGTAGCGTCGGCGCTCCCCCGCCGATGCGCGAAGAGCAGGTTCTCTCGGAGAGGTAACGGACACGATGACCGCACGGATCGGACTCCGCAGGTTCAGGCCTGCACGAAAGACGTTGGGAGTCACCGCGGCCGCGGTGCTCGTCGGAGGCGCGCTGGTCGGTGGACCGATCGCGCCGAGCGCGGTAGCGGCCCCTGGCGTGGCCGCGGCACCCACCCCGGTGTTCCTCGAAGACTTCACGGGCAACGGCAGCAACGACAACCCGCAGAACATCACCGGCTTCGTCGGGTCGTCGGGCATGACGTACGTCGCAGACGCACAGTGGACCCCGGCCGAGGGCCGGTGCAACGGCTGGGTCGCGAACTCGACCGCGGTCGCACCGCTCGCGGTCGATCCGGGATGCGCGGGCGGATCCTGGACGGCGACGCAGAGCGGCAGCACGGCCATCGGTACGTACCTGGGGCAGGACGCCGCCACCGCGCCGACGAACAACATCCTGAACGCCCAGACGCAGGGCGGCAGCGATATCGGGGGCGGGGTGGTCCTGCAGACCGCGAAACCCGTCACCGCGGCGCGGGTCGGCGACCACTTCTATGCGCTGTCCGCCGTCTCGAGCTCCACCGGATGCGCTTCGCCCGCTTCCCTGGGGTTCGCGCTGATCGAGAACCAGACCGGGAGCGGGCCGGCCCCGGGCACCGGTGGCGGCACGCTCACCACACTGCTCTCCGGACGCAGCGCCTGCGCCGCGCCGTACGAGACGATCGGGACCGCGCGAGTGGCGACGGTCACGTCCGATGCGTTCAGGGTTCCCGCGGCGACGCCGATCGGGTTCCGCTTCACGAACGCGAACGGGTCCATCGGCGGCAACGACACCAACTACGACAACGTCGGCATCGTGGACGTCACCCCGCAGCTGGACGCCGCGTTCTCGCCGGCGAACGTGCCCGCGGGCACGAAGACGAATCTGGTCTACACCGTGACGAACACCACCGAGCTGGGGGCGAAGGCCGGCTGGGCGTTCACCGACACGCTCCCCGCTGGCCTGGTCGTCGCAGCCGCCCCGACCACGACCTGCGCCGCGACCACCGCGACCGCGGCCACTGGCGGCACCGCGATCGACGTCGGCGGCACGATCGCGAAGAATGCGACCTCGTGCACGGTGACCGTGCCCGTGCGAGCCACCTCGCTGACACCGGGCAGCTACACGCTGCCCGCGACGAGCACCGCGACGGGGTTGCTGAAGCCCGCGAATGCGTCGGTGACGTTCCAGACCGGTGCAGTTGATGAGACGAAGTCGACGATCGCCGCGAATCCCACCTCGATCGTCGCGAACGGCACGGCGACCTCGACGGTGACCGTGCGACTGTTCGACGGCGCCGGCAACCCTGCCGGCGTCGGCGGCGACGCCGTGGTCATGAACGCGACGAACGGCACTCTCGGCGCGGTGACCGACAACGGCGACGGTACGTACACGGCTACGCTGACCGCCCCGACGGCGGCCGGCAGCGCGACGGTGTCGTTCACAGTGAACGGCATCGCGATGAGTGGGACCGCGACGGTGAACTTCACCGCGGGAGCGGCGAGCGCGACCACCTCGACCATCTCGGCGACCCCCACCAGCATCCCGGCCGACGGCGCGTCGACCTCGACCGTCACGGTCCAGCTGAAGGACGCGAACGGGAACCCGCTCACCGCCGGCGGCGCGACCGTCGCGATGGCGACGACGGCGGGTACGCTCTCGACCGTGACCGACAACGGCGACGGCACGTACACGGCGACGCTGACGTCCGCGACGGTCACGGGGAGCGCGACGGTGTCGTTCACGGTCGGTGCCGCTGCCGGGACGGACACCGCGCAGGTCGACTTCGCGGTGGGTGCACCGGATGCGGACGAGTCGGAGATCCAGGCGGCCCCGAGCAGCATCACCGCCGACGGATCGAGCACCTCGCAGGTCACCGTCACCCTGTTCGACGCCCACGGCAACCGGATCACGACCGGCGGCAGCACGGTCACGATGGCGACGACGGCGGGCACGCTGTCGAGCGTGACCGATAACGGCGACGGCACCTACACGGCGACGCTCACCTCGAGCACCGCGTCGGGCACCGCCACCGTCTCCTTCGGTGTCGACGGCACGCAGAGCACCCGTACCGCGAGCATCGAGCTCACCGCCGGAGCGGTCGACGCCGACCAGTCGAAGATCGAGGTCTCGGACCCCCAGCTGACCGCTGACGGCACGAGCAGCACGACCGTGACCGTCACCCTGTTCGACGCCCACGGCAACCGGCTGACCGCCGGCGGCAGCACCGTCGCGCTGGCGACGACGGCGGGCACGCTGTCGACCGTGACCGACAACGGTGACGGCACCTACACGGCCACGCTCACCGCGCCGACCGCGTCGGGCACCAGCACGATCTCCTTCAGCGTCGACGGCACCGAGAGCGCCGAGACCGCCACAGTGGCCTTCGTCGCAGGGGCGGTGGATGCGGATGCCTCGACCATCGCCGTGAAGCCGGCCAAGATCCCGGCCGACGGGAAGAGCACTTCGATCGTGACCGTCACCCTGGTGGACGCGCACGGCAACCCGGTCACGGGCGGTGGTCACAAGGTGACGATGCGGACCACGGCGGGCACGCTGTCGGACGTGGTCGACAACGGCGATGGCACCTACACCGCGACCCTCACCGCGGCGAAGGCGTCCGGGGTCGCGACGGTCTCGTTCAGCGTGGACGGCACCGAGAGCGGTGAGACGGCGCAGGTCGAGTTCACGTCGGTGACCGTGCCGACGACGCCCCCGACGTCGAAGCCGAAGCCGACGTCGCCGGCCGGCGGGCTGTCGACGACGGGTGGTGCGTCACTCATGGGTGGGGTCGCTGTCGGGATCCTCGCGCTCCTCGGTGGCGGTGTCGCGCTGGTGGTGGCGCGGACGCGTCGCCAGCGCGCCCGGCACGAGTAACCCCGGGCGTTGCCCTGACGGAACGGGCTCCCGACCGTATCGCGGTCGGGAGCCCGTTCTGCTGTCCCGCCCTGGTTGGCTGGGCGGTGACCGACCAGGTGCCGGTGCCGGGCATCACCCGGACCTGGCCGTTGGAATTCGCCGAGGGTGCTCCAGGTCGGCGGGGCATCAGTGCCGCGCGCGCTCCGCTGCGGCCGGCTTGCCGTGCCCCTCGGTGAACTGCGGGCGACGGCCGAACAGGCGTCCTGCGCCGAGCAGGATCCCGACGATGAGCAGCCCGATCAGCAACCCGGAGATCGCGGAGATCGCGGTACCGCCGATCCAGACGACGATCGCGCCGAGCGGTTCGAGGATCCCCTCGACGCCGTGCAGAAGGTCCGCTGGGAGATGGAGGCCGACTTCGCCGAGGTTCACGATCACGAGGTGCCCGCCGACCCACAGCATGGCGACGGTGCCGACGATGCTGATCGCGCGGAAGATGGCCGGCATGGAACGTACGATTCGGGTTCCCGTGTGACGGACCCGCCTCACCGGGTTCTTGGCCATCTTCAGCCCGATGTCGTCGATCTTCACGAGCAGCGCGACGGCCCCGTAGACGGCGCCGGTCATGACCACGGCGATCACCGCGAGGACCAGCAGCGTCTTCCAGAAGCCGAGCCCCCGATCCAGGCTCGCCAGCGAAATGAGCATGATCTCCGTCGACAGGATGAGGTCGGTGCGAATGGCCCCCCACACCAGGCGCTTCTCGTCGCGTGCGCCCTCCTCCTCGGCGCCGTGATTGAAACCGAACCACTCGAGCACCTTCTCGGCACCCTCGAAGCACAGGTACACCCCGCCGACGATCAGCAGATACGGAAGAACCCAGGGCGCGAACGCGGTGAGGAGGAGCGCCGCGGGGATGATGATGAGGAACTTGTTGCCGAGCGACCCGAGCGCGATCCGTCCGACGACCGGCAGTTCGCGGGCCGGCGTGAGCCCCTGCACGTACTGGGGTGTGACGGCGGCGTCATCGATCACGACGCCCGCAGCCTTCGCGGACGCTTTCATCGCGGTGGTGAGGATGTCGTCGACGACCGCCAGCAATCCAACAGACATGTGTGCTCCCATCGCGACGAAAGAACGGCGCCGGTGACCCGGCGCTGCGTAAGGAGACACTACCGATTGGCTCGCCGTTGAGGCATCGCGCCTCTCGTATTGGGGCGGGATCCGCGACCGAGCTCGGAAAACGTCTGAGGCCCTCGACTCCGAACGGAATCGAGGGCCTCAGGCGTATTTTGCAAGGGTTTCGGGATCTTTCTGCAAAGACCCTGGTGGCGGAGGATGGGGGATTTGAACCCCCGAGGGCGTGAACCCAACACGCGTTCCAGGCGTGCGCCATAGGCCGCTAGGCGAATCCTCCAGCGCCGACTGCGAGCAGCCAGCTTTTCCATATTAGCCGGTTCTCGGCCGACTTGCTGACACGGATCACCCGCGGGTCCGATGATCAGGGCCTCGGGGTGCCCGGGTGTCGTCGCTCAGCGGTCCGCGAGCGGGTGCAGCACCATGCCTGACTCGTCGATCAGATCCTCGTCCTCTTCGGGGCGGGGATCGCGGCCGTCGGCCGCGGCGAACGCGACGGCGGCGACGGCGCAGGCGATCGCGATGATGCCGAACGGGTTGCAGAGCGCGATCGACATCTCGTTCGCGCCCGCGCCGCCGAGCTCGCCGAAGAGCGTGCGGAACGCGCCGTCCGCGTACTCGGGAGCCGTGAGGCCGAAGGCGATCGCGCACGCGGCGGAGAGCACCAGGGCGACCCGGGTGCGCGGGCGGATCCGGTAGCCGCGGGCGACGGTCTGCGTCATGCGCCGGGCGGTCCAGATCCAGAGCCAGACGAAGGCGAGCCCGAGCGTCGGGCCGAGCCAGGCTGCGACGGGTCCGACGAGTCCGAACGACACGCGGGCGAGGGTGATCCACAGGCCCAGGACCAGGGAAAAAACAGTGATCAGGGTGGTGCGCACACGCCCGAGTCAAGCAGATTTCGCATCGCGTCGCCAACAGTGCTATTCTCTAACGGTTGTCATCGCAAGGTGGCCGCGCCCCGATAGCTCAGTGGTAGAGCACTTCCATGGTAAGGAAGGGGTCGCCAGTTCAATCCTGGCTCGGGGCTCTGACTCTCTGGCCTGCATTCGTGCGGGCCAGTTTGGCTGAGTAGCTCAGCTGGTTAGAGCGCACGACTCATAATCGTGAGGTCGCGGGATCGAGCCCCGCCTCAGCTACAGAGAGTCACGAAAAACCCCCGGTTCGGCCGGGGGTTTTCTCGTTTCTGCGTGGTCCGAGCTGCTCCCGCGCCGGGCCGTCGCGCCCGCTTCGAGGCGGTCTGCCGCGCTACACCCGCTTCGCGAAGGTGACCGCGCGATCCTCGGCGCGGAATCCGAGGCGTTCGTACATGCCGAGCGCTCCGCTCGGGTTCTCGGCGTCGACGTTGAGCATGGCCCGGTCGAGTCCGGCGTCGCGGTACGCCCGCAGCGTGTCCGCGATCAGTGCCGTGGAGAGCCCGCGGCCGCGCCAGCCGCGCACCACCCCGATCATGCCGAGCTCGCCGAACGGGCCGCCGTTCGCCGCCCACGCATCACGGTCGACGTCGCTGAGCGCGAAACCGACGACCCGGCTCGGGTCGGAGAGCGTGCCCCCTCCGGCGATCGCGAGGCGGGACAGCTTCGGCGCGAACGCCGAGGCCCGTCCGCCCGCCTCCCATTCCCGGCGCGTGATCGGTTGCGTCCCCCAGTGGTCCCGGAACGCGTCGTTCACCGCCGCCCGGGTCGCCTCCGAGCGGCGGGCGGTGAAGGGGACCAGTGCGATGCCCGCGGGGAGGGCGGTGGCCGGGAGTTCGGCGGACAGCGGGCGCCAGAGCTCGAGCCACCAGCGCACCGGCGCGAAACCCGCCGATGCGTACAGCGCCTGGTTCTGCGGATTCGCTTCGCGGCTCGCGACGGTGATGATGGCGGGCAGGTCTCCGCCGGTCTCGGTGAGGATCTGGCGGGCGCGGGCCTCCTGCCAGGAGAGCAGCGCACGGCCGACGCCGAGCCCGCGGTGGTCGGGGCGCACCGTGCCCTCGAGCGCCACCTCGACCTCGGTCGTCGGATCCTCGGTGCGCTTGGCGGTGCCGAAGGCGATGGCCGTGCCGTCTGGGCCGAGCGCGATCATCGAGTCGGTCCGACGGCTGAAGTGCGCTCCCGAGAGGCCGAGGGCGATCTGGTCCTTCGCGAGCCGGGTGCGCGGGTGGTCGACCCGGCCGGCCTCCGCCACGAGCGCGTGGATGCGCCGGATGTCGGTGCGGCGTGCGCGCCGCCAGGTGAGCGGCGTCAGGCCGGCGAAGGCCGGGAGCACCGGAAGCGCGGCGGGGGCATCCGCGCGAGCGGCGAGCGGCGTACGGGCGGCGGCGGGCTCGGGCGGGTGAGCGAGCATGCGCTCCTCCTTCGGGGGTCGGGTCGCGCCGGCGGCGCAAAATATCTTGACAGTAACGAGCGGATCCAGTGTGATAGATCGGCCTGTGGGTTGACTGAGACGGCCACCGAGTCGCGTTCCTGTGAAAAGTTTTGACGAAAACCAAAACATGCTGCACACTTCTTTGATGAAAACCAAATCAACGAAGGGGCAACGATGCGCTTTCCTCGAAGGCTGATCGCCGCGGCGCTCGCGCTGAGCGCGCTGCTGGCCGCCAGCGGCTGCAGCGCGCCCGCGGGAACCGGTGAGCGGGTGCTCCGGATCGCGCGTGCCGAGTCGTTCGACGGCTGGGATCCCGACAAGGCCTCGGCGTACGCCAGCTACCAGACGCTGCAGGCCGTGCTCGAACCCATGCTGCGGCTGAACCCGGACGGCGTCTCGATCGACCCGGGCATCGCGACCCGCTGGGAGAGCGATCCGGCGAAGCGTCGTTGGACCTTCACCCTGCGGGACGACGTGCGGTTCAGCGACGGATCCCCGCTCACCTCGGCCGACGTCGCCTTCTCGGTGCAGCAGTGGAAGGCCGGCCCGAACTACGGCGGCATGTACGCGCAGATCGCGCGCGTCGAGACCCCCGACGCGCGCACGGTGCGCTTCGACCTGAGCAGCCCCGACGCGTCGTTCCCGGTGTTCATGACCTGGTCCTCGTCCGCGATCTATCCGAAGGGCTTCGGCGGGCGCACCGCCCGGCAGTTCTTCGCGAAGCCGGTGGGCGCTGGGCCGTTCGAAGTGGATCGCTGGTCGCCGGGCGGTCGGATCGTGCTGACCCGCAGCCCGCACTACTACCTGCCCGGTCGGCCCCACGTCGATCGCGTGGTGATCGACGTGGTCGAGGAGGATGCCGAGACCATGTTCGAAGCCGGGCAGCTCGACATCGTCGAGTACGTCTCACCGCTCGAGGCCTCGCGCTTCGGCGACGAGCTGCGCACGCTCGCGCCCAGCCAGGTCGAGCACCTGAGCCTCAACCGCGCGAGCCGGGGCCTCGGGGACCGGCGCGTGCGCGAGGCCCTCGCGCACGCGGTCGACTCCGACGCGATCCGGATCGGCGCCTTCCGGGGCAAGGCCTCGGCGCCGTCGGGGATCCTGCCGCCGGGTCTGCCCGGAGTCGTGCCGCCGACCGTGCCGATGCCGAAGCACGATCCCGCACTCGCGCGCGAGCTGCTGCGGAAGGCCGGGGCGAAGGACCTGTCGTACGAGGTCATCTACGACGCGTCCAACAGCACCGATGTGCTGATCGCGCAGATCCTGCAGGCCGGGTTCGAGCAGGTCGGCGTGCGGCTCAAGCTCAGCGGGCTCGAAACGGGGACCTTCATCGACCGCGCGTACGGGCACGACGCCGACATGGTGCTCTGGTCGTTCGGCGCGGTCTCGCCCGACGTGGTCGATCCGATGAGCTGGTTCACGGGGACGTCCTGGCTGTTCTCGGGTCTCGACACGGGCCCGCTGCTCGGCCGGATCGACGAGTATCGGCGGACGGCCGACCCGGCGGAGCGGGAGCGCATCGTCGCGGCCGTGCAGGACGCGGCCGTGGAGGAGCTGCCGGCGATCAACCTGGCCCAGTACAGCGTGCAGCACGCGGTGAAGTCGAACGTCTCGGGCTTCGCGCCGACGCCGTGGGGCATGTATGCGCTGGACACGATCGAGGTGGGGCGCAAATGAACCGGTTCGCCTTCGTCGGGCGGCGGCTGATCTTCGCGGTGCCGCTGCTCGTCGCCATCGTCCTCCTCGTCTTCCTGATCCTGCAGATCACGCCCGGCGACCCCGCGCGCCAGGTCGTCGGCCTCCGGGCCTCGGCCGAGGACGTCGCGCGGGTGCGCGCCGAGATGGGGCTCGACCGGCCCGTCCTGGTGCAGTTCCTCGACTACCTCTTCGGGGTGGCGCGCGGCGATCTCGGCATGTCGTTCAAGTCGGGCGAACCCGTCGCGGGCATGATCGCGGACCGCTTCCCCGTCACCGCGGGGCTCCTCGGCCTCGGGCTCCTCATCTCGCTGCTCGTGTCGATCCCCGTCGCGATCCTCACCTCCCGCCGTCGCGGCGGGGCCGCCCGGGCGGTCGTGTCGACCCTCGAGATCGGCGGCCTCGCGCTGCCCTCCTTCTGGATCGGCATCGTGCTCGTGCTCGTGATCGCGCTGCCCACCGGGTGGTTCCCCGCCGGGGGCATCGGCGAGACCCCGGGGGATCACCTCCGCTCGCTGATCCTGCCGGCGGTCACCCTGGCGATCACGGTGGCGCCGCTGCAGATCCGCAGCCTGCGCGAGAGCATCCTCGAGACCCGCGAGCGCGACTTCGTCACGCTCGCGCGCACCCTCGGCGTCAGCCGATCCCGCACCATGCGGCACTTCGTGCTCCGCAACGCCGCGGCGCCGAGCGTCTCGCTGTTCGCGCTCAACATCGGGTTCCTGCTCTTCGACGCCGTCGTGATCGAGAGCACCTTCGCCCTGCCGGGCGTGGGGCAGGGGATCGTGCTCGCCGCGAAGCAGCGGGACATCCCGGCGATCCAGGGCTACACCCTGCTGTTCGCCGTCATCGTGGTGCTCGTCTATCTCATCGCCGACGTCGTCAACGCCGCGCTCGATCCCCGCGTGAAGGTGGAATCCTGATGTCCGAACCCACACGTCCGACCAGCGTCTTCCCTCGCACAGAGGCGCTGACGACCGCGATGCCCGCGAAACCGGGCGAGCGAGCCGTGCGGCGCCGGCCGAAGCCGGGACTGCTCATCGGCGGCTCGATCGTCGCCCTGTTCGTCCTCGTCGCGCTCGCCGCCCCGCTGATCGCGCCGCACGGCCCGAACGACCAGGACGTGCTGAACATCCTCGCGTCGCCGAGCCCTGCGCACTGGCTCGGCACCGACGAGCTCGGGCGCGACGTGCTCAGCCGCCTCATCTTCGCGGCGCGGGTGGACCTCGGCATCGGCCTGCTCGGCGCGCTGCTGCCCGCGGTGGCGGGCACCGCGCTGGGCGCGATCGCCGGCTACTTCGGCGGCTGGGCCGACGCGCTCATCATGCGGCTGTCGGACGTGGTGCAGGCATTCCCGAGCTACATCCTCATCATCGCGCTCGTGTTCGTCTTCGGGCAGGGGCCGGTGTCGATCCTGATCTCGTTCACCCTCGTCTCGTGGGTGGCGTACGCCCGGCTCGTGCGCACCGAAGTGCTGCGGGTGCGCGAGCAGGACTTCGTGCAGGCGGCCCGGGTCGCGGGCCTCGGCGACCGCCGGGTGCTCTGGGGGCACGTGCTGCCGAACTCGCTGCAGCAGGCCGTGCTCTACCTGCCGGCCGACATCATCGGGGCGACCCTCGGCCTCGCCGCGCTGTCGTTCCTGGGGCTCGGCGTCGAGCCGCCCACCGCCGAGTGGGGCGCCATGATCGCCCAGGGCAAGCCCTACCTGCGCGAGCAGTGGTGGCTCGCCACCGTGCCCGGCCTCGCCGTCTTCGTGTTCGGCGTCGGTCTCTCCCTCGCCGCCGAGGGCCTGAACTCGAGGAGGACCCGATGACCGCCGCCGCCCGCACCGAACCCGCAGCCCCGACCGTGCTCGACGCGCGGGGGCTCTCCGTCCGCCTCGCGCTCGAATCCGGCACCATCGTTCCGGTGCGCGGGATCGACCTGCGGGTGCGCCGCGGCGAGGCGCTCGGACTCGTCGGCGAGTCCGGCAGCGGCAAGAGCCTCACCATGCGCGCCCTGCTCGACGTGCTGCCGGAGGGCGGGAGCCGAGGCGGAACCGTCGCGCTCGAGACCGTCGCCGCCGATGGATCGCGCGTCCCGGCGCGCGCCGCGCTCGTCTTCCAGGAGCCGCTCTCGGCGCTGAACCCGACGATGCGGGTCGGCGACGCCATCGCGGAGGCCGCGCGGGCCCGGGGAGTGCGACCGCGCGCGGCCCGGGCGCTCGCGGTGGACCTGCTCGCGCAGGTCGGCGTCCCCGAGCCGGAGCGGCGTGCGCGGGACTGGCCGCACGAGCTCTCGGGCGGGCTCCGGCAGCGCGTCATGATCGCCGTCGCGCTCGCCGCCGAGCCCGACGTGCTGTTCTGCGACGAGCCGACCACGGCGCTCGACGTCACCGTGCAGGCGCAGATCCTCGCCCTGCTCGACCGGTTGCGGCGCGAGCGCGGTCTCGCGCTCGTCTTCGTCTCGCACGATCTGAGCGTCGTCGCACAGCTGTGCGATCGGGTCGCGGTCATGTACGCGGGCGAGATCGTCGAGCAGGGGCCGCTCGGCGAGGTCCTCGCCGGGCCCGCGCACCCCTACACCGCGGCGCTGCTCGCGGCGGCGCCCGCGCTCGACCACCGGCAGGATCGCCTGCTGCCCATCCCAGGGACGCCGCCCGATCCGCGTGCGTTCCCCGACGGCTGCCGCTTCGCCGCGCGCTGCCGGTTCGCCGACGAAGCTTGCCGGTCGGCCCGGACCGAGCTGCGCGTCGTCGGGGCCGACCGAGCGACCGCATGCATCCGGCCCGGAGCCGGGGAAGGAGTGTTCTCGTGACCGCACTGCTCGAGACCCGCGCGCTGCGCAAGAGCTATCCGGTCCCCGCCGGCCTGTTCCGCCGGACCGAGCGCGAGGCGCTGCGGGGTGCCGAGCTGCGCATCGAGCGCGGGGAGGCCGTCGGGATCGTGGGGGAGTCCGGCTGCGGCAAATCGACCCTGGCGAAGCTCCTCGTCGGGCTGGTGCCGCCCACGAGCGGCGAGATCCTGCTCGACGGCGAGCCGCTGCCCGCGCGGCGGCCGACGTCGCTGCAGCGACGGATCCAGATGGTGTTCCAGGATCCGTCCTCGTCGCTCAACCCGCGGCGCACGGTGCGCCAGACCCTCGCGGAGCTCCTGGCGGTGCACCGGATCGTGCCGGCGGATCGGCGCGAGGGGCGGGTGCGCGAACTGCTCGACGCGGTCGGTCTGCCGCGCGAGCTCGCCGACGCGGTGCCGGGTCGCCTGTCGGGCGGGCAGAAGCAGCGCGTCGGGATCGCGCGGGCGCTCGCGCTGGAACCCGAGATCCTCATCGCGGACGAATCCGTCGCCGCGCTCGACGTCTCGGTGCAGGCCTCGATCCTGACTCTGCTGCGGGACTTGCGGGAGGAGCTCGGACTGACCCTGCTGTTCATCACGCACGACCTCGCGGTGGTGCGGCAGGTGAGCGACCGGCTCGTGATCATGAGCGCCGGCGAGATCGTCGAGGAGAGCGGGACGGAGGCGTTCTTCGCGGGGCCCCGGCACACGTATTCGCGCCGGTTGCTCGAGTCGGCCCCGAGGCTCCCCGCCGTGTGACGGCGGGTGGCGGGGCGTCGGGCGCGGATCGGTATTGTGGAGCCGTGGGAGCACGGGAGACGAATCGGGAGAGCCGCGAGCGCGCGCTGCTCGAAGCGGCCATCGAGTCCTTCGCCGAACTCGGTTTCTCGGAGGTCCGCCTGTCGGACATCGCGAAGCGCGCGGGCATGACCGCCGGCCATCTGAGCTACTACTTCCCTTCGAAGTCGGAGCTGCTGCGGCGCGCGATCGAGATGAGCGAGCGCCGGCTCATCGAGGATGCTCGCGCGGCGCTCGCGCGCCTGGAGCGCCCCGAGGATCGCCTGCGCACGCTGATCGACCTGTCGCTCGCCGACCGGGTGCGGGATCCGGGCTGGCTGCTCTGGTTCCAGGTCTGGGCCGGTGCCGCGCTGCACCCCGAGATCACCGAGTCGCACCACGCGCTCGACGGCGAGTGGCGTGCGCTGCTGCGTCAGGTGATCGACGAGGGCATCGCCGCGGGCGGTTTCCGCGCCGAGGACCCCGACGCGACCGCCGCCGCGATCGCGAGCATGCTCGACGGGCTCTCCATCCAGCTCGTGCTGGAGGCACCCGGGTACGGCCCCGAACGCATTCGGGCCATCGCCGACGCGGCGGTCGCCGCACTGCTCGGCCTGCGCGACGCCTGATTCCTGCGGTTCCCGGCCGTTCCCGACGGTTCCTGGCAGGCTTCTTCCGCCGGATATCCAGCTTCTGCCGGATCCTCCCCGCGGGGATCGTCCGGCCCCCGCCCGATATCCGGTGCCCGTCGTGCGACCGGGGCTTGCGCAATATTTGGTTTTCAGCAAAACTTTTTTGAGAACCAAATTTTGGAGTGATGATGACCGAGATCCAGAGCACCCCGGCCGCGGCCGGATTCGCCATGCCCGCCGAGTGGGAACCGCACGACGGCTGCATCATGGTGTGGCCGTTCCGAAAGCAGCTGTGGGGATCGCAGCTCGCCGCCGCGAAGCGCGACTACGCGGCGGTCGCGAACGCCGTCGCCCGCTTCGAGCCCGTGTTCATGGTGTGCCCGCCCGGGCTCGCCGACGAGGTGCGCGCCGCCTGCGGCCCCGAGGTCGAACCCATCGAGGTGCCCGTCGACGACTCGTGGGCCCGCGACAGCGGCCCGATCTTCCTCCGCAACGACGAGACCGGCGAGTTCGCCGTGATGGACTTCCGCTTCAACGCCTGGGGCGAGCGCTGGCCGCACGCCGAGGACGCGCAGCTCGCGGTGCGCCTCGCCGACCACTTCGGCCTGCCGCACTTCCGTACCCCGTTCGTGCTCGAGGGCGGTGCGTTCTTCGTCGACGGCGAGGGCACTGTCTACGTCACCGAGCAGTGCCTGCTGAACCCGAACCGCAACCCCGAGCTGAACCGGGAACAGATCGAGCAGGAACTGCGCGCGGGCCTCGGCGCCGAACGCGTCGTCTGGCTGCCCTACGGGCACGCGCTCGACACCGGCCCCGCCGGCACCGACGGTCACATCGACGGCGTCGCCCAGCTCGTCGGCCCCGGCCGGATCCTGCTCGAGGTGCCGAGCGATCCGGCATCCACCGAGTACGAGCGCTCGCGCGCCAACCTCGCGGCGCTCGCCGCCGGGCCGGACGCGCGCGGGCGCCGGATCGAGGTGCTCGAGGTCGACGTCCCCGCCGAGGGGCAGGTCGCCTACGCCAACCACTACCTCGCGAACGGCGCCGTGATCGTCCCCATCGGCGAGGACGAGCACGATGCCGGCATGCTCGCGGCCCTGCAGCGCATCTACCCCGATCGGGAGATCGTGGGCGTTCCCGGCCGCACCATCGGGTACGGCGGCGGCGGACCACACTGCATCACGCAGCAGATCCCGGCCGGGATCCTCTCGCCGCGCGCCTGAACCCGAGCGTCCCGCAGGCCGTTCCGGCGAGCATCAGGGCGAGCGTCGCCCGGACCGCCCCGGCCTGCGGGGCCGACCCCGTTCCAGTGCCGCCCGGTGTCGGTGGTCGGGAGTAGGGTCGTGCCCGTCCCGATACTTCGATTGCAGAGGAGCCGCCATGGTCGCACGCACGCGCAGGGTCGACCCCACGCCCCGCCTCGATCCAGTGCGACTCGACGAGCTCCGCGACGGCGATCCCGAGGCGATCGGGCCGCGCCGCGTGTTCGAGGGCGAGCGCTTCGCGGGCGGCGACCTCTCGGGGCGCGCCGCCGCCGGGCTCACCCTGATGGAGTGCGAACTGCTCGACCTGCGGGCTCACGACACCGACCTGCAGGGCTCCCGGTTCGTCGAGACCCGCTTCGAACGCCTCGACGCGCCGAACTTCAAGGCTCGACGCACCACTTGGAAAGACGTCGAGATCCTCTCGTCGCGCATCGGCGCGGCAGAGCTGTACGACTCCGGGCTGCACCAGGTGCTCTTCGAAGGATCGAAGCTGGGGTGGGTCAACCTGCGCGCCTCCGAGCTGCGCGACGTGCTGTTCCGCGGCTGCCACACCGAGGAGCTCGACCTCGGCGGGGCGCGCGTCACCCGCATGGCGTTCGACGGGTGCACGGTCGGCAAGCTCGTGCTCACGGGCGTGCGATCCGAAGGGCTCGACCTGCGCGGCCTCGAGTTCTCGAGCATCGAGGGTCTCGAAGGCCTGCGCGGCGCGATCGTCTCCGAGATGCAGGCCATCGACCTCGCCCCGATCTTCGCCGCGCACTTCGGTATGGGGATCCGCGCGAGCTGACGACGGCTCCACGAGATAATCGTCTCCGTGTTCTTCCTCCCCGTCGGTGCCGTCCTGCTGAACGTCTACGCCCTGATCCTCGTGCTCGCTCGGGCCTGGGTGTACCGCACGCCGCTGTACCGGCCGATGCTGTGGAACATCCTGCTCTCGGTCCTGCCCGTCTTCATCCTCGGCATCGGCGGCCTGTTCGGCTTCGCGCTGCTCGCCGCGGCTCCCGCGGTCGGGCTCGCGGTGCTCGCCGTCACTGCGATCCTCTGGCTGCTCATGCTGCCGAACGCGAGCTACCTCATCACCGAGCTCAACCAGTCGCACCGGCGGGACGGCGATCCGGTGCCGCTCTGGTACGACATCATCCTCGTGATCACCCTCGCGATGTCGGGCGTGATCAACACGGTCTTCAACGTGTTCCTCGCGCACATGTTCTTCACGACGAGCGTGTACGGCGACTCGGCGCGCAACTTCCTGGAGCCGGGCGCGCTCGCGGCGGTCGGGGTCGTCATGCTGCTGCTCGGGTTCGGCATGTACCTGGGGCGCTACCTGCGCTTCAACTCCTGGGACCTGCGCCACCCCGTCTCGTTCCTGCGCAAGTTCTTCGCGCACTTCCGCACGCGCGACCACATCGCGGCGGCCGCCGGCTTCACCGTGACCTACGCCGTGTTCCTCGCGCTCATCTACTGCGTCGTTGCAGGGCCGATGATCGACGGCTTGCTGTCGATCGAGCGGGTGCGGAGCCTGCTGCAGTAGCCTGCGGTCAGCGCGGGCCGGATGCGGCCCGCTCCACCGGGGAATCGGGAATCGGGGTCGCGATGGTAGAGCAGGAAGCGCGGGCCACGTCGTTCGGCTCGGTGGCCGAGCTGTACGAGCAGGGGCGTCCCGAGTATCCGGCCGCAGCCATCGAGTGGATGCTCGCGCCTGTCCGCGGCACCGCCGCATCGCCGCGGGTGCTCGATGTCGGGGCGGGGACCGGCAAGCTGAGCCGCGGCCTCGCCGCGGCCGGGTGCCGGGTCACCGCGGTGGATCCCGATGCGCAGATGCTCGAGCAGTTGCGCGGCTCGGTGCCCGGGGTCCCGACGGGGATCGGCACCGCCGAGTCCCTGCCCTGCGCCGACGCGAGCGCGGACGCCGTCGTGCTCGGGCAGGCCTGGCACTGGGTCGATCCCGTGCTCGCGTCCCGCGAGATCGCGAGGGTGCTGCGTCCGGGCGGTGTGCTGGGCCTCGTCTGGAACCTGCGGGATCCCCGCACCGCGTGGGCGGCCGAGCTCGAAGCGCTGGTGCGGTCGAGCGGGTCGCGCGACACGATGGCCGCGGGCGGTCCCGAACTGGCGCCCCCGTTCGGCGCTCCCGAGCACGCGAGCTGGGCCTGGGAGCATCCGGCGACGCGTGCGACGCTGGGCGGGATGCTGCGCTCCCGCAGCTCCTACATCACCGGATCCCCGGTCGAACGCGCGGAGCTCGACGCTGGGCTCGCTCGGATCCTCGACGGGCTCGGCCTGCGCGACGGCGAGTCGATCGGCATGCCCTACGTCACGCACGCGTTCCGCGCGATCCTGCCCGGGTAGGACGCTCGACGGTCTCGACCCGCCCGGAAGGCCGCAGAACGTGCGGCCTCGCGGTGCGCGAGCACCGACTCCGGAGCTCCCGGATCACAAATCCGGACCGAAGTCAGGGAATGCCCTGGACGAACGCGCGATCCCCAGGTACGCTCAACTCGATTCGGGGAAGTTTCAAGTATTCTGCCGTGCCGCTCGGGGGCGCGCGGCGCTTCGCCGAAGTCGGGGACGTGCCAACGCTCCCGGACAGCTCGAGCGGTCGGAGGGGGCCGGCGCTCCTGACACGTGGGGAACCTCATGAATACAGCAGCACCGCCTCGTCGCGGTTTGGCGCGCGCGGCCGCGTGGGCGACCGCAGCGCTGATCGCGCTCCCGCTCGGCGCGCTCGGAGCCACCGCGGCCTCGGCCGTCGTCGGCGACCCGACCGTCGCCACCACCGCTCCGGGCACCACCAGCGTCGCTCAGACCGCGGGCAAGGCGCGCGGCAGCGGCCTCTGGGGGTACGCGGGTGATGTCCGCACCTGGGAAAGCGGCCTCGTCTACACCTACGGTGTGGCGATCAGCCCGTCCGATGGCAGCCTCTGGGCGACCGACAGTGCGAAGGTCGTCGGAAGCACTCCCACGGGCAACTCGCGTCTGCAGCGGCACGAACTGGCTGCGACGCCGGATTGGGCGGCGGGTCAGTACACCGGCAGCGGCGCGTACGGCACGGTCGCCGCGGGCGACAACGCGGGCGTCGGCGCCAACTACGCGAAGCTCGCCGACTCCCAGGTCTGGGACGGCACCACGATGCCGAGCGGCAAGTTCGGCGGGGTGCGCGGCGTCGCCGTCACCGAGGCAGGCACGGCCTGGACCATGGACTCCGACGGTCAGGGAAGCTGGCTGACCAACGCGAAGAAGATCGTGCGCATGGTCACGCCGAACGGTACCGAGGCCGGCGCGATGGGCAAGTCGAGCTGGCCGAGCGGCAACGGATGGGCGAACCGCTACGACCCCGAGACCTTCGACTACACCGTCGGTGTCGCACGGTTGAACAACGGCGACATGATCGTCACCAGCCTGACGCCCGAACTGCTGAAGCAGTACAAGCCCGACGGCACCTTCGTGCGCAACATCTACCTGAACCAGCCGGCGGGCACGGCGTACCCGAGTGACGGCGGCTTCCGCTCGCCCTACGCGATTGCGGTCGACCCTGCCGACGGCACCCTGCTCGTCGGCTTCATCGATCCGGGCAACGGGAACAAGAGCTTCATCCAGCGCATCGACCCGAACTCCTGCACTACCGAGGCTGTCGGCAACCCGACGGGGTCCTCGCGTGACCGGTGCGCCGTGAAGCAGACCATCGGCATCGGAACCCTCGGAACCGGATTCCTGCAGCAGACGGCGACCTTCGCGATCCAGGTGGAGCCGCGCACGGGCGACATCTACGTCGGCCAGCGCACGGGGCTCATCTCGGTCTTCGCGAACGACGGCACGGCGAAGGGCAAGTTCTCGGCGTTCGGCTCGGGCACCGGCAACGGACAGCTCTCGACGGTCCGCGGTCTTGCCTTCGACGAGCGCGGCTTCCTCTACGCGACCGTCGCCGAGGGGTCCTCGGCGACCCGCGTGGTGATCTTCGCCCGCACCCCGGATGCTGTGACGCAGTTCGCGGCGCAGTACACGAGCCCGGCGAAGACCTCGGTCGACCTCACCTGGAACGCGCTGCCCGGCGGCGTCACCGCCGACGCGCAGTCGCCGGTGCGCGACTACGTGATCGAGCAGTCGGAGGACGCCGGAGCCACCTGGACCGTGGTGCCCGCGGCCGCGTCGACTGCCGCGACCCGGACCGTGTCGGGCCTCGACCCCGCGAAGAACTACCAGTTCCGCATCTCGGCGTGGAACGAGGCCGGCAACGGCGATACCGCGGTCACGACCGTGCGCGCGCCGCTGTCGCACCCGTCGATCTCGGTGACGAAGACCGGCAACGGCCAGCAGAAGGGCACGCAGGCCTCCGCGCTGCACGTCGCGGCGGGATCCACCGTCCAGTTCGCCTACACCGTGAAGAACACGGGCGACGTGCCGGTGCAGATCGACGACGTGACGGACAGCGTGCTCGGCACGATCCCCGCGCCGAGCGGCTTCAGCGGCACGCTGGGTGTCGGCGACGAGGTCGTCTTCACCGCGAGCGGGCCCGTGGCCGAGGGCGATTACCACAACCGGGTCACCGTCAAGGCCACCGAAGCGGGCGTTCCGAACGAGCTGCAGCCGGTGCAGGCCGACTGGTACGGCTTCGGCGCGACCGCGGGCCTGCAGGTCGTGAAGACCGGTGACGGCGTCCGCGCGGCCACCGCCGCGGATCGTCACAGCGTCTCCACGAAGAAGACGGTTCCGTTCGTCTACACGGTCACCAATACGGGCAACGTGCCCGTGCGGGTCGACAGCGTGAAGGACGACCGGCTCGGCACCATCGCCGCGCCGAGCGGGTTCGACGGCACGCTGGCTCCCGGCGCCTCCATCGCCTACACGGCCTCGGGCAAGCTGCCGAAGGGGGACTACGTCAACACGGTGACGGTGTCCGGGACCGCGACGGGGACCGATGCTGATCTGACCGTGGACCCTGCGAAGGACAGCTGGTACGGCAAGGGAACCGTCGATCGGGTGCCGCCGACCACGACGCCGCCGACCACTCCGCCGACGACGCCCCCGACGACCCCGCCGACCAAGAAGCCGAACGGCGGCGGACTCGCAGATACCGGTGACGCGACCGCCGCGGGCGTGCTCGGCCTGGCAGGCGTGCTCCTGCTCGGCGGCGGTGCGCTGCTGACGGTGAGGCGACTGCGCCGAACGGCATAGCGCGACGCGACGAGTGCGCGGGTGCGGATGGGCGAACAGCCCGTTCGTACCCGCGCACGTGCGCGTTCCGGGGCAGGTTTCCCCGTGTTCTTGCGGGAACCCCACAAACAGTATTGGTGTAGGTGGTTTCGGGGTGCACAATCGACCGGTGCCGTAATTCGGCGGCGCAGGATCTGGAACCGGGCTATTCGAGACGATGAGCGAGTCGGGAACGGCTGAGCGCGACGCGGTCGTGCTCGGGCCCGATCCTGCCCGATCCGCGTTCGCCGAGGACCCCGTCGATCCCGATACCGACGCCCGCCTGCTCGATGCCGCGGCGTGCGGCGACGCCGACGCGTTCGCCGAGCTCTGGTCGCTGCACCGGGGCGCGGCCTACGCGGTCGCCCGCTCGGTCGCGCCGGGCAACGCCGACGACGTGGTGTCGGAGGCCTACGCGACGATCTGGGCTCGGCTGCAGCGCGACTCCGCGCCGACGGAGGCGTTCCGCGCTCACCTGCTCGAGACCGTGCGGGAGATCTCCGCGCGGTGGTTCCGCGCCGGCCGACGGGTCGTCTCGGTGCCCGCCGTCGAAGAGGTGCCGGACCCGAGCGTCGGCGACGCCATGGAGTCGGTCGAAGAGCGGGCCATGATCCTCAGCGCCTTCGCCGCGCTGCCGGACCGCTGGCAGCAGGTGCTGCAGTGGCGTTCCGTCGAGCGGTTGCCCCGAGCGGAGACCGCCCGGCGGCTCGGGATCAGTCCGAACTCCGTCTCGGTGCTCGGCCGACGCGCGACCGAGGGGCTTCGCGTTGCCTGGCTCGCGCAGTGGTTGCCGACGCCACCCGGCGGGATCGAGCACGCCCGAGTGTTCGAAGCGCTGCCGCGGTACGTCCGGGATTCCCTGCCCCGTGAGCGGGCCGCGCTGCTGCGCTCGCACCTGCGCGGCTGCGGCCAGTGCCGTTCCGCCGAGCAGCAACTGCTCGAGGCGAACCGTCGTCTCGGCGGCGGGATCCTCGGCGTGCTGTTCCTCGGAGGCGCGGGGAGTGCGCTGACCGCGGCGCTGCGGGCGGCGGATCCGGTCGCTCCGGCGGCGTTCGCCGCGACGGGCGGGGCGACCGCGGTGCACGGAGCGGCGATGATCCGCCCCCTCGCCGTGCTGACGCAGGTCGGTGGCCTCCGCGCCGGTTTCGGCAAGCTCGCGACCGCCGTCGGCGGCAAGGTCGCGATCGGATCCACCGGACTCGTGCTGGGTTCCACGCTCGCCGCGGCCGCGATCGCCGGAACGGTGGTGCTCGCGCACCCCTTCGACCCCCAGCAGCCCGTCACTCTCGAAGCGGGCAGCGGCTGGAGCACCGGGCAGCATGCGGCGCCGTCGGACAACGGATCGGCGACCGGCGGCGCGCCCCGGTCTCCGGCGAAGCAGCGTCCCGGCACCTCGGGCGCCGCGGCCGGAGTGGAGCCGGGGGCGGGCCTCGGGGCCGTTGCCGGTCAGCAGACCGACGGACGTCCCGCGCAGCTCGCGGACGAGGTCGTCCCGCGGGAGGACTCGCTCCTCCCCGAGGTTCCGCTGAGGCCCAAGCCCGAGCCCGACGGAGGCGACCGGGTGGGTCCTCCGAACCCTCCGCCGACGCAGCGCCCGGACCTCCCCGCGCTCCCGACCCCGACCGTCCAGAGCTCCGGCGACGCCGGCGGAACCATCGCGCCGCGCCTCAGCGGCACGGTGGAACCCGGGACGAAGATCGCCGTCGCCGTCGCGGGCGCGCGGATCCTGCCACCGGTCGCCGCGGACGGGAAATGGGCCGTCGACCTCGCGGATCTGGAACTGCGACCGGGTGCGCAGCGGGCCGAGATCACCCAGACCCGTGGCGACAGCGTGTCGCCCGCCGCACCCGTCACCTTCTCGCTCACCGCACCGAAGGTCGAACTGACCGCTCTTCCGGTGCGTTCGATCGACACGACCCGCTTCGCCGCGACCGTCTCGATCACCGGCGGCGTGCCCGGTGCGACGGTCTGCGTGAGCACGGGCACCGCCAAATCGCCCAGGATCCAGCTGGACTCGCGGGGCGCCTACGAGCGCGGGCTGGTGCTGTACCCCTCCGGAACGAAGGCGCTGGTGTTCGCCTACTGCGACGGCGACGGATCCGGCACGCGATTCGGGGTGCGGCAGAGCATCGCCATCCCCGCCGCCGACCCGGGCACGCCGGCGGATCCCGGATCGCCCGCGACCCCGGCGGACCCGGGCGCGCCGCAGCCTGCCGATACCGGGAACGGCACGGCGGACTGAGCCGGCTCGGCCCGGATCAGACCCGGGTGAAGACCGCGAGCGCCTCGAGGTGGTGCGTGTGCGGGAACAGATCGAACGCGCGCACCGGCCCCAGCTCGTAGCCGAGGCCCAGCAGCGTCGCGGTATCGCGGGCCAGCGCGACCGGGTCGCAGGCCACGTAGATGATGTTCGCGGGTGCCAGCTCGCCGAGCTGCTGGCTCACCGCTCCGCCCGCACCCGAGCGCGGGGGATCGAGCACCACGGTCGAGCGGCGGAAGCGGTCGCGGACCGCCGCGGGCGCGGCGAGCAGGTCGGCGAGGTAACGATCGACGCGGGCCGTCACCGCGAGCGCTCCGACGAGCTCCGAGAGGTTCTCGGCGGCATCGTCGGTCGCGCCGGGATCGGCCTCGACCGTGGTCACCTTGAGCGCGGGGCCGACGGCCTCGGCCATCGCAGCGGCCAGCAGGCCTGCGCCCCCGAAGAGGTCGAGGTTCGCCGCGCCGGCATCGACACGGCCGGCCTCGTCGAGCGCGATGACCGCGTCGCGCACGGCGGTGAAGAGCACCTCGGGCGCTTCGCGGTGCACCTGCCAGAACCCGCCGGCGCGCACCAGGAACTCGCGGTCGCCGACGAGCTCGCGCACTGCGTCGTTCTCGCCGGCGCGGGCCACGTCCTCCTCCGCCGTGATCAGCATGCGGGGATCGTCGGCGCTGGGAGCGATCAGGTCGATCGACACCAGGTGGTGCATCGGCTCGTCGAGCGGGGCGATCATGTTGACGCCCTCGACCGCGAGCGGCAGGGACTCGACGGGCACGATGGTCCGGCTGCGCGCCGCGTACGGGCCGACGGCGCCGGTCTCGGGATCCACGTGCAGGCGCACGCGGCTGCGCCAGCCGAGACCGTTCGCCTCGTCGTCGCCGGGCGCCGCCTCGACGGTCACGTCGCGTTCCACGCCCGCGAAGCGCTGCAGGGACTCGGCGAGCACCTGCGCCTTGAGGGCGCGCTGGCGCTCGAGCGCGATGTGGCCGAACTCGGCGCCGCCGGCGCGCTCCTCGGGATCGCGTTCCAGGGCGGCCTCGGGCCAGACGTGGGGGCGCCGGTCGGGCGACGCCTCGAGCACCTCGAGGGTGACCGCGCGCGCGAACGACTTCTTGCGGGCCTCGGTCACGCGCGCACGCACGCGCTCGCCGGGGATCGCGTCGGCGACGAAGACGACGCGGCCGTCGTGCCGGGCCACGCTCACCCCGCCGTGCGCGATGTTGGTGATCTCGAGCTCGATCTCGTCGCCGGGCTGCAGGGGTGAGGTATTCGCCATGCACCCATTCTCCCATCCCTCCTGCGCCGATGCGCACGGATCGGCGGCGGGGCTCGCGCCATCGCCCCGCCGGGTCTACGCTGAGGCCATGAAGCCCAGCGCCCCGGCCGGTGCGGCCATCGAGATCCGGGGGCTCGGCGTGCGTCGCGGGCGGCGGGCCGTGATCGAGCACCTCGACCTCCTGGTGCAGGCCGGACGGGTGACCGGACTCCTCGGGCCGTCGGGATGCGGCAAGTCGACCCTCATGCGCACGGTCGTCGGCGCGCAGGCCGGGGTCAGCGGCAGCGTGCGCGTGCTGGGCGAGCCCGCCGGCTCCCGCGGGCTGCGCCGCCGGGTCGCCTACGCCACCCAGGCGGCCTCCGTCTACGACGACCTCACGGTGCGCCAGAACCTCCGCGCCTTCGCCAGCGCCGTCGGTGCCCCGCGCGACGATCCGGAGCGGGTCGTCGCGCTCGTCGGACTGGAATCCGAGGCCTCCCGTCGAGTGGACGCGCTCAGCGGCGGACAGCGCAACCGGGTCTCGTTGGCGGCCGCCCTGCTCGGATCCCCCGAGCTGCTCGTCCTCGACGAGCCCACCGTCGGGCTCGACCCCGTGCTGCGCGCCGAGCTCTGGGAGCTGTTCCACCGCCTCGCCGACGGGGGCACGACCCTGCTCGTCAGCAGCCACGTCATGGACGAGGCGCTCCGCTGCGACGACCTCCTCCTCATGCGCGAGGGGCGGATCCTGACCCACACCACCCCGGGCGCGCTCATGCGGCACACCGGGACCGAGGACCCGGAATCCGCATTCCTCGCCGTCATCGCGGCCGACGCGGAGGGCCCGGCACGGCCCGACGGGGAAGGACGGACGCCGTGAACCCCGCACGCACCCTCTCGACCGCCGCGCGCGTGCTGCGTCAGCTCGTGCACGACCCCCGCTCCGTCGCGCTCGTGCTCATCGCCCCTGCGCTGCTGGTCGGGCTCTTCTCCTGGCTGTTCAGCGACCAGCCCGGCGTATTCGACCGACTCGGCGGACCGATCCTCGCGCTCTTCCCGTTCATCCTGATGTTCCTCATCACCTCCGTCACCACGCTGCGCGAGCGACGATCCGGCACCCTCGAGCGGCTCATGACGACCCCGCTCGGCAAAGCCGACTTCATCGTCGGCTACGCGCTCGCCTTCGGCCTCGCCGCCACCCTGCAGGCGGTGATCACCGTCGGTTTCGCCGTGATCGTCTGCGGCCTCAGCACGACCGGCCCCGTCTGGCAGCTGGGCCTCGTCGCCGTGCTCGACGCCCTGCTCGGCACCGCGCTCGGCCTGCTCGCCAGCGCGTTCGCCCGCACCGAGTTCCAGGCCGTGCAGTTCATGCCCGTGCTCGTGTTCCCGCAGATCCTGCTCGGTGGGCTGTTCATGCCGCGCGATCAGATGCCCGACGTGCTCCACGCCATCTCCGACTGGCTCCCGCTCAGCTACGCGATCGACGCGGTCACCGCCGTCACGAAGGGCGACGAGGACTGGACGCTCTGGGGGCCGCTGATCGTGATCGCGGCGGTCTCGGTGGTCGCCCTCGCGCTCGCCGCAGCGACCCTGCGGAGGCGGACGCCGTAAACTCGCGGCATGCGTCTGATCCTCGCCTCGACCTCGCCCGCCCGTCTCTCGGTGCTGCGCGCCGCCGGCATCGAGCCGGTCTGCTTCTCGCCGCAGGTCGACGAGGAGGCCGAGGTCGTCGCGCGCGAGGCGGAGCTGGGGCGGGCGCTCACCGCGCCCGAGCTCGTCGAGTACCTCGGGCGGTTGAAGGCCGAGGACGTGGTGCGCCGGCACGCCGCGAAGATCGCGGAGCTCGGCGGGGGACTCGTGCTCGGCGGCGACTCGGCGTTCCTCATCGACGAGCAGATCCTCGGCAAGCCGCACCTGCCCGAGGTGGCGCTCGCGCGCGCCAAGCAGCACCGCGGCCGCAGCGGAGTGCTGCACTCGGGGCACTGGCTCGTCGACGTCGCGGCCGACGGATCCCCGCGCGGGGCGGCGGGCGCCGTCGACACCGCGACGGTGTCGCTGGCCGCCGACGTCACCGACGCGGAGCTCGAAGCGTACGTCGCGACGGGCGAGCCGCTGGAACTCGCCGGCGGATTCGCGATCGACGGCCTCGCCGGGGCCTTCATCGATCGGGTCGAGGGCGCGACCAGCTGCGTGATCGGACTCTCGCTGCCGGCGTTCCGCCGCCTCGTGCGCGAGCTCGGGCACGACTACCCGTCGCTCTGGAACCGCGCAGCATAGGCGCGGCGACCCGTTCCTCGAACGGGGGCGGGAGCGCTACCGTTCGCGGCGGGCGAGCAGCGCGACCGTGAGCGTCGCGATGGTCATGCCGTCGGTCAGATCGACGCCCAGGAGCTCCTCGATGAGCGCGATCCGCTGGTAGAACACCGAGCGCGAGAGCCGCGCCCGCTGCGCCGCGAGCGAGCGGTTCGCGGGGTGCGCGGTCACGGCGTCGAGCACGCGCACCAGATCGCCGTGGTGCTCGCGGTCGTACTCGACGAGGGGCGACAGCACGTCGCTCGCGAACTCCTGCACCTCGGGGGTGCCCGACAGCTCGCGCACGAGGAACGCGAGCGGTTGGCGCTCGGCCTGCTGCACGCTGACCCGACCCGCGCGAGTCGCCGCGGGCAGGATCCCGACCGCGCGCACCGTCTCGAGCGACGAGATGGCGCCGCGCAGGCGCCGGGCGGGAACCCCGAGGCCGAGGTGCGCACGCCAGCCCGCCGGTGTAGCGGCAGGCGCGAGGGCATCGATCTCGCGGGCGAGCCGGGCGGCCAGGGGCGAGGCGATCCCGCGGTCCCCGGTCGGGGCGACCCGGGCGTCGCCGTCGGGGAAGGACAGGAGGGCGAGGAGCACGGGGCGCTCACCGCTCGCTCGTCGCCCCCCGGCGTCGCCCGGCCCGCCGCCGGACGTGCCGGGACCGAACGTGGACAGCTCGCCGTCGTCGACCGCGATGAGCGCTCGTCCCTCGGGCGCGATGGCCCGGCGCAGGGCCGATTCCAGCACCGAGCGCTCCTTGGCGGCGGGCCCGCCGAAATCACCGGCGCCGCGGAGCGTGACACCGACGGTCACCCGGCCCGCGACGGGCAGCCCGCCGGCCGCGAGCTGCGCCGCGAGCTCGGTCTCGTGCCGGTATCGGCCGCCGAGCAGCGCGCCGACGAGCCGCTTCGACGAGAACCGCACCCAGGCGTCGCCATCGGGATCGGCCAGGCGCCCGAGCGCGAGGGCGAACGCGCCCAGCTCGAGCACCGTGCGCCGGCCGGCGGGGTGCGGTGCGCCGGGGAGCGCGGTGAGGAATCCCCAGCGGCTGCCCCGGGCCTCGACGGGCACGCGGACCCAGCTCGCCGGCAGTTCGAATCCGCGTCCGTCCGAGGCGACCCAGGCCGACAGGACCTCCTCGGGCGGGTGCCCCGGACCCGACCACGCGACGACACGGTGCGCGGAGTCCTCGAGCACGACCGGGGCGCCGATGGTCTCGGCGAGCCGCTCGATCACGTAGTCGACGGGGCTGCGGTTGAGTCCGAGCTCCGTGAGCATGTCGTGCACCTGCGCTCGGGCGCGCAGCGCCTCGTTCTGAGCAGCGAGGATCCGCTGGTGCACGCGCTGGGTGATCTGGACGAAGCGGACCTCGCGACGCAGCACGGCGAGGGGGATCCCGTCGCGTTCGCACGCGGCGATGAGCGGCGCCGGGGCCTCGGCGAAGTGGACGCCGAGCTCCAGTACGATCGCGGCGACATCGGCGGCGACGAGCGCCTCGGCGATGCGGGCCAGGCCGGCTTCGTCGCGGGGCCAGCCCGCCCCCGTGGTGAGGACGAGCTCGCCCCCGTCGAGCAGCGAGGCGCCGCCATCGGCGCCGCTGCCGGCGACCACGTGGGCCCAGCGCACCTCGCGGTCGAGCCCGCCGCGCCCGGCGATCAGCTCGAGGCGTCCGTCGGCGAGCTCGGGGAGGGCGAGCACCGAGCGCACGCTCGGCAGCGGGTGGCGTTCGAGGGGGTCGGCCATGGTGTGCTCCGCTCGCTCCGGGACTCCGCCCCGAACGGGGCGACGCGGCTATCATACAGAGTGTCCGGTCGGCTTCAGAAGTGCGGTCGCTTTGCGTGATTCCAGCGATGATCCTCGCTGAAATACTGGTGACAGTGCGCCGCGTTCGAGGTCGAACACACTGCCCGATGCGGCGCGGATGCGATGGCCGTGCAGTCGGTGCGGCCCGCTTCCCGCAGCGAGACACCACGAAGAAGAGGATCCGGAGCAGAACCCATGAGCGACTTCATCGACCAGAACGGCGCCGAGCAGAGCTTCGGCGACTCCGACGCCCAGCGCGAGGTGCGCGCGAACGACCGCCAGTACGTCTTCCACTCCTGGTCGGCGCAGGGCAAGATCGACCCGATCCCCGTCGCCAAGGGCGAGGGCGTGCGCTTCTGGGACTACGACGGCAAGGAGTACCTCGACTTCTCCTCGCAGCTCGTCAACCTGAACCTCGGGCACCAGCACCCGGGGCTCGTGAAGGCGATCCAGGAGCAGGCCGGTCGCCTGGCGACGATCCAGCCCGCGATGGCGAACGACGTGCGCGGCGAGCTCGCGAAGCGCATCGTCGAGCGCAGCTTCGACGGCGCCCGCTCGGTGTTCTTCACCAACGGCGGCGCCGAGGCCAACGAGTACGCGGTGCGCATGGCCCGCCAGCACACCGGCCGTCAGAAGGTGCTCGCACGGTTCCGCTCGTACCACGGCTCCACCGCGACGGCGATCACGCTGACCGGCGAATCGCGCCGCTGGGCGAACGGCACCCCCGACGCAGGCGTCGTGCATTTCTTCGGCCCCTACCAGTACCGTTCCGAGTTCTACGCGGAGACCCCGGAGCAGGAGGCCGAGCGTGCGCTCACCCACCTGGAGCACACGATCCAGCTCGAGGGCCCGGCGACGATCGCCGCGATCATCCTCGAGACGGTCACCGGCACCAACGGCATCTTCGTCCCGCCGCCCGGCTACCTCGCCGGTGTGCGCGCGCTCTGCGACAAGTACGGCATCGTCCTGATCTGCGACGAGGTCATGGCGGGCTTCGGGCGTACGGGCGAGTGGTTCGCCTACCAGGCGTTCGACGTGAAGCCCGATCTCGTGAGCTTCGCGAAGGGCGTCAACTCGGGCTACGTGCCGCTCGGCGGCGTCGTGATCTCCGAGGAGATCCACAACAGCTTCGTCGAGAAGCCGTTCCCCGGCGGCCTCACCTACAGCGGTCACCCCCTGGGCTGCGCGGCGGGCGTCGCCACCTTCGACATTTTCGAGGAGGAGGGGATCATCGAGCGCGTGCGCGACCTGGGCGCTCGGGTTGTCGAGCCCCGCCTGCGCGAGCTCGCCGAGAAGCACCCGTCGATCGGCGAGGTGCGCGGCACCGGACTGTTCTGGGCGCTCGAGCTCGTCACCGACCGCGGCACGCGCGCTCCGCTCGAGGGCGACGGATACAACGCGGTCATCGCGGCCTGCAAGAACGCGGGCCTGTGGCCGTTCGCTGCGGGCAACCGCCTGCAGATCGCGCCGCCGCTCGTCATCAGCGAGGAGGACCTGGTCCGGGGTCTCGACATCATCGATGCGGCGCTCGACGTCGCCGACGGGTTCGTCGCGGCCTGATCCGAGCGACCGTTCGTGCGACGGGCCTCGGAGCTTCGGCTCCGGGGCCCGTCGTCGTTCGCGGGCGGTCGGTGAATTCTCAGATCCGACTCTCGACGCGGGCGCGACCTGGGGACAGAATGATGCCAGGCCCGCTCCGGGTCGAGAGTCCCGAAAGGATCAATGCAGATGAGCGCTCTGGAAGACATCAGGAAGTACGCCCCGCAGGCCGAGGAGTCGGTGGTCGCCGCGATGGAGAAGACGTATGCGCTCGCGCTGCGCGACGCCGATGCGCGCCAGGTCTCCTTCAGCGATCCGGCGGAGCTGAAGACGGTGCGGGACAGCTTCGTGAAGGGCAAGCTCGGGGTCGCTGATTCCGATGCCGACATCGATGCGGCGATCGCGAAGGTGGGGGAGCAGGTGCCCGGTCACAAGCAGCGGCTCACCGTCTACTACCTGCTCGCGCAGCACTACGGCAAGCTCTCCGTCTTCGGCGGCTGAGCCGGCGTCGAGCGCGCCGAGGGGCGGATCCGAGATGCAGATGCCGAGGGCCTCCGAGGAACAGAAGCAGCGCTTCCGCGATCTGATAGCGGAGGTGGGCGCGAGTGCTCCCGAGGCGGAGGTGAAGCCGATGTTCGGCCAGCTCGGGGCGTTCGTGAACGGCAACATGTTCGCGGGGCTGTTCGGGCCCGATCTCGGTGTGAAGCTCGCCGAACCGGACGCGGCCGTGCTGGCCGCGTCCGGTGGCGGGCCGTTCGGTCCGGCCGAGCGGCCGATGGGCGGGTACCTGACGTTGCCGGTGGACTCGGATGCGGCGGAGTGGATCGGGCGAGCGCTGGCCTACGTCGCTGCGCTTCCGCCGAAGGCGCCGAAGCCGTCTCGGGTGAAGCGCTGAGCGGCCCTCCGCCTATGCGGATCGCGGTTCCGGTCCCAACTGCTCCGGGTGGGAGAAGTCGAGGGGTCCCGTGTGGGTCGCCAGGGCGAACAGTCGATCGTCGACCCGGTCGAAGCGCGCCCCGAAGCGATTCTCCGCTCGGTCGATCCGCTTGGAGAGTTTCGCGTCCACCGCGTCGATTCGTTTGCCGAGCTGGGATTCGACCTGGTCGATTCGTTTGCCGAGCTGAGTCTCGACCTGGTCGATCCGGTCGCCGAGTTTCGTCTCGACCTGGTCGATCCGTTTGGTGAGTTTCGCGTCGACAGCGTCGATTCGTTTGCCGAGTTGGGATTCGACCTGGTCGATCCGCTTGGTGAGCTTCGTCTCGACTGCATCGATGCGGTTGGTGAGGGCGGTTCCGACCGCGTCGATGCGGTGTTCCAGACCGTCGATGCGATGGGTGAGGCGACCCTCTGAGCGTCGGCTGGTCGTCAGGATCATGCCGCCGAGGGTGGCGCCGAGCGTCACGAAGCCGACGAGGACGGTGACGAGCGCGCTGAGCTCCAAACTGCCTCCTCGGTCTGCCGGATGTGTGGATACCAGCCAGGCTAGGCGCGTTCGGTGCGCCTTGCGGCCGCCGAACGCAATCTGTGGAGAACTCGTGTCGGACCCGAGCTGTGTAGGACGATCCGGCTACTCGGGCGAGTCGGAAGCGCCCATGATTCCGGTCGCGGGCTCCCCGGGGAGCGGCGCGTAGCGCAGCAGGAGGGCACCGGCGCTCCCCGAGGCCGGCGGTTCGACGAGCCGGAGATTGCGCGGCGCGGCGCCATCGGGGAACACGCGGCGTCCTTCCCCGAGAACGACGGGGTAGACCCAGAGCCGCAGTTCGTCGAAGAGCCGCTCCGCGAACAGGGTCTGCGCCAGGTCGAGGCTGCCGATCACGTGCGTCTCGCGGTGCCGGGCGCGCAGCGCCGAGATCTCGCTCGCGAGGTCGTCCCCGATCCGAGTGCTGCCGTCCCAATCGAGCCGCGTCCCCGGATCCCGTGAAGCGATGTACTTCGGGAGGGAGTTGAGGATCCTCCCGATCTCGGTGTCGTCGTGCAGCGGCCAGTAGGCGGTGAAGATGTCGGCGGTGTGGCGGCCCAGGAGCAGCGCGTCCATGTTCCGGATCCCGTCCAGGATCGTGCGGCCGGCCAGGTCGTCGGCGAACGGCGCCTGCCAACCGCCGAAGCGGAAGCCGCCGCTCGGATCCTCGTCGGGCCCGCCCGGAGCCTGGGCGACTCCGTCGAGGGTGGTGAAGAGGTCGATCACGATGCGACCGGCCGGATTCTGCTCAGGCATGGCGGACTCCGTTCAGGTGAGTGCGCGCTCGGCGACGTCCCGGTCGGGCGCGGGGATGATGCGATCGATGCGGAAGGTCTCGGCGAAGGTGCCGAGCAGTGAGGCGTCGCCCCGCACCACGGCGACGAGATCCTGGTCGAGTGCCTCGGCGGCGTCAACCTCGCCGCCGATGAGGCGTCGGATGCCGGGCCCCGCGACGATCACGCCGTCGGGGTCGCCGTCGGGGATGCGGTTGCCCGCAACGGTCGGATCCGGCGCGATCCTCGCGATGGCGAGTGCGCGATCGCGGACGGTCGCGCGGAGGGCCACCTCGCCGACGTGGAGTTCGTAGTCGGCGTCGGCGGCGTGCTCCGGGCGGAACGAGGTGCGCAGCGCCATGCTGAGCGAGTCGGGGGTGACGATGTCGCCGTCCTCGGGATCGCCCATGGTCTGGAACCCCCAGCGCCCGAGCGCGATCATGATCGGCTCCAGCGCGCGTCCGTACTCGGTGAGTTCGTAGACGAGGCCGCACCGGGCGAGCGGGACCCGACGCACCACACCACCCTCCTGCAGCTCCTTGAGACGGGTGCTGAGGATGTTGGTCGGGATGCGGGGGAGGCCCTGCTTCAGATCGGTGTATCGGCGGGGGCCGACGAGCAGGTCGCGGAGGATGAGCAGCGCCCATCGCTCCCCGACCAGCTCGACGGCGGAGGTGACGCCGCAGTACTGGCCGTAGCTGCGCGCGGCCATCTCAGGATCCGGGGACCGGATCCGGGCCTGCGCCGTGCTCGGCGACGTATGCCTCGGGGCCCTGCTCGGCGGCGGCCTGCGCCATCCAGTTGAAGTCGATGATGTTGCCGTCGGGGTCGTGCAGACCGCGCTGGTACATGAATCCGTAGTCCTTGGCCTCGCCGGCCTCGGAGCCGCCGGCGGCGACGCCGGCCTCCACGATCGCGTCGACGGCCTCGCGGGAGTCTCGGGTGAAGGCGACCGACACCTGGGCGCTCGTCTCGGGATCCGCGATCGGCTTCTCGGTGAACTGCGAGAAGTGCTGGTGCGTCAGCATCATGAAGTAGGTGTTCTCGTCCCAGACGATGCACGCGGCGTTCTCGTCGGTGAAGAGCGGGTTGATGTCGGCGCCGAGCGCCGTGTAGAACGCCTTGCTGCGTTCGAGGTCCTTGGTGGTGAGGTTGACGAAGATCACGATGACTCCCTTGTGCGTTCGGTGACTCGGGCTTGCCCGATGCCAATAGCTTGCAAAAAACAAGCAACCTTGTCAACGGGAAGTTTCGAGCGGAATAGAGCTGGGCGCCATTTGCATAGCAAAGCTATATAAATAGTGCTACAGTTGCTTGCTGTGGAAGAGAACAGCGCCGGTGCCGGTGGACAGATGGATCACCTGGCTCTCGAATTGACTCGGGCGGCATCCAGGTTCACCCGGCTCGCGGGCCGGGTCCCGGGCAGCACCTACTCGACCGTGGCGTGGCGGGTGCTCGCCGAACTCGAGCTGCAGGGCCCCGCCCGGGTCAGCGAACTCGCCCAGCGCGAGCGCATCGCGCAGCCCTCCATGACCGCGCTCGTGCAGCGCCTCGAGTCCGAGGGCTGGGTCGACCGCAGGCCCGATCCGGACGACGGGCGGGCCACACGTATCGAAGTCACCGCGGCCGGATCCGCGGCGCTCGCCGACTACCGGCGTGCGGCGTCCGAACGCTTCCGTCCGCTGCTCGCCGACCTCACCGACTTCGACCGGGCCACGCTCGCGCGCGCGGCCGAGCTGCTCCAGCAGCTCGCCGACGGCGTCGACCGCGTCTGACCCCTCGTCCCACCGCCACCACCAGTTCCGAAGGAGTCATCACGAGTACGCTCACCGATCCCCAGCCATCCACCGGATCCGTACCGGTGCCGAGCCCGGGCAGCGCCCGCGCGGCCGGCCGGGCCGCCGCGCCCCGCAAGGCCTCGATCCTGCGCCAGCCCACCGCGGTCTGGGCGATCGCCTTCGCCTGCGCCATCTCCTTCATGGGGATCGGGCTCGTGGACCCGATCCTCCCCGCGATCAGCCACGAGCTCGGCGCGAGCTCGGGGCAGACGATGCTCCTCTTCACGAGCTACCTCTTCATCACCGGCATCGCGATGTTCTTCACCAGCTGGGTTTCCGGTCTGCTCGGTGTGCGCTGGACCCTGGTGCTCGGGCTGATCCTCATCGTGGTGTTCGCGGCCTTCGCCGGCCTCTCAGGCACCGTGGACGAGATCATCGGATTCCGGGCCGGCTGGGGCCTCGGCAACGCGCTCTTCATCTCGACCGCCCTCGCGGCCATCGTCGGCGCGGCATCGGGCGGATCCCGGCAGGCGATCGTGCTCTACGAGGCCGCGTTGGGCGTCGGGATGGCGATCGGTCCGCTGGTCGGCGGCGCGCTCGGGTCGATCTCGTGGCGCGGCCCGTTCTTCGGGACCTCGGCGCTCATGGCGATCGCCCTCATCGCGATCCTCGTGCTGCTGCGCGCTCCGAAGCAGAGCGCGGCCGAGCGTGCGGTGGCGCGTGCGGCGCGGCCCTCGTTCACGGCCAGCTTCCGGGCGCTTCGCAACCCGGCGCTGCTCGCGCTCGCCGCGGTGGCCTTCTTCTACAACTTCGGCTTCTTCGTGCTGCTCGCCTACAGCCCGTATCCGATGGAGGCCGCGGCGAAGGCGGCAGGCATGACCGCGTTCGGGGCGCATGAGCTCGGCCTCGTGTTCTTCGGCTGGGGCCTCGCGCTCGCGATCACCTCGGTGCTCGTCGCGCCCGTGCTCACTCGTCGTTTCGGCCTGCGCCCCGTGCTCTTCACGATGCTCGGCGGGCTCACCGTCTGCCTCGCGCTGCTGGGCTTGTTCGTCGGCAGTTTCGCCGGTCTGGTCGTGGTGATCATCGTCAGCGGCCTGCTGCTCGGCATCATGAACACCGCCCTCACCGAGGCGGTCATGGAGGCGACGGACCTGCCGCGCAACGTGGCATCCTCCACCTACTCGGCCGTGCGCTTCATCGGCGGCGCGATCGCGCCGGCCGTCGCCGGCCCCATCGCCGCGGGTCTGGGCGCTGCGGCTCCCTACTGGATCGGCGCGGCGTCGCTCGTCGTCTCGATCGTCGTGCTCGCGAGCGTCGGGCACCTCCTGCACCGCGTCGGCGCGACCCCGCACGAGAGCGCGGAGGGCGAGGCGCAGGTGATCGCGACGGGCGACGCCGCGTAGCGGAGCGTCGCACGCCCGAGGGGGCGTGCGCTCAGCCGGATATACGCCTTCAGCCGGACGAATCCCAGCGATTCGTCCGGCTGAAGGCGTATATCCGGCTGAGCGCGTGAAGCGGCCGGGCGGTGCGTGCCCGCAGGCGGAGCGCGGCTGAAGCTGCTTGCGCTCCCAGGTTCATCGTTTTAGACTGACTAGTCAGTTTAGAAATGCATCGAACCAGAGGAATCTCCGTGAACGCATCGGATCCGACCCAGATCCTGGAACTCGATCGGCCGACCGGGACCTCCGCACCCGCGACCGTCGCCGGGCCAGCCGGCACCACCCGCCCCGCTTTCGAGCTGCGCGGCGCGACCGTGACCGCCGACCGCGGCACCGTCTTCGGTCCGCTCACCGTCGCGAGCGCGAGCCCGGTGTCGGTGGTGCTGGGCTCCCGCGGCACGGGGCGCACCTCGCTGCTGCTCAGCATCTCCGGCCGCATGAAGCTGAGCGGGGGCGAGCTCACCACGCTCGGCGAGACCCGGCTCGGCGAGATCCGCAGCCGCACCGGCGTCGTCGGCTTCGAAGCCGTCGACGCGCTCGAGCACGCCGTCACGCTCGGTGCGATCCTGCGCGAGCGCCTCGCCTGGGCGATGCCCTGGTACCGGCGCACGCCCCGAATCACCCCCGAACTCTCGTCCGAGCTGCTGGCCGCGGCCTTCGGCGAGTTCGAGCAGCCGGATCCCGGAACGCTCGTGCGCGAGCTGGGCGCCGCCGAAGAAATGCTCGTGCGCATCGCGCTCGCCCTGATCGAGGGTCCCGAGCTGCTCGTCGTCGACGACTTCGACGCCGTGCGGGATCCCGCGGAGCGCGCCGTCGTGGCCGAACGCCTGAGCGCCCTCGCGACGCAGGGGATCCGCGTGGTGCTCGCCACCAGCGACCCGGGCGACGCCGAGCTCTTCGCCGCCCACGAGCCGACCGTCGTCGAGCTCTGATCCCTCCGCTCCGGCCGCGCCGCAGCACCGACGAACGTCACCGATAGTCGAAAGAACCGCAATGTCACTCCTCACCCGCAGCACCGAGCTGAAGCGCTTCAAGCAGGGCACCCTGCCGAAGATCTCGCTCGTCGTGCTCCTCGTCATCCCGCTCATCTACGGCGCCCTGTACCTCTGGGCGTTCTGGGCGCCCACCGACAACATGAACAAGCTGCCCGTGGCGATCGTCAACCTCGACGAGTCCGCCGAGAAGCCCGACGGGTCGAAGCTCTCCGCTGGCCACGACGTCGTCGAGCAGCTGCAGGATCGCAAGGACCTCGACTGGAAGACGCTCGACGCGGACGAGGCGGCGACGGCGGTCTCGGACGGTGACGTCTACTTCTCGGTCACGATCCCGAAGGACTTCTCGAGCACGCTCGCCGGGCTCCAGGACGATCCGAAGGCCGGCGAGATCCAGGTCGTCTACAACGACAACAACTCGTTCCTCGCGTCGACGCTGGGCAAGCAGGCCATGGTGCAGCTGCGCGGCGCGGTCGCCGAGACGGCGACGCAAACCGCTGCCGAGCAGGTGCTCGTGGGCGTCGAGAAGCTGAGCGACGGCACTCGCACCGCGGCCGACGCCGCGGGCACGCTCGAGCAGGGCACTTCGGCGCTCGCGACGGGCAGCGGCAAGCTCAGCGTCGGTCTCGGCAAGCTCGCCGACGGCACGGCCGAGATCGCCGCGGGTGCCCCCGCGCTCGTCGACGGCACGCAGCAGCTCGCGAGCGGCGCCGGCGAGGCCCGCGACGGCAGCGCGAAGCTGAAGGCAGGTAGTGCGAAGGTCGCCGATGGCAGCTCGCAGCTCGCGGGCAAGAGCGGTGAACTTCGCGATGGGCTCGGGCAGCTGTCGAGCGGGGCCGGAACTCTCGCGACGAAGTCCACGGAGCTCGCGGCAGGAAGCTCGCAGCTCGCGGAAGGCGTCAAGACGCTCTCCGCCTCGAGCATCCAGCTCGCAGCAGGCCTGGCGCAGCTGTCGACCGGCACCGGCCAGCTCGCGGCAGGGACGCCCCAGCTGAGCGCCGGCGCAACTGAGATCTCCACGGGAGCGGAGGCGGTGAACTCGGGGGCTTCCCAGGTGGCGGCCGGTGTCGGGTCCATTGCCGAACTCGCCGCGGCCAACCCCACGATGACGCTCGCAGAACTCGACGCGGCGCTTCAGGCGCGTGGCGCCTCGCTGGCGGCACTCTCGACCGGGGCCGGGCAGGTACGGGACGGGGCCGCCTCCCTCTCATCCGGCGCCAAGACGCTCGCCGAGAACACGGCGACGCTAGACGGATCCGCGCGATCTATCGACGCTGCGGCGCGGAAGCTCTCGACCGGCGCAGGGGCACTCTCCGGTGGGATCGCGACGCTCGACAGCAAGTCCGGCGAGCTCGCAGGGGGAGCTGCGAAGCTCTCGGCCGGTGTCGGGACGCTCGCGCAGAAGTCCGGCTCCGCCTACGCAGGAAGCCAGGCCTTCGAGAACAAGCTCGGTGAGCTTTCGTCGGGAGCCGACCAGGTCGCGGAAGGGAGTTCGCAGCTCGCCGCCGGCACTCAGAAGCTCTCGGACGGCGCCGGGCAGCTGGCGTCGAAGACGCCCGAGCTCGCCGCCGGCGCGACGAAGCTCAACGACGGCGCGCAGGAGGCCAGCTCGAAGTCGAAGGACCTCGTGAAGGGCGCGACGAAGGTCGACGACGGCGCGGGCACCTTCGCGTCGAAGCTCAAGGACGGCGCCGCCGAGGCTCCGACCTTCGCCGAGGGGCAGACCGCGAAGATCTCCGAGACGATGGCCGCTCCGGTCAAGCTCGACGAGACGACCGAGAACGGCGTGCAGGGCTTCGGCGGCGGTTTCGCCCCGTTCTTCATCGCGCTCGCGTCCTTCGTCGGTGCGCTCATCACGTGGCTGATCCTGCGCCCGATGCCGCGCCGCCCGCTGGCGTCGAACGTCTCGGGTCTGCGTTCGGTGCTCACCGGCTTCGGCCCTGCGGCACTGATCGGCGTCGGCCAGGTGATCATCATGATGTCGGTGCTGGTGTTCGGGATCGGTCTGCGACCGGTGCACTGGATCGGCATGAGCCTGTTCATGCTGCTGACGACGTTCGCGTTCCTCGCGCTGCAGCAGATGTTCATCGCGGTGCTCGGTACGGCGACGGGCCGCGTGGTCAGCCTCGTGCTGCTCATGCTGATGCTCTCGTCGTCGGGCGGCACGTACCCGGTCGAGACGACGCCCGGATTCTTCCAGGTGCTGCACCCGTTCATGCCCGCGTCCTACGTGGTCGACGGTCTGCGGCAGCTGATCGGCGGCGGCATCGACGGTCGATTCTGGGGGGCGCTCCTGGTGATGCTCGCGGTGCTCATCGGTTCGCTCGCGATCAGTGCGGTCGCCGCGCGCCGGCAGAAGGTGTGGACGATCAAGCGTCTGCACCCCGAGCTCGCGATCTAGCGGGAGGGGTTGCGGCCCTCGCGCGGAGATCCGCACGAGATCGGAGATTCCACGGGAATCGGATCCGGGATCGTGCGGATCTCCGCACGGAGGCACGGCGGCACCCGCGGTAGGGGAGGATGGACGCATGGCACGCGTGAACACGAAGCAGCTCATCCGCGACGCGGCGGTGCGCGTGGCCGCCGAGCACGGCATCAGCGGCGCCTCGATGGATCAGATCGCGGAGGCGGCCGGGGTCGCGAAGGGCAGCCTGTACTACAACTTCGCGTCGAAGGACGCGATCTTCGAGGCTGTGATCCAGGGCGGGTTCGAGCACCTGGCGGAGGCCATCGACACCGCGCGCGTGGGTGTCGCCCCGGCGGATGCGCCGCGCGCGGTCGCGGGTGCCACGCTCGAGACGCTGCGCGGCAACCTGGACCTCGCGAAACTGATGGCCTCCGAGGTGTTCCGCACGGATCGGCCGTGGGCTTCGGCCATGGATCTGGCGAGGTCGTCCGTGGTGGTGCGGTTCCGCGATGTGCTGCGCGAGGCCCGCCGGGTCGCCGGGGATCCCACGGCGGACGAGGTGACCGAGATCGCGGGCGCGGCCTTCTTCGGCGCGCTCGCCGGCGCCTGCCTCGACTGGCTGCTGTTCCGGCAGGATCAGTCGATGGAGCAGGTACTCGACCAGGTGCTGCGCGCGCACTGATCCCGCGATCTGCGCCGCGCTTCGCGGCTCAGTGGGCCGCGGTGAGCCCGATGCGCGGGAACAGCACTGGGAACGCCTTCAGGAGCCCGGGTACGAGGGCGCCACTGTGGTCCGCGTCGGGGATCGCGAACCACGAGGTCTCGAACCCCGCGTCGCGGGCGATCTGCGCGGCGAGCTGCGTCTGCTCCGTGAACTGGGCGTCCTGATCGCCCGCCGTGAACACCGCGACGTGCCCGGCGTAGCCGCCGGTGTTCTCCGCCGCTTTCGTCGCGGGCTTCGCCGCCTCGTACGCGGCCTCGTCGCCGCGGAACACCTGCTGCAGCACCTGCTCGGGGAACTCCGTCCCCTGATAGGACTCGCCGGACAGGCTGACGACGTTGCCCCACAGCTCGGGGTGCGCGAGGCCCCAGTCCAGTGCGCAGCCGCCGCCGTTCGAGAAGCCTGCGATCGTCCAGGACGAGGCGTTCGAGAGGATCCGGAGGTGCGCCCGGGCCCAGCGCGGGATATCGGTGGTGAAGTACTCCTCGACGCCGCCGAAGGCGGCCGAGTCGACGCAGGCGGGGTTGTTGTCGATCGCGCCGAGCTGGTCGGCGACGATGACGATCGGAGCGAGGCCGTGGTGCTCCGCGGCGAGGCGATCCATGGCCTCGCTGATCGGTCCGGGATCCGGGGATCCGGGTTGCCCCATCATGAAGACGACGAGGGGCAGCGACGGCGGATCCCGCGTCAGCGCGGCGGGTGGCAGGTAGAGCGACGCGGAGCGAGCGGAGAAACCTGCGGTCGACGGGATCTGGAGCGCGCCGTTCAGGGGCACGACCGCGCCGTGCTTCGGCAGGTCGGCCGGGGCGCGCCAGGTCTCCGCGATCGGAGTCGAGGGATCGGGACCGGGCAGGGGAGCGGCGATGCGTACGGTCGCGCCCTGGGTCGTGGTGCCGGTCGCCCCGGCAGCCGGGGCGACCCGGGCGAGCGTCTCGTGCACCGCGAACACGGCGACCAGCAGCAGGAGCACGAGCAGCAGCGAGAGCAGGTGGCCCCGGCGCGACCGGAGGCCGTGCGCTGCGATCGGGACGCCGAAGGGCGGCAGGATCCGAGGATCCTGCCGCCCTTCGAGTCGACGCATGATGCGCTCGCGTCAGTTCGTGCCGAGCAGCTTCTGGATGCGCTGGACGCCCTCGAGCAGTGCATCGTCGCCGAGCGCGTAGCTGAAGCGGAGGAAGCCGGACGGGCCGAAGGCCTCGCCGGGGACCGCCGCGACCTCGGCCCGGTCGAGGATCAGGTCGGCCAGCTCGAGCGAGGTGGTCGGCGTGACGCCGTCGATCTCGCGCCCGAGCGCGCCCGCGACGTCGACGTAGGCGTAGAACGCGCCCTCGGGGGTCGGGGCGTGGAAGCCGTCGACCTTGTTGAGCTCGGCGATGATCGTCTTGCGGCGACGGTCGAAGGCCTGGCGCATCTGCTCGATCGGCTCCTGCGGGCCGTTCAGCGCCGCGATCGCCGCGCGTTGCGCGATGTTGTTGATGTTCGAGCTGAGGTGCGACTGCAGGTTCGCGGCACCCTTGATCACGTCCGCGGGGCCGAGCATCCAGCCGAGGCGCCAGCCGGTCATGGCGTAGGTCTTGGCGACGCCGTTCACGAGGATCGTGCGATCGGCGAGCGCCGGGACGGCCTCGACGATCGAGACGGCGCGCACGCCGTCGTAGGTGAGGTTCTGGTAGATCTCGTCCGAGATGACCCAGAGGCCGTTGGCGTCGGCCCACTCGCCGATCGCCTTCGTCTCCTCGGGGGAGTAGACGGCGCCGGTCGGGTTGGACGGGGAGACGAAGAGCAGCACCTTGGTGCGGTCGGTGCGCGCGGCCTCGAGCTGCTCGACGGTCACCTTGTAGCCCTGCTCGGAGCCCGCGAAGACCTCGACGGGCACACCGTCGGCGAGGCGGATGGCCTCGGGGTAGGTGGTCCAGTAGGGCGCGGGGAGCAGCACCTCGTCGCCCGGATCGAGCAGCGCCTGGAAGGACTCGTAGACGGCCTGCTTGCCGCCGTTCGTCACGATGATCTGCGATGCGGGGATCTCGAGTCCGGAGTCGCGGAGCGTCTTGGCTGCGATCGCCTCGCGCAGCTCGGGCAGGCCCGCGGCCGCGGTG
This sequence comes from Leucobacter iarius, assembly GCF_039530105.1. Lineage (NCBI taxonomy): Bacteria > Bacillati > Actinomycetota > Actinomycetes > Micrococcales > Microbacteriaceae > Leucobacter > Leucobacter iarius. The sequence continues at coordinate 138,316 of NZ_BAAAOB010000001.1, read as the reverse complement.
TAGCGGAAGTTCTTCGGGTCGTCGAGCGCGGCACGGGCCGCGTCGACGATGTGCGCGGGAGTCGCGAAATCGGGTTCGCCCGCGGCGTAGCTGATGACGGGACGACCCGCGGCCTGGAGGGCTTTCGCCTTCGCGTCGACCTTGAGCGTTGCGGACTCGGCGATGGCGCCGATCTTCTTTGAAAGACGGGAGATGTGGCTCACGTATCCATCCTACGGCGGAGGGTGCGGTCCGTTCGCATGCGTTCGCTGGGAGAGCCGGATCCGGGCCTCCGATCGGTGCGCGGCGCGCCCGGGATGACGGGGCCGCGTTCGACATCCGGGCGGTGATCCCGTAGACTCATCAGCGGTAGTTGACTTCTGCCAGAATTTCCTATGCCCGAAGGGGTCGGAAATTCGGCGGATAAGCACTCCATAGGGCGGTGGCGCAATTGGTAGCGCAGCGGTCTCCAAAACCGCAGGTTGCAGGTTCGAGTCCTGTCCGCCCTGCCACACCTCGTCGCATCGCGGTCGCGAAAGCGACGGGGCGATGAAAGGACGGGAATCCGTGAGCAGCAGTGAAATCGAAGAGTCCGGTGGCGGCCTCGTCGAGCGCGCCAAGGCCGACAGTGCCAAGCGCGGCTGGTTCGGTCGGATTCTCCTGTTCTTCCGGCAGGTCGTCGCCGAGCTGAAGAAGGTCGTCACGCCGACCCGCAAGGAGCTCATCAACTACACCCTCGTGGTGATCGGCTTCGTCGTCGTGATGATGGCGCTCGTCTGGGTCCTCGACCTGGCGGCGGGTGCGGCCACCCTGTTCATCTTCGGAACTCCGCTCAACTAGCGCTCCGATCCCAGAGATTTCGTTTTTCGCGAGAGAGCAAGAAAGTCAGATGACGACCGAGAACAACACCCCCGAGTCCGACCTCGACGCTGCCCTCGACGCGCTGGCCCGCTCCGCCGACCCCGAGGCGGACGCCGTGGTCGAGGACGCGCTCGAGATCGACCAGCCGGCCGAGGCCGATGCCGCGGCGACCGCTATCGCCGAGTCCACCGCGGACGGCGAGGCCGCTGCGGACGCCGAGGCGGATGCCGAGGACCCCTACGCCGCGTTCAAGCGCGAGCTGCGGGTCAAGCCGGGCAAGTGGTACGTCGTGCACAGCTACGCGGGCTACGAGCGCAAGGTCAAGTCGAACCTCTGGAACCGCCGCGAGACCATGGGCGCCGTCGACGACATCTTCGAGATCCAGGTCCCCATGGAAGAGGTCATGGAGGTCAAGAACGGTCAGCGCAAGATGGTGACCCGCGTGCGGATCCCCGGCTACGTGCTGGTCCGTATGCACCTCAACGAGAACTCCTGGTCCGTCGTGCGTCACACCCCGGGCGTGACCGGCTTCGTCGGCAACGCGCACAACCCCGTGCCGCTGCGCTTCAAGGAAGCCTTCGAGATGCTCAAGAGCACCGTCGAGCTCGAGCCGGTCGCGACCGCCAAGGGCAAGGCCGCGGCCACCGCCGCCGCGCAGGGCAACGTCGAGATCGACTTCGAGGTCGGCGAGACCATCACGATCAAGTCGGGCTCCTTCGAGGGCCTGCCCGGCACGATCAGCGAGATCAACCCGGCGAGCGGCAAGCTCACCGTGCTCGTCTCCCTGTTCGAGCGCGAGACTCCGGTCGAGCTCAGCTTCGACCAGGTCACCAAGATGGTCTGACCCTCGAGGTCTGCATTCGCCGAACGCCCCGCTGCTCCCGAGCAGCGGGGCGTTCGCGTTTGGGGGCGGCCCGCTGGTGGACTGCGTCCGACCGCCGCGACCTCGCTCGCACCCCCGATCCCTGCTACACTGTTGTGGTTTGCGTCCGCGTGATCCTGCTTCCCGAAGCAGCGAGCGCCGATGCGAACCGCGCACCGCGTTCCGGAACGGCCGGAAGTCGCGGGAGAGCACGTGCGGAAGCGCGCGCGTTCGAGGAAAGGAAACATCATGGCAAAGGCCAAGAAGGTTACCGGTCTGATCAAGCTTCAGATCGCAGCCGGCGCCGCCAACCCCGCACCCCCCGTGGGTCCTGCGCTGGGTCAGCACGGCGTCAACATCATGGAATTCTGCAAGGCCTACAACGCGGCCACGGAATCCCAGCGGGGCAACATCGTCCCCGTCGAGATCACCGTCTACGAGGACCGTTCGTTCACGTTCGTCCTGAAGACCCCGCCGGCCGCCGAGCTCCTGAAGAAGGCAGCCGGCGTGCAGAAGGGTTCGGGCACCCCGCACACCGTCAAGGTCGCGAAGGTCACCGCCGAGCAGGTTCGTCAGATCGCCGAGCAGAAGCAGGCCGATCTCAACGCGAACGACATCGACGCGGCTTCGAAGATCATCGCGGGCACCGCTCGCTCCATGGGCATCACGGTCGAAGGCTAAGGGGTACGGAAATGGCACAGAAGTCCAAGGCGTACCGCGCCGCTGCCGAGAAGATCGAAGCAGGCAAGTTCTACTCTCCCGCCGAGGCCGTGGCCCTGGCGAAGGAGACCGGTTCCACCAAGACCGACTCGACCGTCGAGGTCGCCGTCAAGCTCGGTGTGGATCCCCGCAAGGCGGACCAGATGGTCCGCGGCACCGTCAGCCTGCCCCACGGCACCGGCAAGACGGCGCGCGTCATCGTGTTCGCGACCGGCCCCGCGGCTGAGGCGGCTCTCGCTGCCGGTGCCGACGAGGTCGGCGGCGACGAGCTGATCGAGAAGGTGGCCGCAGGCTACACCGACTTCGACTCGGCCGTCTCGACCCCCGAGCTCATGGGCAAGGTCGGTCGTCTGGGTAAGGTGCTCGGCCCCCGCGGTCTGATGCCGAACCCCAAGACCGGCACCGTCACCCCGAACGCGGCTCAGGCCGTGACCGACATCAAGGGCGGCAAGATCGAGTTCCGCGTCGACAAGCACGCCAACGTGCACTTCATCGTCGGCAAGGCCTCGTTCTCGGCCGAGCAGCTGAACGACAACATCGCTTCGGTGCTCGAGGAGATCGTGCGTCTGAAGCCGGCGTCGTCGAAGGGCAAGTACCTGATCAAGGGTGCCGTCTCGACCACGTTCGGCCCGGGCATCCCGCTCGACGTCAACAACATCTGATCGAGGCGCGTCCGCAGGACGTGCGATCGGAACCGGAGGCCCCGGCAGTTTCGACTGCCGGGGCCTCCGGCTTTTCCACAGATTCCCGGCAGGCGCTGCCGGACTTCCGGTACCGTTTAGTATGAGTTGATGATGTCTCGCATTCCCCCCTGCGGTCACGGACGGTGGCTGTCGTGAGCGCGCGCGCATCGATCAACGCACCGGCGATTCCGGGCTTCAGCTACGTGCGTCCGCTGGGCGCCGGCGGATTCGCGCAGGTGTTCCTCTACGAGCAGGACATGCCTCGCCGCCTGGTCGCGATCAAGGTGCTGAACGGGTCGGTCGCGGGCGACGGCGCCGGTGCCGAGCTGCGGGCGACGTTCGAGAGCGAGGCGGACGTGATGGCCCGCCTCAGCAGCCACCCCTCGGTGGTGTCGATCTACGAGGCGAGCATCTCGCTCGAAGGGCACCCCTATCTTGCGATGGAGTTCTGCCCGGGGTCTCTCGGACAGCTGACCAAGGGCAAGCCGGCGCGGCTCGTCGACGTGCTCGACGCCGGAGTGCGCATCGCCGGGGCGCTCGAGACGGCGCACCGCTCCGGGGTTCTGCATCGCGACATCAAACCGTCCAATGTGCTGCTCACGACGCTGGGCAAGCCCGCCCTGTCCGACTTCGGTATCGCGCACGTGCTGGGTGGTCGGCAGGCGGAGGGCGAGCTCGCGATGTCGATCCCGTGGTCCGCACCCGAGGTCGTGCAGCTCGAGAGCAGCGGCAGCGTGTCGACGGAGGTGTGGTCGCTGGGCGCGACCCTGTACTCGTTCGCCTCGGGGCGCTCGCCGTTCGAGCTCGCGGATCGTGCGCAGAACACGCGTGCGAAGCTGTCGGAGCGGATCGCCAAAGCGGTCTACCAAGGGATCCCGGGGGCGCAGGGCTACGAGCACTTCGACGAGGTCATCGCGCGTGCGCTGCGGCGGCTGCCGCACGAGCGCTACGCGTCGATGGCCGAGTTCGGCGAGGCGCTGCAGGCGCTGCAGCGCGCCTACGGCTTCGACGTGACGCCCCTCGAAGTGACTTCCGATGCCTGGGTGCCGCGGGCCGAACCGGTCGAGGCCGGCACCCGCGGCCCCGTGGTGACCTCGGTCGGCCGTGCGACCCGCGCCGAGGCCCGTGCCGAGATGCTCGCGCAGAAGCGCGGCACCGATGACGACGGCCTGCTGCTCGACCGGCCCGCTTCGCCCCTGCGCGCCGGGCTGATCGGTGCCGGGGCCGCGCTCGCCGGTGTCGCCGCGATCGCGGTCGTGGTGTGGGCGCTGACCGGCGGTGGCGGATGACCTCGGCGGGTTCGGGCGAGCGGCGCGGTCCCCGTCGACTGCAGTGGTGGATCGCCGGCGGCGTCGTGACCGCGTTGGTCGCGACGGTCGCCGTGATCGCGAGCGGATACGACGCGAGGCAGACTCCGCGTGAGGAACCGGGGGTCTGGGTCGCGCGCGAATCGGGCCAGTACGCCCGGGTGAACACCGATACCGGGGAGCTCGATCTCGTCCGCAAGGTCTCGGACCCGAGCGGGATCATCCAGAGCGGCGGTCGCGGCGCCGTGCTCTCGAACGGAAACGGCAGGGCCTGGAGCCTCGACCCCTCCAACCCGGTCGACCTCGACGTCAAGCCCGCGACGAGCGGCGGGGAGCAGCCCCCGAAGTCGGCGCAGCCGGCCTCGAACCAGTCCGCGCAGTCACAGGATTCCGCGGAGTCGGTGCGCATGCCCGAGGGCACTCGCGACATCGTGAGCGCCGGTCGCTTCGTTGCGATCCGCACCGAGTCCGGGGCCGTCTACGCGGGCGAGCTCGCGCCGTCCGAAGCGGATGGGCTCGGTGCGAACGCCGCAGCCGTGAGCACTGCGGACACCGCGGATCTGGAACGGCGATTGTCGTCGCTGGTTCGCGTCGATCCTTCCGGTGAGGGGCAGAAGAAGCCTTCCGCCGGAGCGGACGCGGGCTATCGCGCCGCGGCGATCACGCTCACCTCGGCGGGCGTGATCGGCGCATACTCCAGCTCCGACGGCTCGGTGCTCAGATTCGACATCGCCGCCGGCGAACCCGTCGGCCGCGCGGACCCGGTGCCCGATGCGGCGGGGAAGCTCCAGTCCCCGCAGCTCGCGCTTCTCGGCGACGACTGGGTGCTGCTCGACGGCGAGAGCGGGCGACTGTGGCGCTCGGGCGGCGGCGAGACCACGGTGAAGCTCGAGGGTTCCGGCGTGCTGCAGGGCAGCCTCGATCCCGAGCAACGGAAGCGGGTCTCGGCCGGCGAACGCCGGAGCGGCCAGGACGCCGCGGTCGATGCGGTGCTCATCGCCGACACCGGCGGACTCCTCGCGGTGTCCTCCGGGGGCACGGCGAAGCGCGTGCTGCAGGCGAACGGTGCGCCGGCGCAGCCGACGGCGGTCGAGGGCGCGGTCTACGCGGCCTGGCTGGGGCAGCGCGCGGGCACGCTGTGGAACTCGAACGAGGGCGACAAACCGCTGGCGTTCGACGACGCCGCCCGCGAATCCGGCGACCTCCAGCCGACCATCCGGAGCAACGGCTCCCGGGCCGTGCTCAACGAGATGCGCACGGGCATGCTCTGGACGCTGCCCGACGGCAAGCGGATCCCGCTCTCCCAGTGGAGCATCTCGGATCCGCCCAAGCAGGATCGCGGCTCGGTCGTCGTGACCGACGTGACCGATCAGCAACCCCCGACCGCGGTGAACGACACCTTCGGGGTGCGAGCCGGCGCATCGGCGCCGCTCCCGGTCCTGCTCAACGACTTCGATCCCAACAAGCGCGATGTGCTGACGATCGTGCCGGACTCCCTCGGCGCGAGCAGCCTGCCGAAGCCGTTCGGTTCGCTCGAGCTGATGCCCGACGGGCAGTCCCTCATGGTCCGCGTCGCCGCGAAGGCGAGCGGAACCGCGACGTTCACCTACCGAGTGACCGACGGCGCGCTGACCTCGAACCCGGCGACGGTGACCTTGCGCGTCGCTCCCGAGGCCGAGAACACCGCGCCGGCGTGGTGCCCGGTCGATGGCTGCCGACGCGAGTGGCGTGTGCCTCCGCTCGCCCCCGGCGGCACGCTCGTCGCCCCGCTGCTCGACGGCTGGGTCGATCCCGAGGGCGACGTGATGACTCTCACGAGCGTCGAGCCGCTGCGCAAGGAGGATCCGCTGCGCGCTATGGTGACCGCGGACGGGCGTCTCGCGCTGCGGCACACCGACCCCAACGCCGGGGCGGCCGAGATGACGCTCCGGGTCACCGTCACCGACAGCCGCGGCAAGCAGACCCGCAGGAACCTGGGCGTTTCGGTGCAGCCGGGTGCGGCGGCCGAGTTCACCGCGTCGGCGACGACGGTGCGGGTGGGCCAGACCATGACCGTGCGGCCGCTCGAGCGGGTGGCGGGCGGTTCGGGCAGCTTCGCGCTGCTGGACGCGACCTCGCCGAGCCCCAATCTGCGCGTCACCCCGCACACGTCGAACGGCACGATCGATCTGCAGGCCTCGCAGGCCGGCAGCACGACCGTCTCGGTGATGGTCCGCGATACGGCCACCGGGACCGAGGTCACGGGCCAGCTCCGCGTCACGGCGACCCCGGCCGGTCCGCCGCTCGCGCTTCCCGAACTGCGCGCGTTCGTGCGTCCTCTCACCGACACGACCGTCGAGATCCTCGACGCGATCCCCGGGGCCGGGTCCCGCTCGCTCGCGGTGCAGAGCGCGAAGTCGGGCGGTGGAGAGCTCCAGGCCTCCGTGATCGACCACTCCAAGGTGCACGTGTCCGGAAGCACCCCGGACGGAGCGCCCGGCCGTATCGGCGCTGTCGATGTCACGGTGGCCGAGGGCGGCACGACCGCGACGGGCAAGCTGACCGTGTTCCAGGTCGCGGCGAACGCACCCTCGGGGGTGATCGCCGTCGCGGATACCGCGACCGTTCGCGCCGGTTCGGTGGTCGATATCCGCGTGCTCGACAACGATGTGGCCGCTCCGGGTGAGCGCCTGGTCCTGCAGCCCGAGATCGTCGGCTCGGGAACCAAGGGCGAGCTCGCCTTCGCCTCGGGCAACGTGCTCCGCTACCTCGCGCCCAAGAAGCCCGGCACGTACCGGCTCAGCTACACCGCGTACGGGGCGAGCGATCCGACCTCCGGCGACGTCGGCGCCGTGATCGTGACCGTGCTGCCGACCGGAGCGAACCGGGATCCGCAGCCGGCGGCGCTCACCGCGCGAGTCGCAGCGGAGGCCACGGCCCAGGTCGCGGTCCCGCTCTCGGGCGTCGACCCCGACGGCGACCGGGTGCGCCTCACCGGTGTGCAGACCGAAGAGGGATCCGGCATCGTGGCGGCCCTGAACGACACGGGCACCGGGATCGAGGTGTCCGCCGCGGCCGGAGCCAAGTCGGGCACGAAGCAGCTCAAGTACACCGTCGTCGATCCGTCGGGCGCCCGCGGCACCGGCAAGCTCGGCGTCGTCGTGCTGCCCGAGCAGGAAGCCGCGGGAATCGTCGCGACGACGGATTCGCTCCGTGTGGGCCCGGGCGGCGATGCGGTCGTTCTGAGCCCGCTCGACAACGATGTCGATCAGTCGGGCGGCACGCTCGAACTCACCTCCGTGACCCCGAATCTTCCCGGTGGGAAGACGAACCCCGCGTACCGGGCGCTCGCCGGGCGCCTCGACCTGTCCGAGATGAAGCAGGGCCGGGTCTCGATCGAGCCCGGCCGCGAGCTCGGCACCGACTCGTTCCGCTACACGGTCCGCTCGACCAAGACCAAGAGCACGGCGGACGGACTGATCGTCGTGCAGACCTCCGAGCACGTCGGAGCGCAGGCGCCCGCGGTGAGCGACACCGTGCTCAACGTCCGCGACCGGGCCGATCTCGCATCGAAGGGCGTCGACGTGCTCACCGGCAAGACCCGCTGGGCCACGGGCGACGTGTCGAAGCTGAAGCTCTCGATCTGGGGGAGCGGGGACGCCGACTACCGGGTGAAGGGCTCCCGGATCCTCGGGCAGTACCGCGCGGAGGGCGACACCGTGGTGTTCAAGCTCAGCGGAGCGGACGCCTCGGGCAAGCAGGTCGCGACCTACGGCCTGCTCGTGATCCTGCCGCTCGACGAGCTGCCGCTGACGCTGAAGCCCGGCCTGAAGCCGCTCACCGTCGACGAGAACCAGCAGACCGAGGTCGATGTGACGGACCTCGTCGACGTCGGACCGAGCGATCGGGTCGAGCTGCGCAAGGGCTCCTTCGTGGTCGGACGCGCGCAGGCGAGCTGCCAGGCGGTCTCGGGCGACCGGCTCCGGTACTCGGCCGGCGGAGAGGCTCCGTGGACCGACAGCTGCCTCATCGATGCCCGACTGGTCGGTCAGGACCGCTGGACCGCGCTTCCGGTTCCGGTCGTGATCGTGCCCAAGCAGCCGGTGGCGCAGGCGCAGGCGCTCACCCGCACCGTCGATCCCGGCGCGACGCAGACCATCTCGCTCACCGACATGGTGACCTGGGAGGGCGGGCGCAAGGGTGACACGGGCAAGCTGAGCTTCGCGGAGTCGGGCGGCACCTCGCTGTTCGAGGTGCAGCAGAACGGCAGCTCGCTACGGGTGACGGCGCGCGCGGACGCGGTACCCGGCACGCAGGAGACGGTGTCTATCGCCGTCAGCGGGGCGGGCGACTCGCGAGCCCCGCTGACCCTGCAGGTCGGCCAGGCCCCGCGCGACCTGCCGCGCGGCGGCACCGTCGCGCTGCAGTGCACCGTGGGCAGCTCCTGCCAGGCGCAGCTCGTCGGCGTCGCCGGCGAGCACGACCCGTTCGCGGGCAAGACGGGAGGCGGCCTCAAGCTCGCCTCGGTGAACGGCGACTCCTGCACCTTCGGTTCCTTCTCGCGGGTGGGCGACTCGGGCATCTCGGTGTCCTGGCCGAACGCGCGCGGCATCGGCGGCACCTGCCGGGTCGGGTTCACCGTGCGCGATGCGCAGGGACGCACCGGCGAGGGCACGGTCGAGTTCGATGCGCAGGGGCTGCCGGGCACGCCCAGCATCCAGCAGACCGGGTACACGGCGAGCAGCGCGAGCTTCACCGTGACGCTCGGCTCGCAGCAGGCGCACCCGGCGGTCACGAGCGTGACCCTCTCGGGCGGCGGATCGGGATCCTGCGCCGCGGTCGGACCCGCGACCTACCAGTGCACGGCCGGCGACCTGAGCAACGGCCAGAAGCACCAGTTCACCGCGCAGGCGGTCAACGCGGTCGGATCCTCGCAGGCCTCGACCGCCGTGACGGCGTGGGCGTACAGCCCGCCCAAGACTCCGACCGTGACGGTGACTCCGATCCCGAACCCGCAGAGTACGGACCAGGGGAGTGGCGCGGTACGCGTCACGGTGAAGGGATCGAGCGACACCGGTCAGTTCTCCCTGCAGCGAGAAGGCACCGACCTCGGCAAACTCGACGGTCCGACAGCGACCAAGGATTTCTCCGGGCTGAGCGTCGGAACGGCCACGTTCACCGCAATCCCGATCACCCGATTCGAAGTGCCCAACATCGGCGGCGGCAGCGGCAGCGGGGAAGCGGGGAGCGGAACCGGCGCGGTGATCGGTGCTCCGCGCCTCACCGGCGTCACTCTGACGAGCACTTCAGCGAGCAGCGCTTCCGCGACGACAGCGCTCGCTCCGAAGGACCTCCCGCATGCCGACGAGAAGGTGAGCGTCCGATACGCCATCGGCCGAATGACCGAATCCCTCGATTGCTGGTCGAGTTCGAACGATACCGGGAAGTTCACCGACCTCGTGCGCTACCGGTTCTACAAGGTAGCGGCGTGCGCCTCGAGCGACTTCGGACGGAGCGGTCCGGTGGTGTCCAGCGTGGTGCGCGTCGGCGAGGATCCGCCATCGCCCCGGGGTCAGCGCACCTACGTCGTCGCGAGGGATGCCGCGGTGAACGCTGAGGGCACGGCAGCGAACTATCTCGAGGCGGCCCCGTCGCTGACGCCGCGGGGCGATAACGGCACGATCCAGTACCGGATCAACGGCACCATCACCACCGCGTTCGAGCTGAGCGGCGATGCGATCCCCGTCGCCGAGGTGCGCGAGTGCGCCGACGTCAACGACGCCGAGACCTGCTCCGCCTGGGAGATCCTCAGCGGGGTCAACGCGCCGACCCGGGTGTCGGTGAGCGCGATCCAGGGCGCGTGCTACAAGATCTCGGCGCCCCAGACCGACCTGAAAACGCTGTTCGACATCTCGGCGGCGGCCCGCGACTCCGCGAACGTCACGCTGGTGGCCCCGCCCGCCGCCGATGCCACCACCGCGCAGATGAAGATCTCGTGGACCGGCGACTTCTCCGGGCTCAGATCGACGACCCTCAACGTCTGCACCACCCCGTAGTCTCGATTCACCCCACCTCTCCCCAGCAGAAGGCCCAGCATGAACACGCAGCCCCAGACCGACTCGACGGCGATCTCACCCGAGCAGGCCCAGTGGGTCGCGCGCATGTTCTCGACCACGGCGGACGCGATCGAGCAGTCGATCCACGGCAAGCGCCGTGTGGTCGAGCTGGTGATCGCCTGCGTGCTCGCAGGAGGCCACGTGCTGCTCGAGGATGTGCCGGGGACGGGCAAGACGGCGCTCGCCCGCGCGCTCGGCGAAGTCATCCAGGGCTCGTCCTCGCGCGTGCAGTTCACCCCTGACCTGCTGCCGAGCGACATCACCGGCATGTCGGTCTTCGACCAGCGCGCGGGCGCCTTCGAGTTCCATCCGGGCCCGATCTTCGCGAACGTCGTGCTGGCCGACGAGATCAACCGCGCCAGCCCGAAGACCCAGTCGGCGCTGCTCGAAGTGATGGAGGAGGGCCGGGTTACGGTCGACCGCACCTCGCACGACGTCGGCACCCCGTTCCTCGTCATCGCGACCCAGAACCCGGTCGAGCAGGCGGGCACCTACCGGCTGCCCGAGGCCCAGCTCGACCGGTTCATGGTGAAGACCTCCATCGGCTACCCCGACCAGGCGGCGATGACCCGGATCCTGCAGGGCGACCGCTCGCATCAGCAGCCCCTCTCCCCGGTCGTCACGACGGGCATGGTGACCCAGGCGCAGGACCTGATCAACCGCGTGTACGTCAGCCCGCTCGTCGCCGAGTACGCGGTGCGCCTCGTCGAGGCCACCCGTCGCGCGAACGAGGTGCGTCTCGGCGCGAGCGTGCGCGGTGCGCTGTCGCTCGTGCGTCTCGCCTCAGCCTGGGCGGCCGCGAGCGGTCGGCACTTCGTCACTCCCGACGACGTCCGCGACCTCGCGATGCCGGTACTGACGCACCGCCTCGTGCTCGAGCCCGAGGCCGAGTTCGACGGGGTGACGGCGGCGCAGGTGCTCGGCCAGATCCTGCTCGACGTCGCCGCACCCCAGGAGAACGGCTCGGTGTGAGACAGAACACCTCACGCGCCCCGATCTCCGACACCGGCACGGCGACCCGGGGCAGCACCAGCACGCGCTTCGGCGACACCCAGCGCTCGACGGGATACCTCGGCGCGGGGCGCCGTCGCGCGCGCCGCTGGTGGCGCCGCAACCGACGTCGCATGCGTCGCACGGCCGAGACCATCACGCCGACCGGCTACTTCGTGCTGGGTGCCGCGATCCTCTCGCTCGTGCTCGCCGCGACCCTCGGCTGGATCGAGGCCTGGTTCGTCGCCGCGGTCTTCGGCGTCCTGCTGCTGCTCGGCCTCCCGTTCCTGCTGGGATCCCGCGCCTACCTGATCCGCATCGCCGTCGACCGCACCCGGGTGACCGCGGGCGGGCGGGTACGCCTCGGCATCGAGGTCGAGAACGCGGGTGCCCGGCCTGCGCTCCCCGCGACCGCGGAACTGCCCGTCGGGGAGGCACTGCGGGAGATCGCGATCCCGTTCATCGGGCCGCACGGCGAGACGGCGATCCCCGTGGAGATCGCGACGACCGCGCGCGGAGTCATCGGCGTCGGGCCGCTGAAGCTCGCCCGCCGCGACCCGCTCGGGCTCGTGCGCCGCGAGATCACCTGGCGCGACCGCCACCTCATCCACGTCCACCCGCGCACGGTGCTGCTCCCGCCGGGGTCCGTCGGACTCGTGCGCGACCTCGAGGGGGCGTCGAGCCGCCGGCTCACCGACTCCGACCTCTCGTTCCACGCCGTCCGCGAATACGTGCACGGCGATGCGCTCCGGCACGTGCACTGGAAGTCGACCGCGAAGACCGGCACCCTGATGGTGCGGCAGTACGAGGAGTCCCAGACCGCGCGGGCCGCGATCCTCTTCGACGCCGACCGCACCTCCTACAGCGACGACGAGGAGTTCGAGCTCGGCGTCAGCGCGGCGGCCTCCCTCGGTCTGCTCGCGGTGCGCGAGGGCCGCGAACGCTTCATCGCCTCCCAGTGGGCCCCCGGCCGGATCCGCCCGAGCATCGACGGGCTCGAAGAACTGCCCGCGCAGACGCCGACCCAGCTGCTCGACGCCTGGGCGGAGCTCGAAGCCGCCGAGGAACCGCTGCCGATCGAGCGCCTGGCGCGCCACCTCGCCGAGTCGCGGCGTCCGCTCTCGATCGTGATGCTCGTCACCGGTTCGGTTCCCGACCCGTCGCGCCTGCGCCGCGCGGCCGCCGCGTTCGCCGAGGACGTCGACGTGCTCGTGGTGCGCTGCGAACGGCTCGCCGACCCCGCGGCCCGACTGTTCGATGCCGGGACCATGTTCACCGTCGGCGCGCTCGACGACCTGCCGCAGCTCATGGTGCGCGGAGGCTTCGCGTGAGCGGGGAAGCGCGGTCCGCCTCGCGGCGACGCGCACGACGTGCCAACGCGTCGAGACGGCCGTCCGCGGCGATCTCGCTCGGCGCGCTGCTGCTGAGCGCAGCCGCTGCCGCGCTCGGGGCTGCCTCGGCGATGCCGATCTACCGGACCCCGCAGGTCTGGCTGGTGGCGGGGGTCGGCTGGGCGCTCGCCTCCGGGATCGTGTGGTGCGGACGCCGGTGGGGCTGGGGCCTCATGACCCCGGTGGCGCTGATCGTCGCGTTCGTCGCGGCCGTCGTGCCGCTCGCCGTCCCCGGCGCCTTGTCCACCGGTCCCGCCGGCTGGGTGCGCGGGCTGAGCGACGGTCTCGCCTCGGTCGCGCTCGGCTGGAAGCAACTGCTCACCCTGACGCTGCCCGTCGGCAGCTACCAGGCGGTGCTCGTCCCGCTGCTCGTCGTCACGATGGTCACCACCGGGGCGATCGTCGCGCTCGCGCTCTCCGGGCGCCGCACGGCCCCGTTCGCGGCGCTGCCCGTCCTCGTGCCCGTCCTCTTCGGCGTCGTGTTCGGCGCCTCTCAGGTGAGCGCTCCCCTCGGCCTCGGACCGCTGCGGATCCAGGCGCCGAAGGAGCTCGCCCTGTGGGCCGGGGCCTGCGTGATCGGTGCGGTCTGGGTCGCGTGGTCGTCCGGCATCGAACGCCGTGCTGCGCTCAGGCTGGGCCGCCTCGGCCAACCTGCGGAGCGCTCCGGCGGGGTGCGGCGCAACACCGCGATGCGCGCGCTCAGCGCCGCGGTGATCGCGGTCGTCGCGCTCGGGGCGGGGGCGCTGATCGCGCCGGCCGTCGGCGCGGACCGCACGGTGCCGCGCGACAGCATCGACCCGCAGCTCGTCGTACGTCAGCAGACCAGCCCCCTCGCCTCCTACCGGTCGGCGAAGCGGGACGACGAGTTCGAACGGACCCTGTTCACCGTGTCCGGGAACGGGACGCTGCCGACCCGGCTGCGCATGGCCGTGCTCGACGATTACGACGGGGTCGACTTCTTCGTGGACCCGGGCGGGGACGGTCGGTTCACCCGGTTCCCGAGCGGCGACCCCATCGCGGAACCGGCCGAGGTTCGGATCCGGATCGACGGCTACCGGGGGATCTGGCTGCCGGTCGCGCCACCGCTCGCCGAACCGCCCGCCTTCCTCGGGCCGCGGGCATCCGAGCTGAGCGACAGCTTCTACATCAACCGCGGCAGCTGGGCCGCGATCGCGGTGCCCGGTGGCAGCGGTCTGCGCGCGGGCGACGAGTACTCGGCCCGGATGAGCACCGCCGGCGACGTCAAGCCCGCCGAGCGTCCCGCGGACGCGAAGCCGCTCATCGACCTCGAACGCACGCCGCAGCTGAAGCGCTGGCTCGACGAGCAGCGACTCCCCGCCGACCGCGACGGACTCCTCGAGGCCATCGACCGGCTGCGCCAGCGCGGCTACCTCAGCCACTCGCTCACCGACGGCGAGGGCGAACGGAACTGGATCGCCGCGCTCGCGCCGCAGTACGGCACGCGCTTCGTGCCGAGCGCCGGCGGGCATTCGATCGCCCGGATCGAGCAGCTCTTCCAACAGCTGAACGAACAGCAGGCGGCCGCGGGCGAGACGAGCGACGAGCGCGCGCTCGTCTCGGGCATCGGCGACGACGAGCAGTTCTCGGCCGCAGCCGCGCTCATCGCCCGCGCCATGGGCTACGACTCCCGGGTCGTGCTCGGGGTGCGGCTCGGCGGCGAACGGGCCGGAGTACCCGGAGTCCCGGCGTGCGCCGAGACCTGCACCGGCGAGAACCTCGCCGCGTGGATCGAGGTGCGCGGCGACGGCGGCGACTGGGCCCCGATCGACGCGAGCCCGCAGGTCGCGATGCCGCCGGTCACACTCGACCGCGGCGAGCAGCTCCCCGAGTTCCCGACGGTGCCCGAGGACCGCAATGCGACGGTCGCGGACCCGCCGAGCGGATCGAGCAGCGACTCCACCGATCCCGTGCCCGATCCGCAGCGCAGCAGCTTCGCGGCGCTCTGGCCGATCCTGAAGGGCGTGGGGCTCTCAGCGCTGGCACTGGCGCTGCTCGCCCTGCCACTGCTCTTCGTCCCCGTCGCGAAGCGGCTGCGCGTCCGCCGCAGGCGGCAGACCGCCGCCCCCGAGGTGCGCGCGCTCGGCGCCTGGGACGAACTCGTCGACGGGTACGCCGACAGCGGCGCCGCACCCCGATCCCGGGGGAGCCGTCGCGACATCGCCGAAGAGCTCGGGGTGCCCGGCGGTGACTGGGCCGCCTGGACCGTGGACCGCGCGGTCTACGCCCGCGAGGGCATCGGCGACGCGGAGGCCGAGCAGGTCTGGGCCGTGGTCGACGAGGCCCTGCTCGAACGGCGCCAGCGCATCGGGTTCTGGGGGCGGACGCGCGCGCGGTTCTCGCTGCGCTCGCTGCTGCCCGAATCGCGTCGCGCACGGGCCCGGCGCTCACGACGACCGCGCGGAAGGAACCGACGATGACGGAAGAACGCGCAGGAGCCGGAACCGGCCCCGGCCCGAGCGGACTCGGCCCGGGCGCCGGCCAGAACGGCGAGGATGAGCTCGACGCGACCGTGGTCGCGCCGCGCGCCCGCATCGCGGCGGAGGCCGCGGGACCCGCCGCAGCATCGGCAGAACCCGCAGAACCCGCAGAACCCGCGGCGCCGGCAGAACCCGCAGCGCCGGCAGAACCCGCAGCGCCGGTGGCGCCGTCAGCGCCGGACGACGCGACGATCGTGGTGGCTCGCCCGCCGCGGAGCGCGCAACCCGATGCGACGCGCGACGAGGATGGGACGATCGTCGTCGCGCGGCCCCCGCGATCCGATCAGACGCCTCAACCGGATCAGGCGCCGCAACCGGATCCGACGTCGCGGTCCGCGCCGATCGGGGAGGACTCGGGGCGGTCGACCCGCAGCGGCACGGCGAACCCGGCACCGCCCATCGAGGAGCCGTCCGCGGGGCAGCTGCCGGCCGACGTCGTCGCGCGCATGTTCAAGTCGCCGCTCGACGCGAAGCTGCGGATCCCCGACGCGCCGACCCCGCCCGAGGAGCACACCCTGCCGCGGCGGGGCGTCGCCCCGGGCATCCCGGTCCTGAGCCCGGTGCGGAGCCTCGGCGAGGCGGACGCGAGCCAGGGCGGCACCCTCTCGGAGCGTTTCGGTCCGCCGCCGGCCTCGGTGCCGGAACCGCTCTCGGCCGAGCGTGACGGGCTGCGCTCGACCGCTCGCGCGAACCGGCGCTTCGGGCTCGGCACGATCATCGGGCTCGGCGTCGCGGTCGTCGTCTCGGTGCTCGGCCTCTGGGGGGTCGCGGTCCTCGCCTTCGGCTAGTCAGGCCGCGGTGCCGCCGTCCCGCCGTCCCGTGCCCGGGCGGCGCCGGGTCCGTGCGGCCAGCGCGAACACGGCGATGAGGCCTCCGGCGCCGAGGACGAGCGCCGCGACGAAGGTGATGTCGTCGGCGCGCGTCTCGTGGGCGGTGACCCGGGTGGACACGGAGGCGCGTGCCGCACCGCTGGTGTCAGCGAACGGACTGACCGGGCCCCGGGTGCTGCTGCTCGGCCGCAGACCGAGGGCCGCGGCCGGTCGGATCGTGCCCCACCCGATCCGGTCATCGCGCGCGTCGGGGTCGGGACGATCCGCCGTCGCCTCGAGCCGGTAGGCCCACTGCTGCGGGGTCTCCTTCGGGTAAGCCTGGGCGACGAGGGCCGCAGCACCTGCCGCATAGGCCGTCGCGAAGCTCGACGATGGGGCATCCGGCGCGTAGCGGCAGTCCCCGCCCCCGTTCGAAGTGGTGAGCACGTTCTGGCCCGGGGCCGCGACGTCGATGTGCGGTCCGTGGATCGACGAGGACGTCGCGAGGCCGGTGGGGCCCACCGCCGTCACGGCGAGCGCATCGGGATAGGCCGCCGGGAATCGGGGCGAATCCTCGGTCTGCTTGGTCGTGTCGCGGTTGCCCGCGCTCGCGACGACCAGCGCGCCGCGCGACGTCGCGTAGTTCGTCGCGTCGCGCAGCGCGGGGGTGTCGACGTCGTCGCTGAGCGCGACGGTGATCACGCGCGCGCCGCGGTCGGTGGCCTTCCGGATCGCCTCGGCGATCCGTCCGGCATCAGGTCCGAGGCCCTTGTCGATGCTCTGCTGGCTGTCGTCCCGGAACACGCGCAGCGAGATGATCCGTGCGTCGGGCGCGATGCCGACCACGCCGGAGGTGGGGCTGGGGCGCGCCGCGATGATCCCGGCGAGCGCCGTGCCGTGGCCCTGGGAATCTCCGAGCCCGTCGGAGCGCTCGCCGTCCGAGATCAGCGAGTCGCTGCGGCCGGGGACGAGGGCCTTCGCGAGCTGCGGGCGGGAGGCGTCGACCCCGGAGTCGACGATCGCGACGGTGATGCCGGCGCCCGTGTACCGTCGCCCGTCGGCCGGGAGCCCCATCTCGGCGAACGCCACGGGCGGCCCGGGCAGACGCGCCATGACCCCGACGGCGCACTCGTCCGCCGCCGACGCCGGAGCGGGTGCCAGCGGGGACAGCGCCGCCAGCGGGGCGGCGGGTCCCGTGAGCGCGGTGCCGAGGATCGGCAGCGCGACGAGCGCGGCGGCGATCCTCAGACGGGTCTGCTTCCGGTCCACGCCGCGGTCCTACTTGCCCTCCGGCGTCGCGCCGGCAGCCTCGGGCGTGAGCGCCGGTCCCGCCTGCAGCAGCTGGAGCCACGGCGCGGGGAGCACGTCGACATCGGTGCTGCGGTAGCCGAGCCGGGCGGCGCCGGTCTTCACGGATCCCGGGATCGCGTACGCGGTGCCGCTGCCGTCGACGAGGGTCAGCGTACCGGCCGAACCGCCGCGCACGAGCGCTCCGCCGTCCTTCGCCACGGTGACCTCGGTGCTGCCTGCCGCCGCGTCAGAGGAGGCGGTGCGCGATCCGCCGGCCGCGGCGAGGACCGTGCGCTGATCGCCGCGCTCGCCCGCGAGCGTGGCGCAGGGCGCCGAGACGCCGGCGAGCGGCACGAGGCCGTCCTCCGGCCAGCCCTCGGGCGCGACCGGATCTGCCGTCGGCAGCGGTGCGATCTGGGCCGGGCTCAGTTCGACGGGTTCCCCGAGCGAGCCACCGCCGGGCGCGGTTCCGAGGCCCAAGCGGTAGAGCCGATACGCCAGCGGGCTGAGCGGGGCGAGCTTCCCGTCGCCGGTGAGCAGGTACTGCTTGGCTTCACTGGTTCCGGCGGAGTGGATCACGGATCCCGCGGGCAGGCCGACGCCGGCGACCGTGCCGCCGCCCGCGCGCACGATGGGGGAGAGGTCGTCGCCCTTCGCGAAGAGGGCCAGCCATTCGCCGCGCACCGGGACGGGGGTCGCGGTATCCAAGCCGATGGCGCGGAGCACGGCGGTGCGGTGCTCCGCCGGAACGAGGAGGCTGGTGCCTTCGGTGACCACGTAGGTCTTGCCGTCGGCCTCGACGACGATGCCCTCCGAATCGCGGGCGGCGGTCCGCGACTGGCCGCCGACGCGCACCTCGGTGGCCTCCTCCGTCGAGCAGGCGCGCCAGCCCGTCCCGTCGAGGGCGCTCGCCTTCGGAAGCGTGTCGGGTGCGCCGAGGATCCCGAGCGTCCCGCCGATGGGGATCCCGTCGAGGGACTGCTGCTTGACGCTGATGATGGCGAACTCGTTCGCGGGGATCAGCATGCGCGCGCTGACCGTGTTGATCACGGGGTGCAGGGTGCCGTCGACGCTGACGTAGCGCGCACCGGTGTCGCTCGCCACGATCAGGCGGTTGTTCTGCCAGCCGCTCGGGAGCGATGGTTGTTTGAGGCCGATGAACACCCCGGCGAGGATCACCATGGCCGTGAGCGCGATGCCCGCGAACACCGCGCGCAGCGGCTTGGCGGGTTCGAGCTCCTTGCCGCCGGGGGCGCCGCCGACGAACGCCGAGAGCAGTCGCGCCTTGCTGAAGCTCTGCGCCTCGAGCAGGTCCTTCTTGGTCGCCATGCCTACGCGAGCCCAGCGGTGAGGGCACCGAGCGGGAGCAGCAGCGCCAGCAGGATCACCTCGACGGTGTCGCCGAGCGCGGTGAGGCGCATGCGGACCCGGGTGCTGAGCAGGGTCAGCCCGGTGACGATGCCCGTCGCGACCAGCAGCGCGATCAGCAGCAGGGGCGCCTGCTCGCGCTGGTCGAGGATCGCCGCGAGCCCGCCGACGGCGAGGATCGCGGTCCCGCCGGCGAGGAGGACGATGACGGAGGCGCGGCGTGCGGACTGGCGGGACTGGAACATCAGCACGGTCCCGCACGTCAGCACGAGGATCGTGCCGATCCAGCCCGAGCCCGAGACGAGGGGTGCGGCGATCAGGACGGAGAGGGCGAAGGCGACGCGCAGGGCCACGAGCAGCCGGTGCCCGGCGTCGACCCGGGCGGCGACGCGCTCGGGATCGATGGGCTGCGGCGGGTCGAACATCTCGAGCTCCGTCGTCGGCGAGATGACCCGGATCCGGGTGCTGCTGAGCGTCAGCCAGGGCAGTGCGCCCGCGAGCAGCCCTGCGCACGCCACCATCACGGCGTAGGGGCCGGTTGGGTCGACCCCGGTGAGGCCGACGATCCCCGCAGGCAGGCCGACCGCGATGCCGAGCGCGATCGGGAGCGCGAGGATCTCGGCCGGTTTCGCCGCGAGCAGGAACGCCGCGCCGCCGCCGACGATGCACCCGAGTCCGGCCGCCGCGAGCGGGAACCCCCAGAGGGATCCGCCCGGGACCAGGAGGTATCCGGTGAGGCCGGCGAATCCCGCTGCGGCGATCCCGAACGCCAGCCCGGCTTCCGGCTGGGCCAGCCGGCCGAGCGCGGCCGTGAGGGCGAGCAGGACGATCGTGCCCGTTCCGGCGATGATCGCGGGCAGGAGCGAGCCCGCGGGCTGCAGGGCGAGCATGATCGCGCTGAGGCCGACGAGGGTGAGGCTGATCGCGACGGCCGTGCGGGCCGCGTCCTCGGGGCGCCAGGCGGCGTGATGCGCGGAGGTCGCGTCGACCACCGCCTCGACCACGTCGTCGTAGCGCCGCGGTACCGCGACGAGCTGGCCCCGGGTCAGGGTCAGGATCTCGCCCTGGTCGATGCCCTGCGCGATCGCGCCGCGGGTCGGATCGAGCTCCGTGCCGTCCGAGCGGGTGAGCCGGTAGCCGCCGTGCAGCAGCGTGGCGTCGAGCACGCCGAGGCCGCGGGCGACGCCGGGGAGCACTTCGAGCAGGGGGAGGCGCCCGGGCACGGCCAGGTCGATACGGCGCTCGGCGTGAACGACCGAGAGCCGCACGACGGCACTCGGGTCGACTGCCTCAACGCTCACGCGTACCTCCTGTGTGATGTCGACACGAAATCGGCTGCTCCGCGCGCAAGTATCCTAACCCGGTTTCTCGGGCCGGATGGCGGGGCGGGATCCGGTTCCGGCATACGGATCCGACCCCGATCCCGTCCGACCCGACGCTACACTGAGTCGCGTGACCGACCCCATGCCGCAGTTGCGTCGCATCGTGATCGATGTGGCCGGACGGCGTCACGACCTCGCGATGCCGCGCGGCGAGGCGCTCGTCGGGGCTCTCGCGTCCATCGGCGTGCACCTCGCGGCCGGCTCCCGGGTCCAGGGCCCGGACGGATCCCCGGTGGATCTCGGCACCCCCGCCGCGCAGCTGCTCGAGGGCGGTCTGTACGCCGTCGCCGGGCCCGCGGCGACGCCCGCCCGGCGGATCGACCGCACGGCGGCCGGCGGATCCGTGAACCCGCTGCCCTGGGCGCTGGTCGGTTTTGGGATCGTCGCCGCGATGCTCGCCGTCGGAGACGAGCGGCTGCGGTGGCCGACGGCCGGCGTGCTCGCGCTCGCCGCGCTGGTCTCGATGGTGTTCGGCGTCGCGCGCGGCGGAACCGGCGACATCGGCGCCGCCGCCTCCCTGGTGCTCGCGGGGATCGGGTCGTGCCTGGGTGCGCTGACGATCCTCGTGGACGCGCCGGTGCTCGCCTTCGCGGTCGCGGGTGCGGCGATGGCGGTGCTCGCCGCCCTGCTGATGGTCGTCGCCCGGACGGCGCGCGCCCGCGCGGCGGCGGCCCCCGTCGTCGTGATCGCGGCGCTGTTCGCGGCTCTGGCGCTGACCGGCCCGATGCTTGGATGGGCGCCGAATCAGCTGCTGATCGCGGCGTCCGCCATCGCGGTGGTCGGCATCCGGGCCGCGCCCAGCCTCCTCGTCGGCGTGGATCCGGGCTATCACATCGACTACGGCCGTTTCATGGTGCTCCGGTGGACGGTGCGGGGCCGCGTCCCCGTCTCGATCGACCGGATCGACGAGCAGCGCGTGCGCGAGATCGTCGCCGCTGCCGAAGCCCGTCTCGACTCGGCGATCCTGATGCTCGCGGTGCTCGCCGGGGCCGGGCTGCCCGCCGCGGCGCCGGCGCTGGTCGGCCCCGATCCGGTCGCCCGGATCTCCGCGATGGTCTACGTGCTGCTTGCGGTGCTGGCGCTGCTGCTCACCTCCCGGCGTACGGCGGCGCCCGCGCTGCGCATCCCGCCCCGGGCCGCGGCGGTGATCGGGCTCCTCCTGCTCGCGGCGGCCGTCGTGCCGCAGTCCTCGGCGGCGGGAGCTGCGATCGGAGCCGGCGCGCTGCTGTTCGCCGCGCTCGTCGCCGCGGCCGCGGTGCTGCCGCTCGCGCGCGGCGAACGCTCGCTCGGGTGGTCGCGGACGGGCGACATCGTCGATAGTCTCGCGATCGCACTGGTGCTCCCGGCCGGACTGCTCGCCGCGGGCACGTTGGATCTGCTGCGAGGGGTGCTCACCTGATGTCCGATTACACGCCGAATCCGGCCGGTCCGCGTCGGCGCTCGAACCCCGTGCAGGCGCCCGTATCGCAGACCGCTCAGCAGACTCAGCGGACCCGGCAGCGGCTCGCTCGGGAGGCGGGGCGCGACGGCGCGGCTCCCCGCGGGAGCCGGCCCGATCCGTCGGCCCGTCTCTCGAACGCCCTGGCGCGTTCCCGTGCGTGGGCGCGTCCCGCGAGCACCGGCGCTCGGGTCGCCGCGTTCTCCATCGATGCGGCGGTGACCCTGGTGATCGCGGCGGTCGTGGGCGGCCTCACCCGCAGCGCGGTGCTCGGCGTCCTCGTGCTGCTCGAGGTCGCGGTGATCCAGCTCGTGCTCGAAGCGCGCACCGGCGCCACGCTCGGCAATCTCCTGCTGCGGCAGCGCACCGCCCGCGACGACGCCCCCTTCTCACCCGGTGTCGGGCGGAACCTCGTGCGCGGCCTGATCACCGGGGCTGCGAGCCTGGTCGCCCTGATCGGCGGGTGGATCGTGGTCGCCACGAGCGCGGCGGATCCGACGCGCATGGGGCGCAGCTGGGCCGACCGCGCCGGGCGCACGCTCGTCGTCCGCGTCCCGTCGGAGGCCGAGCGGGAGGCCTGGTCGCGCAACGCCGAGGTGTGGGCGCAGAGCGCGCCCGTGGCGGAGGCCGCGGTGCCCGCCGCCGGTGCCCGCCCGCCTCAGCCGGTCGCGGCGGCTCCGGTTGCTCCGGCCGTTCCGTCCGCGCCGATCGCTCCGTTCGTTCCGGCGCAGCCGGCTCCGCTCGTCGCGCCGCACGGGGGTGCGGCGGCGATTCCAGCACCGGCACCGGCACCGGCGCCGTCGTCCGCTCCGGCCGCTGCCGCGCTGCCGGCCGGGGTCGTCGCGGTCGACGCCCCGATCGCTCCCGCTCCGCCGAAACCGCAGATCGGCGAGATGCTCGTGCTCTCCTTCGATTCCGGGCAGCGGGTCCGCCTGCGGATCCCGGCCGCCGCGAACCTCGGCCGCCGTCCCGATCCGATCGATGCCGATGACCAGCTCGTCGCGGTCGCCGATCAGGACGGATCGGTCTCGAAGACCCACCTGCGGCTCGAGTACCGCGGCGACAGCGTCTGGGTGACGGATCTCGGTTCGACGAACGGCTCGGAGATCGTGGACGACACGGGAGTCGGTTCGGCGCTGGCACCCGGAGCGCGGGTCCGTCTCGAAGAGGGCGCGAGTGTGCGCATCGGCATGCGCAGCTTCACGGTCGGGGTCGTCACCGGCGAACTCTGAACCCCGGGTTCGGGAGGCTCCGGCATCGGCGAGATTGTTGGAATTTCAACCTTTCTGGCGATTCCGGCGTCTTTGACGTATGTTCGGACCGGTGGCTCCATACGGGACCATCTGCAGACGTGCCGGCACGCCCCGTGCGGCGCTGGAAACCGAAGATGGAGGAGTCGACATGGCTCAGACTATTTCCGCTGAAGAAGGAGCCCTTCGCAAGGGACAGCAGGCCGTCGCCGAGGCGAAGGCCGGCATCGACCAGCAGACCAAGAAGGTCCGCGGCGATATCGAGCAGCTGCGCGCCTACTGGACCGGTGCTGCCGCCGGTTCGTTCACCCAGCTCATGCAGCGCTGGGACGCCGAGACGAGCAAGCTCAACAACGTGCTGATCGATCTCGAGAACGCGCTCCGCGGCACCGAGCAGGATCAGGCCGCGACCGAGCAGGAGCACCAGCAGGCTATCTCGGGCCTCGGTGCGATGATGTCGGGCGCCTGAGCGCCGCCTACGTGAGTTTTTGAGACCAAGGAGAATTTGATGCAGTCGATGTCGGTGCAGACCGCTCAGGTGAGCGTGCTGTCGCAGGAGATCCGTACCGGAGCCCAGAACATTCGCGCGGAGCTGGAGCGCCTCGAGTCCGAGGTCTCGCGCCTGCGCGCGGCCTGGAACGGTGAGGCCCAGAACTCGTACGACGCCGCCCAGCGGCAGTGGACCCAGTCGCTCACCGAGATGCAGAGCCTGCTCGAGCGCATCTCGAGCAGCACCGAGCAGATCTCGCAGGCGTACAACGCCAGCGACGCCCGCAACGCGGGTCGCTTCGGGGGCTGATCCCCGGTTCCGGGCCTGCCGAGAGCGGGCCCGGGCATTCCGAATCACGGCCGTCTCGGCCGCGGCGATGCGCTGCGGCCGGGGCGGCCTGCGCGGCTCCGTCCGCTGAGCATGATCCGAGGAGCACGATCCGATGACGAGCACGATCGCCTACAGCCAATCGTCGATGCAGTCGGCGCTGGACAACGTGCTGGAGTGCGAACGCGCGCTGCAGCAGACGGCGTCGTACGCGCGGCAGTACTGCTCGCTCGACGGCGCGTTCGGGCTGCTGATGCAGCCCCTGCAGCCGATCCATAACGCCGCTCGCGACGCCGTCATGAAGAACCTGCAGACGCTCGGCGAGACCCTGCAGCAGACGGCTCGGAGCGTGCAGGACGGCATGACCGACATGCGCGGCTGCGAAGACGACCTCGTGCGTCGGATCAAGGCCCTCGAAGACGAGGTCGCGGCGCTCAAGGCGGGGTCCGGTGGCACCGGCGGTGGCGCGCCCGTCGGCGGTGGTGGCGGTGGCGTTTCCGGCGGTGGTGGCGGTGGCATGTCCGGCGGTGGCGGTGGCGGGGTCTCCGGCGGCGGTGGGGGCGGCGCACCGGTGCCGGCGCCGGTCGCGCAGCCCGAGGTCCCGAAACCCGAGGTGAAGCCCGATCCCGTGCCGAAGCCCGAGCTGGAGGACGACCACGGGAAGGACCGGGATCACGACGATCACGGGAAGCACCACCACGGAGAGCATTGCCAGTGCGGGTGCGGCGATCACCGCGATCCGAAGGACACAGAGACGCAGCCCGGCTGCCCGCGTGGATGCGCGGATTGCGCCGCAGGGAAGACCCATCTGCCCGAGTGGATCCGAGAGCACCTGGTGCGGGACGGCGTGCCCGAGTCCGAGATCGAGGAGCTCGCCCGGCGCTGGGGTGAGCGGGAACCGCTCGTGGCCGAGCACGAATCGAGCATCGGGTACGAGCCGATCAGCGAGAGCGACGGATCGCAGGTCCGACCGCAGCACCCGGACCCGCGTGCCGGATCCGTGTTCTCGATCGACGCGGTGCTGGGCCGGGTATACGGCGACCGAATGTCGCCGGCAGATGTGAAGGAGATGGCCCGATGAGCAGCGCGAGCGCACCGCCGATCGGCGTCGATACCGTGCTGGTGCCGCCGAGCACCCCCAGCCTCGTCGAACAGACCAAGCAGCGGGTCGCCTCGCAGAGCGGATCGCTGCTCGGACAGATCGACGCGGTCGTCGGTCTGCTGATCGGTTTCAGCCCGCTCGAGGAGTGGGTGTACAAGCCGTTCATCGGGGACTGGAACGCGATGGAGGTCGCCGGCGAGGCCTGGCCGAAGTGCGGCCAGGCGGTGCAGCTGATCAACGAACGGGTTTCGACGCTCGGGAGCTTCGTGGACGACGGCTGGCAGGGCAAGGCCGCCTACAGCTTCGGCGAGTGCCACGCGAAGCTCGGGCAGCTGCTCGAACGGCTGCCGCAGCAGTGCGAGCAGGCCGGTGAGATGGACAAGCACCTCGCCGAGTTCGCGCGCAAGATCCTCGACTTCATCAACGAGGTCATCTCGGGCATCGTCGGTTTCGGCCTCGAGATCCTGTCGATGCTCGCGGTCCCGGTCGTCGGCGAGATCAACCTCGCCGCGGTCCTCGAGATCGCGATCCCGATCGTCGCGGGTTGGGCGATCGAGATCGTCGACCTGTTCAACGAGTTCCTCGGCTTCCTCGACGCGGTCATCGCGATCCACACCGGCATGGTCGGTCTGCTCGGCGGGGTCCGCGATGCGCTCACCACCCTGACCTCCCTCGCATCGGTGGGGCTCGCGATCTACGACGTCGGGTCCTCGGTGAAGGGCGCGGTCGGCGACATCAACAAGATCGGCGGCGCGGGCGAGCATGCCCCGGGCGGCGGACACGCCCCCGGAGGCCGTGCACCGCGCATGCCGCGGATCCCGGTCTGAACCCAGAGCAGACCGAACAGACCACGAACGAGCAGAAGAGGAATCGGCGATGATGGATCCGGCTGAGGCGATCGCGCGACTGAGCGAAGCATCGGAGCGCCTCGGCGCGCGCACCGAGCAGCTTGCGATCGAGCGACAGCAGCGGGAGGCCGCGCGCGCGAAGCTCAACGAGCAGATCGCCGAGGCGCGACGCTCGGGCGAGCACGGGCGCGACTGGCAGGTGCTGCAGCAGCGCATCGATCTCGGGCAGACCAGCGAGTTCCAGATCGTGCAGGGGCTCGACTTCTCGGCCGAGGCGCGAGCGGTGCGCGCGGCCATGGGGAAGGCGCTGGGCCAGGCGTTCGAGGAGCAGGAGGCCGACGGTCCGAGCCCGGTGGCGATGGATCCGGGTCTCGCCGCGGCGCAGGAGCGCCTCGTCGCGACCCTGCAGCGGCTGCGGGAGTTCGGCACCCCGGAGCAGCCGTGAGCATGATGGTGTGCGGGTCGACTTCTTCGGGAGCCGACACCGGTGAGAACGAGCAGAATCAGAAGATGAACGTGGGAGAGCGCAGTGGGAGCTAAGCGGATCAGCCTGTCGGACGGGTTCGAGGACCTGCTCGGCACCCTGCGCGGTGCCACGGGGGACTACCCCAGCGAGACAGAGATGTCGGTAGTGAGCGGTGAGGGGGCGGGCGTTGCGGACCTGTATAAGAAGGCCCTCCGAACGTCTGGCGGTGAGATATTCAAGCAGATCAAGCTTCTAGACGAACGCTTGCAAGAAGCCGAACAGAAGATGCGCCAGTCGATCGCTGAGCAGAAGAACACCGAGTCGCAGGCGGCGGACACGCTGCGCAGGCTGCTCGCCGATCTGGAAGGCGTTCGGGGCGATGTTGTGGGCGAGGCGCCCGTGCCCGCGAAATCGGCGAATAAGTCTCCTGCGCCCAAGAACACGGATTTCGGAAAGCCGGGGTCCGCCTGATGCGCCGCAGATTGACTAGCCTTGCCGCGGTCACCACCATCGGCTTCTTGACGCTGCTCTCGACGCCGGCGATGGCATCCTCCGTACTGTCAGAAACGCAGCGGTCGGATGCACTGTGGTACGCCGACAAGTGGTTCGATTTTGCGAAGCTGCGTGCTGAGGGTGCGACGGGTAAGGGTGTGAAGGTCGCGGTGATCGATCAGGTGCTCAATCCTGATGTGCCTGAGTTGCGGGGTGCGAATGTCACGGTGAAGGGCACGACGTGCGTTGATCCGAGGACGAAGAAGCCTGCGCAGATCGTGTCGTCGGATCCGAAGCTTGCTGAGCATGGCACGAATGTGGTGTCGATGCTGGTGGGCAATGGCAAGGCGGGTGATGGTGGTGCGGGTGCGCGTGGGATTGCTCCGGATGCTGAGGTCTGGTTCTACGGGATCGGTGCGTTGAGTGATGCGAAGTCGTGCACGGTGCAGGATCCGACGGTGAAGCCGGGCGGGATCGACCTCACCCGAGACATCTATATGAGCGACGCGACCTCCGAGCATCCCTCGGTAATGGAGAACGTGAAAGGCCTTTCGACGTTCGATCCGACGTCGATGGCGGCGCGTGCGGCGATTCGTGACGGGGCGGACGTGATTTCGCTGTCGGTATCGGGCGGAGCAGCGCCCGATTGGTATCACGCGGTTGCTGAGGCTCAGATCGCGGGTGTGCCGATCGTCGTGGGTACCGGGAACCCGGACGAAGGCTTCCGCCTGGTTGGCGGACCAAGCAATATGAACGGTGTCGTGCCCATTTCCGCGGTGGACTCGGACGGGGCCCAGATCAAGGGTCCGGAAAGCGGGACGACCGGAGTCGGCTCGACCTCGATGGCATTCGCGGCGCCCGGCCAGAACCTGCTCGGGGTCGGAACCGCTGATGAGTGGGGTCCGTCGTCGATCTCGGGCACCTCGTATGCGACGCCGCTCGTGGCGGGCGGGATCGCATTGGGACTGCAGAAATATCCGGAGGCATCGGCGTTCCAGGTGCTGCAGGGGCTGGTGCGTACGACCGGCAAGGGTGCCGTGCACGAGCCGGTCTGGGCCGACGAGCATATGGGTTACGGTTATGCGAACCCGGCCGGGATGCTCGCGACCGATGTGGCGAAGTTCCCGAACGAGAACCCGCTGTTCGTGACGAGCCTGGAAGACCCTCGTTGTCACCTGAGAGGTTTCTCCGGAGAAGTTGATTCGGAAGGCGAATGGAACTGTTCGTGGAGTACAGGCCCATTCCCCGCGGGAGTGGGGTTGCTGAAGGCGGTGAAGGCGGGTGAGAAGAGCGCGGTGAACAACACCGGTCAGCCGGCCTGGTCGCCGTATTCGAAGGAAGCGAAGCCCGGCGCTCCGAAGGGGGCGGAACCTGTGGCGTTGCTGGCCGGGCTGCCGATGTGGGCGTGGGTGCTCGTAGGAATCGGCGCTTTGGTGCTCATCGGAGCGGTCGTCGCGATCGTCGCGGTGACGGCATCCAACCGGAAACGCGCGGCACGCCTGCAGCATGACGCCGCTGGAGACGTGTCCGGCGGCGTTGCGCCGGGGCATTCGGTCCCCGTACCCACTGACTCCAAGCTCCCGGGAGGAACCTCATGAGCGCCGCCGAAGACGAACTGGTTCGCCTCACTGCCGGTGTGTACTGGCGCATCGACAAGCTCACACAGATGATGAGCTCCCTCAATGCGCTGGAGCGCCGAGTGACGACCGTGAGCAGCGCGATCGAAGGCGGAGAATGGGAAGGGCAGGCTGCGCTGGTCGCCAAATCGCAGCTCGACGCGATCGCGGAGACCTTCACGAAAGCCTCTGATTGGGTGGGCAAGGTCTACCAGCTGATCGGCGACCACAGCGGTGAGGTGCAGCGCGAGGCCGAGACGAAGCTGAACGGGCTGCCGGGCGGCGATCTGCCCGCTGCGGTACGCGACGCGATCGACAGAGGACGGCCGCAGCCGCTGCTGGAGTTCGGGCTCGATGCCGCGCTGCGCGGACCCGCGGCGATCTTCGCCGCGGGCGAGTTCTTCTCGAACCGGCGCGCGGAAGCGGCGCAGCACGCGCTTGAGCAGCTACAAAGTTCGATCGCTAAGAAGAAGCGTGCGCTGGACGACTTGGTCGCACGTGGATTCGACAAGGTGCCACCGAAACCGGTCGCAGGGCTGACACCGATCCCGGGCCCGCAGCCAGGAGGCCCCAGCGGTTCGCAGCTCGGACCGGGAACCGGAGGCACCGGTGGCGGGCCCGGCAGCTTGGGCGGCGGCCCCGGCGTCGGTGGCGCACCGCACCTCCCTGGTCCGAGCACTCACCCGGGTGTTCCGGGCCCCGGGCCGGGCAACGAAGTACCGGGTCCCGATCCCGACGGACCGCCGAACCCGGGACGCCCGCCGTTCCCCGGAGAGCCTCCCGTACGGCCCGAACCGCCGGTTCCGGGTGGTGGTCCGGACGACGGTGGCCCGCGGAACCCCGGTGACGGCCCCAGCGTCGACAGTCGGCTCGACGGTACCATCGGGCGGACGGGGCTCGGCGCTGCCGGTCTCGGTGCGGTCGGTCTCGCCGCGGGTGCCAAGATCGCGAGCAGCGGCAGCGGGCTCGGCGGTGTGCTGGGCGGAGTATCAGGGCTCGGCCAGGGTGCCGCCGGTCTCGGCGCGAGCGGAGGCCTGCGCGGTGCCGCGACGGCGGCGGGCGCGGGCGGCGCGAGCGGTGCGGGTACCGGCGGGTCCGGTGCCTCGGGCGCTCGTGGCGGCCGCCCGGGAATGATGATGGGCGGTGGCGGCGGAGCCGCAGGTGCCGACAAGAAGGGCAGCAAGCGCGGCCTCGGCGGCTACCTGGCGCCGAAGCTCGAGGACGAGGGCGACGGCGGTCCCGCCTCACGCGCTTCGCGTGCGGGCAGCCGAGGCGACGACCCCTCGGATGGCTGATTCGGGAAAGCGCCAGTTGAACGAATCGAGCGTGCGCGTCTCCCGCGAGCGGAACCCGAGGTCTCGAGAGGGAGGAGCGCCGTGAAGAAGGTGCGTTTCGCCGGTGCCGCAGCGGCTGTCGCTGTCGGCCTTCTTCTCGCGACCCCGGCGGCGGGCATCGCATCCGATCGGATGACCGCTGAGGAGCGGTCGGGTGCGTTGTGGAACACGCGGAAGTGGGACTTCGATGCTCTGCGTGCTGAGGGTGCGACGGGTAAGGGTGTGAAGGTCGCGGTGATCGATCAGGTGCTCAATCCTGATGTGCCTGAGTTGCGGGGTGCGAATGTCACGGTGAAGGGCACGACGTGCGTTGATCCGAAGACGAAGAAGCCTGCGCAGATCGTGTCGTCGGATCCGAAGCTTGCTGAGCATGGCACGAATGTGGTGTCGATGCTGGTGGGGAACGGCAAGGCGGGTGATGGTGGTGCGGGTGCGCGTGGGATTGCTCCGGATGCTGAGGTTTGGTTCTACGGGATCGGTGCGTTGAGTGATGCGAAGTCGTGCACGGTGCAGGATCCGACGGTGAAGCCGGGCGGGATCGACCTCACCCGAGACATCTTCCTGGGCGACGCAAACAAGAACACCCCCTCGGTAATGGAGAACGTGAAAGGCCTTTCGACCTTCGATCCGACCTCGATGGCGGCGCGTGCGGCGATTCGTGATGGGGCGGACGTGATTTCGCTGTCGGTCTCGGGAGGCGCAGCGGCCGACTGGTATCACGCGGTTGCTGAGGCTCAGATCGCGGGTGTGCCGATCGTCGTGGGTACTGGAAACCCGGACGAAGGCTTCCGCCTGGTCGGAGGACCCGGGTATATGAATGGCGTCGTCCCCATTTCCGCGGTCGACTCGGACGGGGCCCAGATCGAAGGTCCGGAAAGCGGGACGATCGGCAGGGGCTCGACCTCGATGGCGTTCGCCGCACCTGGTCAGAACCTGCTGGGGGTCGGCACTGCTGATGAGTGGGGTCCGTCGTCGATCTCGGGCACCTCGTATGCGACGCCGCTGGTCGCCGGCGGGATCGCATTGGGACTGCAGAAATATCCGGAGGCATCGGCGTTCCAGGTGCTGCAGGGGCTGGTGCGTACGACCGGCAAGGGCGCCGTGCACGAGCCGGTCTGGGCCGACGAGCATATGGGTTACGGCTACGCGAACCCGGCCGGGATGCTCGCGACCGACGTGGCGAAGTTCCCGAACGAGAACCCGCTGTTCGTGACGAGCGTGGACGACCCGCGCTGCCATGCACGGGACTATCCCGCGAAAGTCAACGCAGAAGGTATCTGGAAATGTGCCTGGAGTACAGGCCCCTTCCCGCCGGGAGTGAACTTCCTCAAGGCGGTGAAGGCGGGCGAGAAGAGCGCGGTGAACAACACCGGTCAGCCGGCCTGGTCGCCGTACTCGAAGGAAGCGAAGCCCGGCGCCCCGAAGGGGGCAGAACCTGTGGCGGTGCTGACCGGGCTACCGATGTGGGCGTGGGCGGTCAGCGGAGTCGGCGTGCTCGTGCTGATCGGGGCCATCGTCGCGATCGTCGCGGTAGCCGCATCGAAGGGCGGGCGTGCGCGGCTCGGCCGGGAACTCGGGGCCGAGACTTCCCGCTCG
The DNA here is from genome assembly GCF_039530105.1 of Leucobacter iarius. Classification (NCBI taxonomy): domain Bacteria; kingdom Bacillati; phylum Actinomycetota; class Actinomycetes; order Micrococcales; family Microbacteriaceae; genus Leucobacter; species Leucobacter iarius. The sequence goes on along the minus strand of NZ_BAAAOB010000001.1, from coordinate 107,122 downwards.
GCGTCCGGTTCAGCAGCGCCGATCGGCCGCCCGCCGAGTTCGTCGTGATCGTCGACAGAGTCAGGTGCTGCGCCTTCCCTGACGCGCAGATGCGTGCTGAAACAGCGGATCGAAGCGACTAGGCTGCCAGTACGAACCGGTACGGTCGTCCGACGAGCGCTAAGGAGCACAACCGAGTGAGCAGTCGTCTCGCCCCGCCGCGAGTGCCCTCCGGCAACGTCACGCTGCAGACCCCGCCCGAGCTCGAGGCGGGCGACGGCGGCAGCAGCATGTTGACCTCCGCGCTGCCCATGCTGGGCAGCGTGGGCGCGATCATCATGGTGTCGGTCAGCAACGCGGGCCCGACGGGATGGATCACCGGCGGGATGTTCCTCATCTCCGCCCTCGGCTTCGTGTTCGTGAACGGCTGGCGGCAGCGCGCCACCCGCCAGGCCACGATCCTCAGCTCACGGCGCGAGTACCTCGCCTACCTGTCCGAGCTGCGCACCACGGTGCGCACGGCAGCGAAGGCGCAGCGGCGCGAACGCAACTGGCGGTATCCGGCGCCCGAAACGCTCTCCTATCTGGTGGAGGACGGCACCCGCGTCTGGGAGCGCGATCCCAACGTCGACGACCACCTCGCCGCTCGCATCGGCGTCAGCGACCAGCCGCTCTGCCTGAACCTGGTCGCTCCCGAGCTGCCGCCGATCACCGACCTCGACCCGGTCGCCACGACGGCCGCGCACCGCTTCATCATGACGCACGACACGCAGAGCGGGCTGCCCACCTACCTGCGGCTCAGCCGGTTCCGCAGCATCCAGCTCGTCGGCGAGGATCTCGATCCGTTGCGGGGCCTGGCCCGCGGCATCATCACCCACCTCGCGTCCTTGCAGAGCCCGGACGACCTGCAGATCGTGATCGCGGCGAGTCCCGACGCGCTCCCGCACTGGGAGTGGGCGAAGTGGCTGCCGCACACGCAGTCCTCCCGGCTGCGCGATTCGCTCGGAACCGCGCGCATGATCGGCTCCGACCTGCCGACGCTGCTGCGGATGCTGCCGGCCGACCTGCGGGAGCGCCCCCGATTCGTCCCCGACACCCCATTCCCCGGCCCGCACCTGCTGGTCGTGGTCGACGGCGCCCGGGTCTCGCCCGGCGACTCGGTGTTCGCCGGCGGACTCCAGGGCGTCACCGTGCTCGACCTGCCGAACACCTGGGACGACAACGACGACCCGGAGACCGCGCGCATCCACGTCTCGGGCGGCATCGCCGAGCTCGCGGAGGGGCGGGCGCAGCAGGAGACCATCGTGCCGGACGACATGAGCCTCGTCGAAGCCGAGGCCGTCGCGCGACGACTGGCGCCGCTCGCGCGCGAGCTCGGCGGGAACGGTCCGGTGTCGCGCACCAGCAAGCGGCAGCAGGATCTGCTCGAGCTGCTCGGAATGCCCGACGTCCGCGACCTCGACCTGTCGCAGCAGTGGCGGATCCTCCCGGAGCGCGACCGGCTGCGCGTGCCCATCGGCCAGGACGCCGACGGCGCCCCGCTGGTCCTCGACCTCAAGGAGTCCGCCTCGCAGGGCATGGGCCCGCACGGCCTGATCATCGGCGCGACCGGTTCGGGCAAGTCCGAGGTGCTCCGCACGCTCGTGCTCTCCCTCGCCCTCACGCACTCGCCCGAGCAGCTCAACTTCGTGCTGGTCGACTTCAAGGGCGGCGCGACGTTCGCGGGCATGGCCGACATGCCCCACGTCTCGGCGATCATCACGAACCTCGGCGAGGAGATCAGCCTCGTCGACCGCATGCAGGACGCGCTGCAGGGCGAGATGGTGCGCCGGCAGGAGCTGCTGCGCTCCGCGGGAAACTTCGTGAACGTCGGCGAGTACGAGAAGGCGCGCAAGAACGGCCGTGACGACCTGCCCCCGCTCCCGGCGCTGCTGATCGTCGCCGACGAGTTCTCCGAGCTGCTGAGCGCGAAGCCCGAGTTCATCGAATCGTTCGTCGCGATCGGCCGGCTCGGCCGATCCCTGCACGTCCACCTCCTGCTGGCCTCGCAGCGGCTCGAGGAATCCCGACTCAAGGGCCTCGACACCCACCTCTCGTACCGGATCGGCCTGCGCACCTTCTCGGCCGCGGAATCGCGCACCGTGATCGGGGTCCCCGACGCCTACCACCTGCCGCAGGAGCCGGGCGGCGGCCTGCTCAAGGTCGGCAGCGACACCGAACTCACGCAGTTCCGCGCCGCCTACGTCTCCGGTCCGCCGCCGGCCCGCCGCATCACCGCGGCCGCCGACGCCGCGGACGGCACGGCCCAGGCCATGCGGATCGTCCCCTTCACGGCCGCCGCGCAGGACCTCTCGGACCCCGTGGCCGAGGCCGCAGCGGCCGAGGCGACCGCCGAGCGCCGGGCCGCCGAGCTCGCCGCCGCGGAGCCGGTCGAGGACCGCAGCACCTTCGAGCTGGCGGTCTCCCGCATGGCCGGTCAGGGCCCCGCGGCCCACCGGGTGTGGCTGCCCCCGCTCGAGGAGCCCGCCACCCTCGACCAGCTGCTCGGCAAGCTGGCGGTCAGCTACGAGCTCGGCCTGCACGCCCCGCGCTGGCGGGAGCACCGCCGGCTCACGGTGCCGATCGGCATCACCGACGTGCCGCTGCAGCAGCGCCGCGACGTGCTCACCCTCGACCTGTCGGGGGCCGCGGGCCACGTCGCGATCGTGGGCGCGCCCCTGTCGGGCAAGAGCACGGTCGCCCGCACGCTGGTCTCGGCCCTGGCGCTCACGCACACCCCGTTCGAGGTGCAGTGCTTCGTGATCGACTTCGGCGGCAGCTTCGCGGGCCTGCGGGACCTGCCGCACCTCGCCGGACTCGCGACCCGCGGCGAACCCGAGGTGATCCGCCGTACCGTGGCCGAGGTGACCTCGCTGCTCAACGCGCGCGAGGCGTTCTTCCGCGAGAACGGGATCGACTCGATCGACACCTACCGCGCTCGCCGCGAACCCGGGGTGCTCGACGACGGCTACGGCGACATCTTCCTCGTGATCGACGGCTGGGCGACGCTCCGCAGCGACTACGAGGCGCTCGAGGTCGCGATCCAGCAGATCGCCGCCCGCGGACTCAGCTTCGGCGTCCACATCGTGCTCACCGCCAGCCGGTGGCTGGACGTGCGCCCGAACATCAAGGATCTGCTCGGCGGGCGCATCGAGCTGCGGCTCGGCGACCCCTCCGACTCCGAGGTCAACCGTCGGGCAGCGGGCAACGTCACCGCGATCCCCGGCCGCGGCCTCGACCCGGCCGGACTGCAGATGCTCACCGCGCTGCCCCGGATCGACGGCGACACCGCAGCGGACACCCTCGTCGACGGCGTCGAGGACCTGGTCGCGAAGATCGGCAGCGCCTGGCAGCGCGAGCCCGGACCGAAGCTGCGCCTGCTGCCCGAGCGGCTCCCGCTCGACGAGCTCCGGGCGCACCCGGCCGCGAACCCGAAGACCCTGCTGCTCGGCCTCGACGAGGCGGAGCTCGCCCCGATCGGGATCGATCCCGCCCGCGAACAGCACCTCTTCCTCTACGGGGATTCGGGGTCGGGCAAGTCCTCGATGCTGCGCACCCTCGTCCACGAGATCAGCCGACGCTACGAACCGGGCGCCGCCCGCATCTTCATGGTCGACTACCGCCGCGCCCACCTCGGCGAGATCCCCGAGGAGTACCTGGGGGCCTACCTCACGACCGCCGACCAGGCCGTCGGCGCGGTGAACCAGCTCGTCGAGTTCTTCCGCGACCGGCTCCCGGGCCCGGACGTCACCGCCGAGCAGCTGCGGAACCGCAGCTGGTGGAGCGGCGCCGAGGGCTTCGTCATGATCGACGACTACGACCTCGTCGCCACCCAGCAGGGCAATCCCGCCGCCCCGCTCGCGCAGCTGCTGGCGCAGGCCGGCGACGTGGGGCTCCACGTCATCGTCACACGGCGGTCGGGCGGCGCATCGCGTGCGGCCTACGACCCGATCCTGCAGGGCATGACCGACCTCGGCGTGACCGGCATCCTGCTGAGCGGGAACCCCGAGGAGGGGCAGTTGATCGGCAAGGTCAAGGCGATCCCCAGCGTTCCCGGGCGGGCTCAGGTGATCTCGCGATCCCGGGGCCTGCAGATCGGCCAGCTCGCGTACGTGCCCACCGCGCACGAGGCGGCCGGATAACCGCAACGCGATATCCGGGGAGGAACGGCAGCGCGGATTCAGAATTCCGGATCCGCGAATTCCGCGGTATTCTGCGGCAAGGTTTGCCGCTGAGCTGCCGGTAAGGAAGAATCGGCAGCGTATCGGCGCTTGCGGGGAACGTGTAGAGGAGTTCGCGATATGGGGAATGCTCCCTTCTGGGTCATGTTCGGGGTGTCCGGTCTGATCGGTCTCGGACTGTACATCTGGTACCTCGCCGCGCTCTCGCGGCTGTTCCCCAAGCTCGACCTGCCGTCGTCCCACGGATGGATCCCGGTCTGGAACGACTGGCGCCTGCTGCAGCGCGCCGATCTGCCGGGCTGGCTGATCCTCGCGTTCCTCGTGCCCGGCCTCGCGATCATCGGCTACATCGTGCGACTGATCGCCTACCACCGCCTCACCACCGAGGCCCGGGGCAGCGTCGGCTACACCGTCGCGGGCGCGTTCATCCCCGCGCTCTGGGCGACCCTGCTGAATGGGCACATGGCGCGTTCGGGCGGCGGCGTGATGCGCCAGTCCTCCGGATTCTCCGATTTCGCTCCGGCCGGTCAGCAGCCGGGTGGATTCGCGCCGCAGCCCGGTGGGTACGCGCCCCAGCCGACCCAGCAGCCGACCGGTTTCGCGCCGCAGCCCGCGCACCAGCAGTTCGCGGCTCCGGCGGCCCCGGCGCAGCCCGCGGCGCCGCAGTTCGCGCCGCAGCCGGGCCAGCCGCAGGCCGCCGCGTATCAGCAGCAGACTCCGCAGCAGCCGGCGCCCCAGCAGTCGTTCGCGCCGCCGCAGCCTCCGGCCGCCGCGCAGCCCGCGCCCGCCGTCCAGGATCCGTGGGCGGTGCAGCCGGCGCAGCCCGCACCGGAGCCGACCGACTTCGACGCGCTGCTCGCCGAGGGGAAGCAGCCGGCCGCGTCCGAGGCGGCGCCCCCGGTGCCGCGGCACGCCGCACCCGAGGCGGCTCCCCAGCTCGACGGCCCGCTCGGCAGCGACACCGAGCGGGAGTACGCCCGGCTCGCGGCCGAGGGGCTCCAGGCGCCGCCGGCGTCCCGCCTCGAGCCGCAGGCGCCGCCGCAGCCGTTCTCCTGGCCGGATTCCGCACCCGCCGCACCCGCCGCACCCGCCGCGCGGGCGGCCGCTCCCGCGCCCGCCGTGCCTCACGCGGAGGCGCCCGTGGCGCCCGGCGTCCCGCCGGTTCCGGCCGCGGCGCCCGCTCCGGTGCCGCCGATCGTCAGCGCCCCTCCGATCCCCGTCCCGGTCGCACCGGCGGCCGACCCGGCGCTCGATCCGTCCGTCGTGAACACCGACTCCGAGTCCGCATACACGACGCGCAAGGTCCGCAAGGCGGAGCCCGCGGCCGACGCCGCCGATGCCGCGCCGCAGGCGATGCCGGCCGAGGTCGAGCGCACCGACGACGAGCTGGACCGCACCGTGGTCGTCGCCCGCCGCCCGCGCATCGATTGGGTGCTGGAGCTCCCCGACGGCGAGCGGTTGCCGCTGCGCGACGAAGAGGTCATCATCGGCCGGAAGCCGCGCGGGCCCGAGGGCATGGCGCTGCTCACGATCCCGGATCCGACGCGCACGCTCTCGAAGTCGCACGCGCGCCTGCGGTACGACGGCGACATGTGGTCGATCGAGGATCTCGGCTCGACCAACGGCCTGGTGCTGCTGTTCGACGACGACACCGAAGAGGACGTGACCCCGCACTCGGAGGTGCTCGCCACCGAGCGCATGGTGATCGGCACCCTCGAGGTGCGGCTGATCCGCAACGGTGACGCGTGATCGGACTCGAGGCCGCGGCCCTCACCCACCCCGGCCTGCGCCGCGCGGTGAACGAGGATTCGCTGCTCGCCAGGGACCCGGTGTTCCTGGTCGCCGACGGTATGGGCGGGCACGACGCGGGTGACCGTGCCAGCCGCGCCGCCATCGAGGCCTTCTCGGGGCGGTTCGCCGCGACGCCCGAGGGCGTGCCCATCACCCAGATCGAGGGCGCCATCGACAGCGCCCGCGCCGCGGTCGCGGGGCTCTCCGCTCAGACCGAGCGCGGCGCCGGGTGCACGCTCACCGGCGCGATCCGCACCTCGGTCGAGGGCGTACCCCACTGGTACGTGCTCAACATCGGCGACTCCCGCGTCTACCTCCACCGGGGCTCCGAACTCGTGCAGGTGACCCGCGACCACTCGCTGCAGGAGGAGCTGCGCGCGGAGGGCAGCGCGGACGCCGAGCGCGTGTCGCGCAACGTGATCACCCGGGCCCTCGGCTCGCTCGACTCCCGGCACGACGCCTGGCTGGTGCCCATCGAGGCGGGAATGCGCGTGCTGATCTGCTCGGACGGCCTGACGACGGAGGTCGGCGACGACGACCTGCGCGCGGTGCTCACCATGACCGCCAACGTCGACGCCGCGGCCGACGAGCTGGTGCGGCGCGCCTGCGCCGCCGGCGGCCGCGACAACATCACGGTCGTGCTGGTCGAGGTCGCCGGGGGCGGATCCGCGCCGAGCGGCGGGTTCGACGACGAGGACGAGAACGACCGGACCATCGAACGGACCCGGCCCGGCGCGCGGGCCTGAACAGCGCGGAACGCCCCTCCGAGCGGGCGTTCAGAGCGCATCGTGGGAGAATGCTCCGGTGCTCGCTCCGGGGATCGGCCCGCGCGACCGCTGCGAGGAAGGAACACGGTGAGGATCGAAGTCGAGGCCGTCACCAAGGGGCCGGGCGGCCGTGCGCTGCCGCAGACCTCGCTGACCGTCGAGAGCGGCCGTGCCGTGTTCGTCGAGGCGGAGACCGCCCAGCGGCCGACCGTGCTCGGGCTCATCGCCACGGGCCGCATGAAGCCCGACACCGGCTCGGTCCGCCTCGACGGCGAAGCCGACCGGCGCGCGCTGCGGCACCGCACCGCGCTCGTGGACGCGCCCGACGTGAGCGAGCCGCACGGCGACGTCCGGCTGGGCGACGTGGTCGCCGAGGAGCTCATGTTCGCCGGGCAGCGCCGCGGACTGCTCGCGGTCCGGCGCGAGCTCGATCGGCTCGGGCTCCGCGACGAGGAGCGCACGATCATGGCCGACCTCGCACCCGGGGCGCGCGTGCGCGCACTGAGCGAGCTCGCCCTGCTGCGGCCCGACGTCGAAGCGCTCGTGATCGTCTCGCCCGACCGGCACGGCGGCGATCCCGAGGAGTGGTGGCGCATCGCGTGCGAGATTGCCGAGCGCGGGACCGCCGTGCTCGTGATCGCGGGTCTCGCGGCCCGCGCCGCGATCGAGGCCCACCCCAACGGGTGGGGGACGGGCGAGGTGACGCCCCTGCGCGCCGAGCATGCGGCGAGCATCGCGGCAGCGCTCGCGGCCGGTGAGGCGGAGAGCGCCGGCACCGACGCGCACGGAACGGGAGCAGACGCGTGAAGATCCTGCAGATGATCCGCTCCGAGTTCGCCCGCCTGTGGGCGACCAAGATGGCGCGTCTCGCGTTCGTGGCGCTCATGTGCGTCCCGCTGCTCTACGGCGGGCTCTACCTCTGGGCCAATCAGGATCCCTACGCCAAGCTGGACCAGGTGCCCGTCGCGCTCGTCGTCTCGGACGAGGGCGTGCAGCACGGGGATACGACGCGCAACGTCGGCGACGAGGTCGCGAAGCAGCTCATCGACGACGGCAGCTTCGACTGGAATCGAGTGAGCGCGAAGGAGGCGAAGCGCGGCGTCGGCGCGGGGGACTACGACTTCTCGGTCACGATCCCGAAGGACTTCACCGCGGCGCTCGAATCGTCGCGAGGCACCGATCCGCATCGCGCGGAGGTGTTGCTCACCACCAACGACGCGAACAGCTATCTCGCCTCGACCATCGGCGAGCAGGCGGTCAAGCAGATCCGCCAGCAGATCGTGAAATCGGTCAACCAGGAGGCCGCGAAGCAGTTCCTCGACGGGCTCGCCCAGGTGCGCACCTCGCTGGGGGAGGCGCACGAGGGCACCGTCAAGCTCGGCACCGGCGCGGGCTCCGCGAAGGACGGCGCGAAGAGCGCGAAGGACGGCGCGGGCAAGCTCGCCACCGGACTCGATCAGCTGCGCACGGGGACCGCGTCGTTGCCCGCCCAGACCGAGCAGCTCGCGAACGGCGCGGCGAAGGTCGCGGGAGCCGACGCCGAGATCGCCCGGATCGGGCGCGAGGTCGCGGGCGGCAGCCAGCAGGCGGTGGATCGGCTGTCGGGGGACCGTCAGGCGATCATCGACGAGCTCAAGAAGGCCGGCCTCGACCAGGCGGCCATCGACCGGGTCGCGGGTCGCCTCGACCAGGCCGGCTCCGCGCTGCGCGAGGCGAACACCAAGGTGCAGGGCGCGAGCGCGCAGCTCGATCAGCTGCAGGCCGGATCCCAGCAGGTGGCCGACGGTGCACGCAAGCTCGCCGACGCCACCCCGCAGCTCGCGAACGGCATCGCCACCGCGGCGGACGGGGCCGGAACGCTGACCGACGGGCTCGGCACGCTCGAGACCGGGCTCGGCACGCTGCAGAACGGCATCGGGACGCTCGGTCAGGGACTCGCGGCGGGCATCGAGAAGATCCCCGAGAGCGACGCCGCGCTGCGCGCGAAGCAGGCGCAGAACATCTCGGATCCGGTCGACGTCCAGACCTCGAAGGTCACCTCCGCGGGCACCTACGGTGCCGGTCTCGCTCCGTTCTTCGTGAGCCTCGCCGCCTGGATCGGCATCTACGCGCTCTTCCTGATCCTCAAGCCGGTGTCTCGCCGGGCGATGACCGCGCTGCGCAGTCCGCTGCCCGTCGCACTCGCGGGCTGGGCGACCCCGGCGCTGCTGGGCGCGATCCAGATGGCCGCGCTGTACGCGATCGTCACGGGGACCCTGGGCTTCAGGGCCGAGCATCCGTGGGCGGTGTACGGCATGATGGCGCTCGCATCGGCCACGTTCGCGGCCATTATCCTGGCGCTCAACGTCTGGTTGGGCAGCGTCGGCCAGTTCATGGGCCTCGTGCTCATGGTGCTGCAGCTCGTCACCGCCGGCGGTACGTTCCCCTGGCAGACGCTGCCGGAACCGCTCGCGACGCTGCACCACTACCTGCCGATGTCGTTCGCGGTCGACGGGATCCGCCAGGTGATGTACGGCGGCAACCTCTCGCACGCGGTGAACGACGCGCTGCTGCTCGGGCTCGTGCTCGTGGCCGCGGTGCTGCTCTCCGCGGTCGGAGTGGGGCGCCAGATGCGCTCGCGCACGCTGCGCGACCTGCAGCCGAGCCTCATCGGCTAGCCCCCGCAGGCCGAGCACTGCCGCCGGCCCGCGGCCCGCGGCCCGCGGCCCGCGGCCCGCGCATCGCCGTGTGCGTCGAGGTTGCAGTCGTGCATGGAATGACGCGGGATTCCATGCACGACTGCAACCTCGACGGGCTCCGCGGTTGCTCGCGAAAATTGGCTATGTCATATTTCCGCGGTGCACGCCGGGAGAACGGTGCACAAACTCGCTCCGTATAAGGGGCATGCACCGCACGGGATCCAGTGCGCGTACACACGCGCATCAGCGTGCCAGAACTGTGACCTTTTCCGGTTCCTCGACGCCGAACCCGTCAGTACCATTGCACTGGTAGTCGAGGCGGACTCCACCGGGAGCCGCACCGATCCGACGATTCGACGAAGCATCACCGGAAAGGAACACCGATGTTCTCACGCCCCTCCACCCGCCGACTGGCAGCTGCCACGGCGCTCGCCGCAGGCGCGGCACTCGCACTCTCCGGCTGCTCGGGCGGCCTCGCAAGCGGCGGCTCCGGCGGCGGTGACGACAAGGGCGCCATCAAGCTCGGCATGCTCGCCCCCTTCTCCGGCTCCGAGGCCGCCTTCGGCGACTACATGAAGAACGGCGCGCAGCTCGCCATCGACGAGATCAACGCCAAGGACGGCGTCGACGGACGCAAGCTCGAGCTCGTGACCGAGGACGACGCCTGCGACGCGACCACCGCCGTCGCCGCCGCGCAGAAGCTCGTCACCGCGGGCGTCAAGGGCAGCGTCGGCGGATACTGCTCCGGCGCCACCCTACCGACCCTGCCGATCTTCAAGGACGCCGGCATCGCCATGGTGATCCCCGCAGCGAACTCGAACCAGCTCGTCGGCCAGGGCGCGTTCCTCGTCAACGGCACCGGCACGCAGCAGGCCGAGGCGGCCGTGAAGTGGGTCACGAAGGCGAACGCGAAGACCGTCGTGATCGTTGACGACAACCAGGCCTACCCGAAGGACCTGGGCGACTCGATCGAGAAGCAGGCCTCCGGGTTCACCGTCAAGCGCGAGCACGTGAACCCGAAGGAGAAGGACTTCTCGGCGAACGTCAACAGCATCCTCTCGTCGAAGCCGGACTACGTCGTCTGGACGGGCTACTACCAGGCCGGCGGTCTGCTCATCAACCAGCTCCGCGGCGCGGGCTACACGGGCCCGATCCTCGTCGGCGACGGCTCGGTCGACGCGCAGCTCTCGGCCATCGCCGGAGCCGACTCGATGAAGGACGTGTACGGCACCTTCACCCGCACGCCCGACATGCTCGAGAACGGCGACAAGTGGATCGCCGACTACAAGAAGGTCTCGGGCGGGAAGGCCCCCGGCCCCTACTCGATCCAGACCTACGAGGCGGTCAAGGTGATGGCGCAGGCCATGACCGACGCCAAGGGCACCGACTACACGAAGGTCGTCGATGCGCTCAAGGGCCTCAAGGACTTCCCGCTGCTGACCGGCAACCTGACCTTCGCCGCGGACGGCTCCCGCGAGGGCGGCGGCTTCGTGATCGTGGCCCCGACCGGAACCGACGGCGCGTTCGTGCTGAAGGACGACCTGAAGTAGCGGGCGCTCGAGGACGGGGAGTCCGTCGTCGCGCTCGACGACGGACTCCCCGCCCCCACGCGTCCTCTCAGGCCTGAGAGGCACCACATGTTCCAACTCATCTGGAACGGGCTCTTCGTGGGTTCGTTCTACGCCCTGGTCGCCCTGGGCTACAGCATGGTCTACGGGATCATCAAGCTGCTGAACTTCGCGCACGGCGACCTCTACATGCTCGGCTCGTTCTTCGCCTTCGTGGTGCTCGGCGGGGTCACCGGGCTGTTCGGGATCGGTTCGATCCCGATCCTGCTGCTCGTGCTGCTCATCGCGATGCTGCTGACCGGCGGCATGGGCGTGCTCATCGAGCGCGTCGCCTACCGTCCGCTCCGCAAGAGCCCCCGGCTCTCGGCGCTGATCACCGCCGTCGGCGTCTCCTTCACCCTCGAGTACGCGGTGCGGCAGATCTTCGGCGCGAGCCCCCTGGTCTTCCCCGTGCGCCTCGGCGGCGGCCAGATGGAGATCCTCGGCGCCCGCGTCACCATGCCGCAGATCGTGCTCATGGTCGTCGCGGCCGTGCTCATGTTCCTGCTGCAGCGGTACGTGATGCACTCGCGCGAGGGACGCGCGATGCGCGCGATCGCGCTCGACCAGAACGCTGCGCTGCTCATGGGCGTCAACGTCAACAAGGTCATCTCGCGGACCTTCTTCATCGGATCGGCGCTCGCGGGCGCGGCCGGTGTGATGGCGGCCGCCTACTACGGATCCATCGACTTCCTCATGGGATTCGTGATCGGACTCAAGGCGTTCACCGCGGCGGTGATCGGCGGCATCGGCAACCTCTACGGCGCGATGGTCGGCGGCATCGTCCTCGGCATGCTCGAGTCGTTCGGCACGAACTTCTTCGGCGGGGAGTGGCGCGATGTGTTCGCGTTCGGGTTCCTGATCCTGTTCCTCGTGTTCAAACCCACCGGCCTGCTCGGCGAGCGCGTCGTGGAGAGGGTGTAATCATGGCGAAGACCACTCGGCGCCTGGAAGCGCCCAAGCCCTTCCTCGATCGGCCGCCGGCCGTCTCGGGCCTGCTCGCCCCCGAACGGTTCATGAAGGTGGTCGCCCTCGTGCTGTTCGTCGCGGCGGCCGTGCTGCCGTTCATCTCGGCGAGCCCGTACCTGATCTCGATCCTCACCTCGGCCATGATCTACGTCGTGCTCGCGATGGGGCTCAACGTGGTGGTCGGCTACGCCGGGCTCCTCGACCTCGGCTTCATCGCCTTCATGGCGGTCGGCGCCTACACGAGCGGGATCCTCACCACGACCTTCGGCTGGAGCATGCTCGAGACGATCCCGGTCGTGGTGCTCGCCTGCATCGTCGCCGGCCTCGTGATCGGCGGCCCGACGCTGCGCCTGCGCAGCGACTACCTCGCGATCGTCACGCTCGGTTTCGGCGAGATCATCCGCATCACGGCGAACAACCTGGACATCACGGGCGGCCCCTCGGGCATCCACGGGATCCCCACCTGGTCGTTCTTCGGCTGGTCGTTCTCGGACGGGCTCGTGCTCGGCGGCATCACGTTCAACTCGAAGATCCTCTTCTACTACTTCGTGCTGTTCGTCGGCATCGGTCTCGCGGTCGTCGCGGTCTCCCGCCTCGGCAAGGGCAAGCTCGGTCGCGCCTGGAAGTCGGTGCGCGACGACGAGGACGTCAGCGAGGCGATGGGCATCAACGGCTACAAGACGAAGCTGATGGCCTACATCATCGGCGCCGTCTGGGGCGGCTTCGCGGGCACCCTGCTCGCGGCGCACCTCTCGGCCATCTCGCCCAACAGCTTCGAGTTCCTGTACTCGGCGCTCGTGCTCATGGCGGTCGTGCTCGGCGGCATGGGATCGACGCCCGGTGTGATCATCGGCGCGCTCTTCGTGTCGCTCGCGCCCGAGTTCCTGCGCGAGTTCAGCGAGTGGCGCTACCTGCTGTTCGGCGTGCTGCTCGTGGTCGCGATGATCTTCCGCCCCAAGGGGATCTGGCCGGCCAACGCGGTGCTGCCGTTCCTGAAGAAGCGGCAGATCCCGCAGGTGCCGCCGACGGCGGTCGTCGGCGTGGTCGGCGAGCTCGATGACGACGCAGAGGAGGGACGACGATGAGCGATATCCAGGCAACCGCCGCGGCCCCGACGGATCCGAGCCCGGGCGGCGCCCGCGGCCCCGTGATCCTCGAGGTGCGCGACCTCGCGGTCTCGTTCGGCGGCATCAAAGCGGTCGACGGCCTGAGCTTCTCGGTGCACGAGGGCGAGATCGTCTCGGTCATCGGACCGAACGGCGCGGGCAAGACGAGCGCCTTCAACTGCATCTCGGGCTTCTACCGGCCGAACGCGGGATCCGTCGTGTTCGACGGCGAAGCGATCACGCGCAGGAAGCCGTCACGGATCACGCAGCTCGGCATGGCGCGCACGTTCCAGAATGTGCGGCTCTTCAAGGAGATGACCGTGCTCGACAACGTCAAGACGGGCATGCACTCGCGGCTCCGGCAGAACGTGTTCGACGCGATGCTGCACACCCCGCGATACCGCCGCAGCGAGGCGAAGTGCACGGAGGACGCGCGCGGCTGGCTCGACTTCGTCGGCTTCCGCGCCGACGACGAGCTGCTCGTCACGCAGCTGCCCTACGGCGAGCAGCGCCGCGTCGAGATCGCCCGTGCGCTCGCGACGGAGCCGAAGCTGATCCTGCTCGACGAGCCCGCCGCCGGCCTCAACCACAACGAGAAGCAGGAGCTGATGGCGCTGATCCGCAAGATCCGCGCGCTCGGCGTCGGCATCGTGCTCATCGAGCACGACATGGGCCTCGTCATGGAGATCTCCGAGCGGATCGTGGTGCTGAACTACGGCAAGGAGATCGCCGACGGCACCCCCGCACAGGTGAAGAACGATCCGCTCGTGATCGCCGCGTACCTCGGAACGGAGGAGGACGAATGAGCAAGCTCGTGCTCGAGGACGTCGAGCTCTACTACAACCGTGTGCACGCCCTGCGCGCGCTGTCGTTCGAGGTCGGGGAGGGCGAGATCGTCGCCCTGCTCGGCAACAACGGCGCCGGCAAGACGTCGACGCTGTCGATGCTCTCCGGGCTCGTCCGCGCGAAGAGCGGCCGGGTGACGTGGGGCGACAAGGACCTGACGAAGCTCCAGCCGTGGGACATCGTCGGTGCCGGGCTCCTGCACATCCCGGAGGGGCGGAAGATCTTCTCCACCATGACGGTGCACGAGAACCTGCTCCTCGGCGGGTACCTCGTGAAGGATCAGAAGCTCATCCAGGAGCGCGCGGACTACGCCTACGAGCTGATGCCGCGCCTCGCGGAGCGGCGCACCCAGCAGGGCGGCACCCTCTCGGGCGGCGAGCAGCAGATGCTCGCCCTCGGCCGGGCGCTCGTCGGAGGGCCGAAGCTGCTGCTGCTCGACGAGCCGTCGATGGGTCTCGCGCCGCTGATCGTCAAGCAGGTGATGGAGATCATCGCCGCGGTCAACAAGCAGGGCACCACGATCCTGCTCGTCGAGCAGAACGCGCGCGCCGCGCTGAAGATCGCGGACCGGGCCTACGTGCTCGAGTCGGGCCGCGTCACCATGTCGGGCCCGGCGAACGAGCTCGCCGCCGACCCGCGCGTGATCGAGGCGTACCTGGGGGCCTAGGCGCCGACCGCCGGTTGAGCGAGCGGAGCGAGTCGAAACCCATCCGGTCTCCTCCCGTTCCCCGCTCAACCGGCGGTTCGCTGCGCTCTGCGCAGCGCCAGCCCCGACGCGACCGCGCTGCTCGTGACGATGAGCGCGACACCGATCCACTCGGCGGGCTGCAGCCGCTCGCCGAGCAGCGCCCAGCCGACGAGCGCGGCCCACACGGGGCTCGTGCTGGTCAGGATCCCGAACAGGCCGGCCGGGAGCCGGCGCAGGGCCAGCAGGTCGATCACGTAGGGCACGATCGACGAGAGCAGCGCGCAGCCCGCCGCGAGCAGCAGCGCCGTCGCGGTCGGCGGGTGCCCGGCGAACCAGACGATCGCGACCGGCAGCCAGACGACGGCCGCGACCGCGCTCGCCGCCGCGGTCCCCTCGATGCCGGGCAACCGCCGGCCGAGCGTGCGGTTGAGCAGGATGTAGCAGGCCCAGGCGGCTGCCGCGATGAGCCCGAACCCGATCCCGACGAGGTCGGATGCCGGGCCGGGGTGGGTGAGCACGACCACGCCCGCCGCCGCGAGGAGCGCGCATGCGGCATCGACGATCCGGCGCGAGCTGAGCAGCGCGACGGCGAGCGGACCGAGGAACTCGAGGGTGACGGCGAGGCCGAGGCCGATCCGCTGCACGGAGAGGTAGAGCGTGAGGTTCATGATCGAGAAGACGAGCGCCAGCCCGAGCACGGGCCACCACTCGGCGGCGCGGTAGCGCGCGAAGCGCGGGCGGGCGACGGGCAGCAGGATCGCCGCGGTGACCAGCTGCCGCACGGCGACGACGCCGACCGGACCCATGACGGGGAAGGCGAGCGCCCCGAGCGCGGCGCCCACCTGGTTGACCGCGAACCCCGAGAGCGACATGGCGATCCCGAGCGCCCGCGCTCGGGTCGGTGCGGGTGCGGGCGCGGTCGGCGCGTCCGGGATGCCGGTCGCGGTGCTGCGGGCGATGGTCATGCGGGCAAGGATAGGGGCGATCCGTACGCGGGCGTGGTGCGTTCTGCGACGCTGCCATACGATGTGGTTATGGAGTGGACGCTGCGCGAACTGCGGTGCTTCGTGACCGTGGCGGACGCCGGATCGTTCACCGAGGGCGCCGCGCGGCTCTTCGTCTCGCAGGCCGCCGTCTCCCGGACCATCGCGGGCCTCGAACGCGGTCTCGGCGCGCAGCTGCTGCGCCGACTGCCGAGCGGGTGCACACCGACACCGGCGGGATGGGAGCTGCTGCCCGCGGCCCGGCGCGTGCTCGCGGAGGCCGACCGGTTCACCGAGTTCGCGGGATCGCGGCGCGAGGTCCTGCGGGTCGGCTACGCGTGGGCGGCGCTCGGCGTGCACACGGCCCGACTGCTGCGGGACTGGTCGCCCGCCGACACCGGATCCGACCTCGAGCTGGTGCGCGTCGAGACGGCGGAGGCGAGCCTGCTCGAGCAGCGGTGCGATGCCGCGATCATGCGCCGCCCGCCGAGCGATCCGGTGTTCGAGTCGACGGTGCTCGGGCACGAGCGTCGCGTGGTCGCCTTCGCCGAGGACGACGCCGGCTGGGGCCGCCGTCGGCAGCTGAGCCTCACCGAGATCGCCGAGCGCACCGTCGTCATCGATGTGCGCTCGGGCACCACCGACGCCGGGCTGTGGGCGGGGAACGCCGCGCCCGCGTTCATCGAGTCGAACAGCGTCGACCAGTGGCTCGACCTCATCGCCGCGGGCCGCGGGGTGGGCATCACCGCGGAGGCGACCTCGCACCACCACCGACGGGACGGGGTGCGGTACCGCGGCATCTCGGACGTCGAGCCCGTACCCGTGCTGCTCGTCTGGCGGCGCGGCGAACGCGGTCCGGCGATCGACGCGCTCGTGGGGCGTGCGCGGTCGCTGTACGCGAGCGGATCCTAGGCCGCTACTCCAGGTCGAGGAACGCGCCCAGCGGGAGCGGCTGCGCCACCGGACGCTTCGCCGAGGTGCTCAGCGAGCCCCGGGCATCGCCGCCGCTGAGGCACGACACCGCGAACCCGCAGACGCGCCCCTGGCACCAGCCCATGCCGGCCCGGGTCACGCCCTTCTCGGTGCGCAGATCCTCGGCCGCGAGCTCCGCCCGTGCTTCGAGCAGGGCACCCGCCGAGACCTCCTCGCAGCGGCACACGACGGTCGACTCGGTGAGCCGATCCCGCCATCCCGCGGGAACCGGGTGAGCGAGGTGCATCGCCTCCGCGAACCCGCGCTGCCGCGCGAGTGCGCGCAGCTCCCCGGGCGCCACCGGACCGGACGCGCCCGACACGACCTCGGCGCCCGCGGAGCGTCCGGCGATCCGCCCCTCCAGCACCGCGAGCACGGCTCCGCCGACACCCGTGAGCTCGCCCGCGAGGAACAGGCCGGGCACCGAGGAGCGCCCGTGCTCGTCGACCTCGCAGACGAGCGAGCCGTCGACGTCCACTCGCGTCGCCGCGCCGAGCTGCACGGGGAGTTCGAGCTGTGGGGTGAACCCCCAGCCGAGGCCGACGCCGTCGATGCCGTCGATCACGCGCTCCGACCCGGGCACCACGCCGCCCGCGCCCGAGACGCGCGCCGTGCGCACCGCCTCGACCCGGTCGTCGCCCAGGATCTCGGTGATGACCGTGCGGATCCGGTACGGGATCCGGTGCCGCAGGAACGCCCAGGCGTACTCGGCTCCCTCGAGCGCCTTCGCGGGCACACCCGCGGCACGGTGCGCGCGCGGCAGCCAGCCGGTGAGCGACGCCGATTCGCAGACCGCGGCGACCGCGCCGCCGGCCTGCACGATGTTGGCGGCGACGGGCAGGAGGAAGGGGCCGGTGCCGGCGATCACGAAGCGGCGGCCCGGCAGCATGCCGTTCTGCTTCACGAAGGCCTGGATGCCGCCCGCCGCCATGACGCCGGGCAGGTCCCAGCCGGGAACGGGCAGCTGCCGGTCGTAGCCGCCGGTGGCCAGAACGAGGCGCGATGCGCGGATCGACGGTACGGGTGCAGATCCCGCGCCGTGCGCCGGCGCGAGCTCGAGCGCGAAGCGATCGCCGCCCCCGGGCCCGCCGCCGATGCGCCGTGCCATCCAGACGCTGGTCGCAGGGAAGTACGCGATGGCCCCGGACGAGACGCCGGAGTCGAACGCGGCCCGCAGCGCGAGATACTCTCCCCAGCCGTGGTGGAACGCGCCGTCGTCGGTCACGCCGGCGGCTTCGGAGCGGTGCCGCCAGAACTGGCCGCCGGGCTGCTCGGCGGCGTCCACCACCGCGACGCGCGCGCCCTGCGCGACCGCCGCGCCGGCGGCGGCGAGGCCCGCGGGCCCGGCGCCGACGATCGCGACGTGGAGCGCGGGCGCGGCGCCGGTGCTCCGGGCGGTCATGCCGCGTCGCCTTCGACCGTGGGCGCCTCGGATGTCTCGGGTGCCCCGGATGTCTCGCTGCGCGGTCCGCCCGCAGAGCACACCCGCATGCCCTCCGTCAGAGGGATCATGCACGCGCGCTGACCCGATTCCCCGTCGATCTCGACGAGGCAGTCGAAGCAGACGCCGATCCCGCAGAAGAGGCCCCGCGGCTTGCCCTCGCGGGTCGTGCGCCAGGCCGCGCGACCGGTGGAGATCAGCGCGGCGGCGACGCTCGCGCCCGGTTCGGCCTCGATCGGCTCGCCGTCGAAGCTCGCGCGCACGCGCGCGCCGGGATCGGGGCTCATGCGGACGCCTCCTCGGGTGCGGGGACGGCCTCGGGATGCGCGGCCAGGAACTCGGGTTCGTCGAAGCGCTCGGGTCGGAACGGCGCGAGCGGCAGCTCGGGGGCGGCGCCCGCGATGGCCTGGGCCAGCAGCTTGCCGGTGCCGGCCGCGAGGCCGATGCCGGCTCCCTCGTGGCCGCAGGCGTGCCAGAGACCGGGCGCGCGCGGATCGGGGCCGATCACGGGCAGGTGGTCGGGGCAGTAGGGGCGGAAGCCGTGGTAATGCCGCAGGATCCGGGTGCGTTCGAGGAACGGGAAGAGCTGGATCGCGTTGCCGGCGATGGTGCGCAGCGCTTCGGTGCTGATCGCGCCGTCGAAGCCGACGCGCTCGCGGCTCGACCCGATGAGGATCGTCCCCGCCGGCGTGCCCTCGACCACGGGCGAGGCCTGCAGGCCGGCGTCGGAGCTGCCGACGTTGTCGACGTACTCGGCGGCGTAGACCTTGTGGTGGACCATCGGCGGCAGCGGCTCGGTGACCAGCACGAAGCCGCGGCGTGGCAGCACGGGCACGTTCACCCCGGCCATCCCGGCGAGCTGACCGGCCCAGGTGCCGGTGGCGTTGACGACGTGCGCGGCCGAGAAGTCCCCGCGCGGGGTCTGGACGCCGGTGACTCGATCGCCCGAGCGGAGGAACCCGGTGACGGGGGTGCGCACTTCGAGGCGCGCGCCGAGATCGCGGGCCAGGCGCAGGAGGCCGGTCGCGGCGAGGATCGGCTGCACCTGGCTGTCCTCGGGGTAGAACGCGGCGCCGAGGGCCCGATCGGTGACGTGTGGCTCGAGCTCGCGGAGCCCCGCGGCGTCGAGGCGTTCGGCGACGATGCCGAAGTCGCGCTGCGATGCCGAGAACCGCTCGAGCGAGGCGAGGCTGCTCTCGCGCGAGGCGACGATGATGCCGCCCTTCGCCTCGAACTCCCAGCGGTGGCCGTGCTCGGCGAGCTCGCCCTTCCAGAGATCGAGCGAGTACCGGGTGAGTTCCAGCTCGGGGCCGAGCTCCTTGTCGGAGACGAGGATGTTGCCCTCGCAGCGCGAGGTGGTGCCGCTCGCGGGCAGATCCCGTTCGAGCACGGTGACCGAGAGGCCCGCTCGGGCGGCGAAGTAGGCGGTGGCGGCTCCGATGATCCCGGAACCGATGATGAGGACGTCGGAGGTGCGGCGGGTCATGCGCTCCCGTCCTCATCGGATCCCGGCGGTGCCTCGGAACGGTCGATCTCGCCCGTCGCCCACGACTTGCGCGCGTGGCCGATGTGCTCGCGCATGAGGCGTTCCGCGGCGGCGCCGTCGCCCGCGCGGAGCAGCTCGATGAGGCGGTGGTGCTCGCCCGCGCTCTCGGCGAGGCGGCCGTCGCGCGCGAGCGTGGCGATGCCGTACATGCGGGTGCGCACGCGCAGCGACGTGGCGAGCGAGACGAGCTGCGGATTACCGGTGAACGAGAGCACCAGCGCGTGGAACTCGCGGTCGTCGCGCAGGTATTCGACGAGGTCCTCGCGCTCCGCGGCGCGACGGCAGGAATCGGCGAGGCGCGTCAGCTCCTCGTAGGCCGCCTCGGGAACGTTGCCGACGACGCCGTGCATCGACGGCGGCTCGACCAGCAGTCGGATCTCGGCGAGGTCGTCGAGATCCGACTGGCTCATCGCGGTGACGCGGAAGCCCTTGTTCTTGATCGTCTCGACGAGGCCCTCGCGCGCCAGATCCATCATCGCTTCGCGCACGGGTGTCGCCGAGACGCCGAGCGCCTGGCCGAGGGTGGGCGCCGAAACCAGCGAACCCTCCGCGAGTTCGCCGGTGATGATCGCGGTGCGCAGCTGGTCGAGCACGGTCTCGCGCAGGTTCAGCGGACGCTTGAGCGGTGTGAGACGGGCGCGGGGCTCGCGGGCGGGGACGGTCGACATGGGATCTCCTCAGTTCTCCCTGGCGAGCCGGCCCTCGGCGAACACCACGGAGGCGCAAATCAGATCCTCCCATGACATCCCGACACCCGTGTAGACGGCGGGGCGTCCCGGGGTGCGGACGACGCGTCCCGAGACCAGATCGTGCAGGTTCGCGGGAGGAGCCGATTCCCACCCGGCGTCGTCGATCGCGGTGGCCAGATTGCCGTTCTCGCGGCGGGCGGAGTCCCGGCCCTCGACCACGATGTCGGCGCGCGATACGAGGGCATCGTCCAGCTCGCGGAGCTCGCGCCCGTGCGTGCCGACGGCTGCGACGATCGCGTGGTCGCGCACGAGCGAGCCGTCGAAGAGGGGCGCGCTGGCGCTGGTGACGCACAGGATCACGTCGGCCTCGCGCACCGCGTCCTCCGGATCCGACGTGCGATCGCGGAACTCGATGGGCGCGACCGTCTCGCGCAGCGCGGCGACCCGCTCGGGTCTGCGCCCGACGACGTCGAATCGCGCGCCGGGGAACGCGGCGAGGGCCGCCTCGATGTGGCTCGCGGCCTGCACGCCCGCGCCGAAGACGAGCACGCGCGGCTCGGCGGGCAGCTCCGCGCCGGACGGTGCGGCCTCGGCCAGCGCGCGCACGGCGGTGAGGGCGACCGCCGGCGTGCGGATCGCGGTGAGGCTCGCGCCTTCCATCACGGCGACGGGGGCCAGTGTGTCGGACGAGTAGAGCACGTAGAGGCCCTGGATCTTCTCGAGGCCGCGTGCGGGATTGCCCGGCGCGACGGTCAGCGCCTTGAGGCCGCTGTATTCGGCGCCCTGCGCGGGCATGAGCAGGAACTCGCCGCCCGGTGCCGGACTGAAGAGGCGCGGGCCGTCGAGCTCGGGATCCACACCGTGCAGCAGGCCCTCGCGGATCGCGCGCATGGCGCGGTCGTAGGGGAGCGCGGCGCGTACGGCGTCCGCGTCGAAGTAGGGGAGGGAGGTCACAGCAGGAACCCCCTCGGGAAGGGATCGCTCGGGTCGAGCATGTACTGGGCGGTGCCCGTGATCCAGGCGCGGCCGGTGACGGTGGGGATCACGGCCGGTCGGCCCGCGACCTCGGTCTCGGCGATGAGCCGCCCGACGAAGCGGGAGCCGATGTAGGACTCGTTGACGAAGTCGGTGTCGAGGGCGAGCTCGCCGCGCGCGTGCAGCTGGGCCATGCGCGCGCTCGTGCCGGTGCCGCAGGGGGAGCGGTCGAACCAGCCGGGGAAGATGGCCATCGCGTGGCGCGACCGCTCGGCGGTCGATCCCGGGGCCTGCAGATAGACATGGTGGCAGCCGCGGATGTCGTCGCGCTCCGGGTGCACGGGCTCGTCCGAAGCGTTGATGGCGTCCATGATCGCGAGGCCGGCCGAGAGCAGCTCGTCCTGGTTCGCGCGATCCTCGCGCCACTCGATGCCGATCGACTCGAGCTCGACGATCGCGTAGAAGTTGCCGCCGAACGCGAGATCGTAGGCGACGGTGCCGATCCCGGGGACTTCGACGCTGGCGCCCAGCCGTTCGGAGAACGACGGGACGTTGGTGATGGTGACGCTGTCGGCGTGGCCGTCGGTCACCGCGACCTCGGCGATGACGAGGCCCGCGGGGGTGTCGAGCCGGATCGTGGTGACGGGCTCGGTGACCTCGACCATCCCGGTCTCCACGAGCACGGTGGCGACGCCGATGGTGCCGTGGCCGCACATGGGCAGCAGACCGGACACCTCGATGTAGAGCACGCCCCAGTCGCAGTCGTCGCGGGTGGGCGGCTGCAGGATCGCGCCGCTCATGGATGCGTGGCCGCGGGGCTCGAACATGAGCAGCTGCCGCAGCTCGTCGTTGTTCTCGATGAACCAGGTGCGGCGCTCGGCCATCGTCTTGCCGGGGATGACGCCGACCCCGCCCGTGATCACGCGGGTGGGCATGCCCTCGGTGTGGGAATCGACGGCGTGGTAGACGTGCGAGGTGCGCATGGGGTTCCTCGGGTTCGTGGGCTGCGGTGCGAAGTGGGAGTGGCGGTCCCGGTGCGGCGCACGGCGCCGCACCGGGACCGGTTCGGGTTACTTGTCGTAGCCCTTGGCCACGGCTGCTCGGGTGTCGGCGATGATCCGGTCGGCGACGCTCTGCGCGAGCGGCAGGCGCGGGGGACGGCAGGCGCCGCCCTTGCGACCGAGCACGTCCATCGAGAGCTTGATGGCCTCGACGAACTCGGTCTTCGAGTCCCAGCGCAGCAGCGAGTGCAGGTCGCGGTAGATCTCCTGGCCGCGCACGAGATCCTCGACGTTGCCCGAGGTGCAGAGCTCGAACAGCTCGATGCACGACTTCGGGATCGCGTTCGGGTACCCGGAGACCCAGCCCACGGCGCCGGCGAGGCCGACCTCGAGCACCGTGTCGTCGGTGCCGATGAGGATGTCGAGGGTCGGAGCGAGCTCCTTGATCTCGTAGATGCGGCGCGGGTCGCCCGAGAACTCCTTGATGCCGACCATGTTGCCCGCGGCGTGGATCTCGGCGACGAGCTCCGGCACGAGGTCGACCTTGGTGTCGATCGGGTTGTTGTAGGCGACGACGGGGAGGCCGACCGAGGCGACCGTGGCGTAGTGGTGCTTCACCTGCTCGTGGTTCGCGCGGTAGACGTTCGGGGGCAGCTGCATGACGCAGCTCGCACCGGCGTTCGCGGCCTGCTCGGCCCAGTGCGCCGACTGGAGCGCACCGTATGCGCCGGTGCCCGCCATGACGGTGAAACCCTCGGGCGAGGCCTGCACCGCGGTCTCGACGACCTTCGCGCGCTCGACGTCGCTGAGGTTCTGGTACTCGCCGAGCGAGCCGTTGGGTGCGACGCCGTCGCAGCCGTTCTCCGCGAGCCAGGCGACGTGCTCCGCATAGGAGTCGTAGTCGACCGACAGGTCGTCGTTGAAGGGCAGAGCGGTGGCGACGATGACGCCGTGCCAGGGCTTCTTCTCGGTCATTGCGAGCGGTTCCTTTCGGGCGGTCCGGGTGCCGATCGGTCCCGGGAAGTCTCTATGGTGTGTGACATTGCACAAGCTAGCACGCTCCCGTTCCGGGCTGCAAGAAGCGATCCGCGCGACCGCTTCGGAGTCATCCGGATGATCAGCCTCTCCACGGCCGAAACGGAGTAGCGTCGGACCCATGAGCCCCGCACCGATCCGTGAGATCCCCGTCACCCTGCTCTCCGGCACCGAGACCCGCTTCGGCGAACTCGCGCCCGGAGCAGCCCTCGTCGTCAACGTCGCCTCCAAGTGCGGCTTCACCCCGCAGTACGGCGGGCTCGAAGAGCTGCATCGGGAGTTCGGCGAACGAGGGCTCGCCGTCCTCGGCATGCCGTGCAACCAGTTCCTGCGCCAGGAGCCGGGCACCTCGAACGAGATCTCCGAGTTCTGCCAGATCAACTACGGCGTCACCTTCCCGCTGCTCGAGAAGGGCAAAGTGAACGGCCGCGGTCGGCACGCCCTGTTCGAGGAGCTGCGCCGCGGCAAGGACGCGGAGGGGCGCGGCGGCGTCGTCCGCTGGAACTTCGAGAAGTTCGTGGTGTGGCCCGACCCGGCGAACGGCGGGCAGCCGCGCATCGCGCGCTTCCGCTCGGCCGTCGAGCCGCAGGATCCGGCGCTGCGCGCCGCCATCGAGAGCGCTCTGGCGGGCTGAGGCGGCTCGACGCTACGGTGAGGTGGGTGCGGCATCCAACCGCCGCACCGCGCAGCAGCAAAGGAGCGGAATGCGAACGGGATCGCTGAACATCGTCGGAGCGCACGTGTGGGACGGCGAGGCGTTCGTCGACCGTGAGGTGCACATCATCGAGGGGCACGTCGCCGACGGCCCGGCCGAGGGCGCCGAGACGCTCGACGCGGCGGGGCGATGGCTCGTGCCCGGCCTCATCGACGCGCACTTCCACGCCTACGCCACGAGCATGGACGGCATGGAGAACGAGCGGGGGCCGCTCAGCTTCACCGCGATCAACGGCACCCGTCGGCTCGAACGTGCCCTGCGCCGCGGTTTCACGACCGTGCGCGACGTCGCCGGCGGCGACATCGGGCTCGCCCGCGCGATCGACGCCGATCTCTTCGATGCGCCCCGCTACCACTTCACCGGGCCCGCGCTCAGCCAGACCGGCGGGCACGGCGACCCGCGCGCGCCCCACATCGACGTCTGCTTCTCGCACGGGCACATGTGCCAGGTCGTCGACGGCGTCGAGAACCTCCGCCTCGCGGTGCGAGATCGACTGCGCACCGGCGCGCACGCCATCAAGATCATGACCTCGGGCGGCGTGTTCTCGCTCGCCGATCCGCTGCCCATCCCGCAGTACTCGCCCGAGGAAGTTCGCGTCGTCACGGAGGAGGCGAAGCGCCGGGGCAGCTACGTCGCCGCTCACGCCTACTCGTCCGAGGCGGTGCTCCACTCGATCGAGAACGGGGTTCGCTCCATCGAGCACGGCAACCTCATCGACTCAGCCACCGCGGTCCGCATGGCCGAGCTCGACGCCTTCCTCGTTCCGACGCTCGCGGCGTACGACGCGATGGACCGTCGCGGCGCGGGGATCGGCCTCAACGCGATCTCGCTCGCGAAGAACGCCGAGGTGCTCTCGCGCGGCCAGGAGGCCGTGCGGATCGCGCTCGCCGCCGGAGTGCGGGTCGGCTTCGGCACCGATCTGATGGGCGATCTCGAGGACGACCAGCTGCGCGGTGTCCGGCTGCAGATCGAGGCGAGCGGCGCGGCAGCGACGCTCAGGGCGATGACGGAGGTCAACGCCGAGCTGATCGGCGACCCGGCGCTCGGGCACCTCGGAACCGGTGCCTACGGTGACGCCCTGCTGCTCTCGGCCGACCCGATCGCGGAGCCGGCCGCCCTCTGGGAGGAGGACGCCCGCGTCTCGGTCGTGCGGGGCGGCCGCGTCGTCGCGTAGCCGGCCGGACGGGTTATCCACAGGTCTTCGCACCCCGGTGACGCGCCGCGCGGCGCTCGGGTACCTTTGCGGTCAGGCGCGGCAGGTCGCGCCGGAAAGCGAGGGTCGACATGCCTCCTGAGACGATCGGCACGCTCGTGGCGGTCATCGGCGCGGTCGCGACGATCTTCGGTGGTCTCCATACGATGCTGCGGCGGTTGGAAGGGCGATTGGACGGTCGCTTCGCCCAGATCGATCGCAGGTTCGAGCAGGTCGACCGCCGGTTCGAACAGGTCGACCGCCGGTTCGAACAGGTCGACCGCCGGTTCGAACTGATGCGACAGGAGATCCAGGAGGTGAAGGCGGACGTGCACGAG
Source organism: Leucobacter iarius (assembly GCF_039530105.1). Classification (NCBI taxonomy): domain Bacteria; kingdom Bacillati; phylum Actinomycetota; class Actinomycetes; order Micrococcales; family Microbacteriaceae; genus Leucobacter; species Leucobacter iarius. The sequence goes on along the minus strand of NZ_BAAAOB010000001.1, from coordinate 81,584 downwards.
CTGCGCGGTGAGGTGCACGAGCTGCGCGGCGAGGTGCACGAGCTGCGCGGTGAGGTGAACCTGGTGAAGGCCGAGGTGCACGAACTGCGCGGTGAGGTGAACCTGGTGAAGGCCGAGGTGCACGAACTGCGCGGCGAGGTCCACGAACTGCGCGGCGACGTCCGCGCGGTCGAGGCTGGGCTGAGTGAGGTGAAGGTCTCCGTCGCGCGCCTCGAAGGGCCGCATCCGGGGCCGAGCACGGGTCTCGTCGGCGTGCGCTGACCCATCGGGGCGCGGGCGGCCAGGAACCGAGGCCGGTGCCAACGCCGGCCCCGGTACCGGTCGAGCGCGTCCTATCGCTGAACCGGCACCGGCCTGAGCGGAGTCAGCGCAGCACGAAGCCGTCGCCGAGTGCATCGGCGGGGTCGAGCACGAACCGGTGCTCGCCGGTCCGGTATGCGGTTCCCGAGACCGAGGGGATCACGGTCGGGCGCCCGTCCGCAGCGACCGGTCCGGCGGCCCAGCTCGCGGCGAACACGGTATCGACGATCGAGCGGTGCTCGAGCGTCTCGTCGGGGCCGAGCGTGCCGTCGTCGGCGAGCAGGGCGACGCGCGCGCCCGTACCGGAGCCGCACGGGGAGCGATCCACCTCGCCGTCGGCGAACACCGTCACGTTGCGCTGGCGGGGGCCTCCGTCGTGGCGGCCGAGATCGTCCCACAGGATCGTGCCGTACACCCCCGAGAGCCGCGGGTCCGCGGCGTGCTGCGCCTCGGGCGACTCGTTGAGCGCCCACTTCACCTCGCGCCCGAGCGCGATCAGCTCGGTGTAGTGCGCGGGGGTCACCGAGAGCCCGAGATCGGCCGCGCGCACCGACGCGTAGATGGCGCCCGAGAAGCTGAGGTCCGCCCGCACCCTGCCGCGCGAGGTCCCGACTTCCACGCCGCGCGCGATCGCGTGCGAGGCGACGTTGCGGAACGTGGCCCGCACGAGGGCGCCGCCGCGACGCTCCACGAGCGCGGCGACCCGGCCCGACGGCACGTCGATGCGGACCTCGGTGATGCCGTCGGGATCGGACTCGACGAGGCCGGTGTCGGTGGCCCAGACGCCCAGCGCGATCGTTCCGTGCCCGCACGCGGTGGAGAAGCCGTCCTTGTGCCAGAACAGCACCCCGAAGTGCGCGCCCTCATCATCCGGCGGGGTGATGAAACCGCCGTACATGTCGGCGTGCCCGCGCGGCTCGTTGCACAGCAGACGGCGCAGCGCGTCGATCCCGCCCTCGTCGGCGATCGCGTTCACGCGCCTGGCGCCCACGGTCGCGCCGGAGGGCACGGGTGCCCCCTCCGTGACGATCCGGAACGGCTCGCCGGCGGTGTGGTAATCGGTGGTCGAGATCCAGGTCTCGGTCATGGCGCCTCCTCGCGCGTTTGTGGGGTGTGACATTGTATTTAGAAGCGAAGTGAACCGCGGAGCGGTCGGCGGTCCCGATCAGCGGAGCAGCAGGAGCAGCGCCGCGGTGAGGACCAGCGCGATGCCGCCGGGCGCGAGCCCGGGCAGCCAGGACCGCAACGGGAGCGAGAGCCCCCGCTGCACCCGGCTGAGCCCGGCGAGCGCCGGATCGCCGGCCGCGGCCGCGTGCTCGGCCGGAGCGGCGAGCCCCTCGATGACCGCGACTGCGGGATCCGTCGGGGCGAGACGCAGCCGCGCACCGCTGAACTGGGGCGGGGGAGTGCCCGGTGCGATGCGGACGGCCACCGGCAGGACGCCGTGCCGCTCGGTGCTCGCGACGTAGAGGGCCGTGCGGAACGCCGCGCGCTTCCTCACCGGCATCGCCCGCGAGAGGATCGCGTTCACCGCGGGCCACTCTGCGACCGCGGCGGGGTGCAGCGCGGCCGCCTCGGTGGCCGCTGCGAGTCGCCGTTGCAGCTGCGCTTCGTTCCGGGCCGTCAGGGTCAGCGTGATGACGAGGCCGAAGAACCAGAGCAGCCAGCCGACGATGAGCGTCACGATCGGAGCCGGGCCGAGGGACGGGCCGCCCAGCAGGAGGCCGATCAGCGCGCCGAGCATGATGCCCAGCGGAACGGACTGCAGCAGTACCACGAGCCGCAGGAAGGCGGTCTGCTGTTCGGGAATCGTGCGCATCGGGGAATCCTCAGCCGCGTCCAGCGGAGCGACCGCGTCCCGGTACGACGCGCAGCGGCATGGTGCGCGTGTCGATGAACGGGTTCTCGTCCTGCGTCGCGACGAGCTCCTGAGCCTCGGCGCGCGTGGCGACGGTGGGCACGGAGCCGAGCAGCGGGCGGGCTCCGGTCTCGCGCATCGCGAGCACGGCGAGCACGGCGATGGCCGAGAACGTCATGATCCACAGCGCGGGCATGAACGGACTGATCCAGGATCCGGCCGTCGCGTTGACGAGCAGATCGGCGATCAGCGGGGTGGTGCCGGCGAAGAGCGAGGCGGCGAGGTTGTAGGTGATCCCCATCCCGCTGAAGCGGGCCGCGGTGGGGAACAGCGCCGGCAGCGCCGACGCGGTCATCGATACGAAGAATGCGACGGGGATCGCGACGATCCCGAGCGCCAGGAACACGACCCACATGCCGGCCTGCGGCGCCGTCTGCAGGATCAGGAACGCGGGCAGCATGAGTACGAGCGAGGATCCCGTCGCGAGGAAATAGACCCGCCTGCGCCCCACCCGATCCGACCAGCGGCCGATCGTGGGCAGCAGCAGCGACATGATCACGAGCACCGGGACCGTCGCGATGGCGGCGTTCAGGTTCGAGATCCCGAGATCCTTCTCGAGGTAGGTCGGCATGTAGCTCGTGAGCGCGTAGCCGGCCGTGCCCTCGGCGGCGACGATCGAGATGCCGATGAGGATCTGCTTCCAGTAGACGCGGACCAGGCTGCCGAGGCCGTGCCGATACTGCAGGTCGTGCGGGTCGGTCGGCGGCTGCTCGTGCTGCAGCTCCTTCGTCTCTTCGAACCCCGGAGGCTCGGGGATCCGCATGCGGAAGTAGATGGCGATCGCACCGAGCGGGATCGCGAGCAGGAACGGGATGCGCCAGCCCCACTCGACCATCGCGCCCTCGATGCCGAGCAGGTTCTCGGTGGTGAGGGTCGTCAGCGCGACGACCGTGGCCCCCGCGGCGAAGCCCAGGTAGGAGCCGACGTTGAGCTTCGACGCCCAGTAGCCGCGGTCCTTGTCGGGCGAGAACTCGGAGACGTAGGTGGTGGCGCCGGCGAATTCGCCGCCCGTCGAGAAGCCCTGCGTCATCTTGAGCAGGTAGAGCGGGATGATGACCCAGAAGCCGCCGGCCTGCGCCGCCGACGGGAGCATGCCGATGAGCGCGGTGGAGATGGCCATGATCGCCATCGTGAAGTAGAGCACCTTCTGGCGGCCGATGCGGTCGCCGATGGGGCCGAGGATCATGCCGCCGAAGGGGCGGACGAGGAACGAGACGGCGAAGCCGAGCAGGGTGACCGTGAGGCCGAGGGAGTCGGGCATGCCGGCGGTGAACACCTTGGTCATGGTCACGGCCAGATAGCCGTAGATGCCGAAGTCGTACCACTCCATGAAGTTGCCGACGAAGGCGCCGCGGAGGGCGAGCTTCATCTTCGCGGGCTCCACGACGATGACGTCGTCGACCTCCAGGCGTCTGCCGGTCGGCGCGTGCTGCGTGCCGCTGGTGTGCTCAGGCATCGTTGCCTCCTCCTCGGAGTCGAGCCGTGCGGCTCGCGTGTGCGGAACGGTCTGCGCTGGTGCCGAGCCTACGCGCAGAGCGCGGGGGCGGGCCAATCGTTCGGATCGGCCCGCCCCCGCCCAGTGCTAGACCAGGCCGTCCGACAGGTGGTTCGGCGTGCCGAAGCGGTGCGCCGTGATCGAGACCGCCTGCTCGTGCAGGTGCGGCAGCAGCTCGACGCGGCCGGCCGACACGACGGGGCCGTCGTAGATCGCCACGTCGGGCTTGCCGTTCGCCGCGGCGTGCGCGGCGGCCGACACGGCTTCGCGGGACTCGCCCGCGACGATCCGGATCCGTGCCGAGGCGTGCGGGCCGTCCTGCGCGGCGATCGCGGCGACGCGGCGGGTCCACGCCGCCGCGTCCTCGACGAACACCGGCACGCGCGCCGCGGCGAGGGCCGCGGTGACCTGCGCGGGCAGCGCGGCCTCGGTGCTGACCGTGGGCGAGCCGCCGGCTGCGAGGCCCGCGGCGATCGCGCGCACGGTCTCGCGCAGCGGCGCATCGTCGGTCACGCGGACCGTGACGGGCACCGGCAGGTAGCGCAGCACGTTGCGCTCGACGCCGAGCTGCGAGGCATCGCGGGTGATGCCGAACTCGTCGTCCCAGGCGCGGGCGTCGGAACCGAGCGCCGCGCGCAGCCAGGCGAGGTCGTCGCCGGCGACGCCGGCCTGCTCGGCCGCGAGCAGCAGCGGAGCAGCCGCCCGGCGCGGCGCGCGCAGCTCGGACTCGACGGGGGCGTCGATCCAGGAGCCGAGGCCGTGCAGGTAGTTCGGGCCGCCGGCCTTGGTGCCCGCGCCGATCGCCGACTTCTTCCAGCCGCCGAACGACTGGCGGCGCACGATCGCGCCGGTGATGCCGCGGTTGACGTAGAGGTTGCCGGCCTGGATGCGGCGCAGCCACAGCTCGAGGTCGTCGCGGTCGAGGGAGTGCAGACCGCTGGTGAGGCCGTAGTCGATCTCGTTGACCATGTCGATCGCCTCGTCGAGGGTCTTCGCGGTCATGACGCCGAGGATCGGGCCGAAGTACTCGGTCAGGTGGTACTCGGATCCGCGCTTCACGCCCTCGCGGACGCCCGGGCTCCACAGCTTGTTCTCGCCGTTGCGGTCGACCGAGAGGGGGCTGGCGCTCGCGACCGGCTCGGGCGTGATCGCCCAGGTCTCGCCGGCGCCCAGCTGGGTGAGGCCGCGCAGCAGCTTGCCCGAGGGCGCGGTGATGATGGTGCCCATCTGCGTCTCGAGGTTCTCGGGGGTGCCGACCTTGAGCGAACGGACCGCGTCGAGCAGCTGCCCGCGGAAGCGCTTCGACGTGGCGACGGAGCCGACGAGGATCACGAGCGATGCCGCCGAGCACTTCTGGCCCGCGTGGCCGAAGGCCGACTGGGCGACGTCCTTCGCGGCGAGGTCGAGGTCGGCGTTCGGGGTCACGATGATCGCGTTCTTGCCGCTCGTCTCGGCGAGGATCGGCAGATCCTGGCGCAGCTCGCGGAACGCGACCGCGGTCTCGTAGGCGCCGGTCAGGATCAGGCGGTCGACGCGCGGATCGGCGACGAGCTTCGAACCGAGCTCGCGGTCGCCGAACTGCACGAACTGCAGCACGTCCTTCGGGACGCCGGCCTCCCACAGCGCCTCGATCATCACGGCGCCCGAGCGGGCCGAGTTGGTCGCGGGCTTGATGATGACGGAGGAGCCCGCCGCGAGCGCCGCGAGGGTGCCGCCGGCCGGGATCGCGACGGGGAAGTTCCACGGCGGGATCACGGCGATGAGCTTCTGCGCGCGGTACTGCGCGCCGTCGACGAGGTCGAGCTGCTGGCCGAGCATCGCGTAGTAGTTCGCGAAGTCGATGGCCTCGGAGACCTCGGGATCGCCCTGGTCGAGGGTCTTGCCGCACTCGGAGCCCATGACCTCGAGCAGTTCGGCGCGACGCTCCTCGAGCTTCTCTCCGGCGCGGTACAGGATCCGGGCGCGCTCGTCGGCGCCCAGCGCCTGCCAAGCGTCGGCGGCCGCGACGCCGCGCGCGATGGTCTCGTCGAGGGTCTTCGCGTCGGTGATGCGCGACGACGCGACGAGCTCGGAGCCGAGGGTCGACGCGACCATGCGCTCGGAGATCTCGCGACCCCAGACCCGGTTGCCGGGCAGATCGGGGTCGGAGTCGGGTGCGTTGTCGAAGCGGCCCTCGCGGCCGTCGGCCACGCGCGCCTCGACCCGCGCCTCGGAGCCGGCGGCGTCGTAGGCGCGGCGATCCTGCTGCCGATTGGCGGGCGGGACCGCGTAGCTCTCGACGGTGCCGTCGCCCGTGATCGCGGCGAGGTCGGCGAGCGACGCGAGGAAGCGATCCTGCTCGCGGGCGAACAGCTGCGCACTGTCGTTCAGCTCGAAGACGGCCGACATGAAGTTCTCCTGGCTCGCGCCCTCCTCGAGGCGGCGGATCAGGTAGGCGATCGCCACGTCGAACTCCTGCGGGTGCACGACGGGGGTGTAGAGCAGCAGCGAGCCGACCTCGCGCTTGACGGCCTCGGCCTGGCCGGTGGCCATACCGAGCAGCATCTCGAATTCGACGCCGCTCTCGGCGCCGCGCGCCTTCGCGAGCAGCCAGGCGAGGGCCACGTCGAAGAGGTTGTGACCGGCGACGCCGATCCGCACATTGCGCACGCGCTCGGGGTCGAGGGCGTAGTCGATCACGGCCTTGTAGCTGGTGTCGCTCTGCTGCTTCGAACCCCAGGTGGCGGTGGGCCAGCCGTGGATCGCGGCGTCGACGTGCTCCATCGGCAGGTTCGCGCCCTTGACGATGCGCACCTTGACGGGTGCGCCGCCGTCGGCGACCCGCTTCGCGGCCCATTCCTGGAGCTGCATCATCGCGCCGAGGGCGTCGGGCAGGTAGGCCTGCAGCACGATGCCGGCCTCGAGGGTCTTGAACTCGGGGCGGTCGAGGATCCCCGTGAACACCGCGAGGGTGAGGTCGAGGTCCTTGTACTCCTCCATGTCGAGGTTGATGAACTTGTTCGGGCTCGCAGCCGCGGCGCGCTGGTAGAGGGGGAGGAGCTGATCCTCGATGTGCGCGACGGCCTCGTCGAACGCCCAGTGGTTGTGCGGGGCGACGGTGGAGGAGACCTTGATCGAGACGTAGTCCACGTCGTCGCGCGCGAGCAGCTTGTGGGTGCCCTCGAGGCGGCGCTCCGCCTCGTGCTGGCCGAGGATCGCCTCGCCGAGCAGGTTGATGTTGAGTTTGACCCCGTCGCGCTTGATCTTCGCGATGGCCGGGCCGAGCTTGGCGTCGCTCGCGTCGATGATGAGGTGGCTGACCATCTCGCGCAGTACGCGGCGGGCGATCGGCACGACCACGCCGGGCAGGGGCTTCGCGAAGGCGCCGCCGAGGCCGATGGCCCCGCGCAGCGCGGCGGGCAGGAACTTGGGGGTGAGCGGCGTGAGCTCGTTCAGCTTCTTCGCCGCGGCGCCCAGATCCTCGGGGCGGACGACGCCGTCCACGAAGCCGACGGTGAAGTCGAGGCCGTTCGGGTCGCGGAGCACGCCGGCGAGGCGGGCGGCCGAGGCGTCGGCCGGGATCTCGGCGGCTTCGCGCAGCCAGCGCTGGACGAGCGCGATGGCGTCGTCGGCGAGGTCCTGCGGGCGAACGGTGGGGCTCCCGGTGCGGGTGCTCTGGGTCGTGGTCACGTCTGGTCTTTCTTCGATGCTGGGATGCACGGCCTCGTGCTGATGGGGTCAGTTTCCCGCGGTTCAAGCATGAAGAAAAGCGATTCTTTCTGAGCAATAATATGAAGCAGAACTGATGGATTGGATTCCGCCCCGATGCTCGACATGAAACGCCTCCGACTGCTCTGGGAGCTCTCGGCCCGCGGCACGGTCGCGGCCGTCGCCGAGGCCCTCAACTACACGCCCTCGGCGGTGTCCCAGCAGCTCGCGATCCTGGAGCGCGAGGCCGGCGTCCCGCTGCTGCGCAAGGCGGGACGGACCCTCGAGCTCACCGCAGCTGCCGAAGCGCTCGTCGGCGACACCGAGGGGCTGCTCGCGGGTCTCGAACGCGCCGAAGCCGCCCTGCACCGCGGCCTCCCCGAGGTCTCGGGCAGCATCCGCGTCGCGGTGTTCCAGACCGCGGTGCTCGCGATCATGCCGCAGGCGCTGCGCCGCCTCCGCACCGAGCACCCGCAGCTGCGCGTCGAGATGGTGCAGTACGAGCCGGAGCAGGCGCTGCGCGAGACCTGGGCGCGCGGCTTCGACCTCGTCGTCGCCGAGCAGTATCCGGGGCACGCCGCCCCGCACTTCGCGGGGCTTGACCGGCAGCCGCTCACGAGCGACCGGATCCGGCTCGCCCTGCCCGCGGTCGGCGCCGGCGGCGAGGCGTTCGACCGCGTCCGCACCCTCGCCGACGCCGCGGACCTGCCCTGGGTGATGGAGCCGCGCGGCGCGGCCTCGCGGCACTGGGCGGAGCAGGCTTGCCGGGCCGCCGGCTTCGAACCCGATGTGCGCTCCGAGACCGCCGACCTGCAGGCGCACGTGCGCCTCATCGAGTCGGGCAACGCGGTCGCCCTGCTGCCGGGGCTCGTGCACGTCGGCCCGGGTTTCGGCGCCGACGCCGGCGCGGAGCGGCCGGGGCTCAGGCTCCTGGGCCTCGCGGGGGATCCGCACCGCACCATCTTCACCGCGGCACGGGCGGCCTCCGGCGGGCACCCCGCGCTCGCGGCGGTGCGCGAAGCCCTCGAGCGCGAGGCGGCGATCCTCGATCTCGCGTGACCCGTGGCCGTCCGCCTGAGGAAAAGCGGGGAAACTCGGCCGGGGCATAGGCGGACGGGCATAGGCTGGCGGCGTCGAACCGAATGGGGTGAGCGTGAAGATCATCAGCTACAACCTGCGCAAGAACCGCGCGGTGCGCGAACTCGAGTCGCTCGCCTCCGACCACGGACCCGACGTGCTCTGCCTGCAGGAGGCCGATGCCGTCACCCTGCCCGCGCGGCTCGACGCCCCGGGCGGCGCACTGCGCCTCGTGCACGCCACCGAGCGCAACCGGCTCGGACTCGCCATGTACGTGCGCGACGAGCAGCTGCACGTGCAGGCCGCGCACACGTACGAGCTCAAGAAATCGCTGCACGACCGCGTGCTGGCTCCCGCGCACGAGCGCCTCCTCGGGGTGCGTCTGCACGACCGGGGAACGGGCCGGGACCTCGTGGTCGCCTCGTTCCACGCGGCTCCGCTCACGGCGCTCAACTCCCTGCGCCGTGCGCAGATCCACGCATCGCTCGACCAGCTGCGCCAGCTCGGGCCGGGACTGCCCGCGCTCATGGTGGGCGACTTCAACTACCCGGTGTTCCAGAACCGGCTCGACGCCGAGATGCGCGAGGCCGGCTACGAGCTCTCGATCAGCGACAAGCGCACCTACACCCGGTACAAGGTGTTCCGCGGGCACTTCGACTTCGCGACGTCGGCGGGCTTCGACATCGACCGGGTGCGCACCCTGAACCGCGGCACCTCGGACCACCTGCCGATCCTCGTGCACGCCCACCCCAGCCTCGCCACGCAGGCCATCGCACCCGAGGTGCTGCAGACGGAACGGGCTCACTCCGTCGCGTGACGCGCCGCATGCGCCGCTAGCATGAGCGCATGGCAGGGGCGTCGAGGAGCGGATCACTGCTCGTGCTCGTCGCCGCGATCCTGTGGGGCACCACCGGCACTGCGGCGACCTTCGCCCCGCACGCGGGACCGCTCGCCATCGGCGCAGCGGCCATGGGCCTCGGCGGCCTGCTGCAGGCGCTCATCGCGGGACCCCAGCTGCGTCGGGACCGCGTGCTGCTGCGAGGGCACCCCGTTCTGATCGGGGTCGGCGCGCTCGCGGTCGCCGTCTACCCGCTCGCCTTCTACGCGGGGATGCACCTCGCCGGCGTCGCGGTGGGGACGGTGGTCGCGCTCGCATCGGGTCCGATCTTCGCCGCGATCCTCGAGCGTGCGATCGACCGCACGCCGCTCGACGCGCGCTGGTTCGCGGGCGCCGGGCTCGGGATCGCGGGCACGGTGCTGCTCGCGTTCGGCGGGCACGGCGGAGCCGGCGGATCCTCGATGCTCGGCGTCGCGCTCGCGCTGCTCGCGGGTCTCGCGTACGCCGTCTACACGTGGGCCGCCCGGCGGCTCATGGCCGCCGGTTGCGGCTCGCGCTCCGCGATGGGCGCCGTGTTCGGGATCGGCGGGATCCTGCTGCTGCCCGTGCTCGCCGCGACGGGCGGACCGTTCCTGCAGGATCCGCGCGATCTCGCGGTCGGCGCCTACATGGCGATCGTGCCGATGTTCCTCGGCTACCTCGCGTTCGGCGCCGGGCTCCGCACGGTGCCGGCCCGCACCGCGACCGTGCTGACGCTCGCCGAGCCCGCCGTCGCCGCGGTGCTCGCGTGGGCGGTGGTCGGCGAACGGCTGGGCGGACTCGGCTGGGCCGGGATCGCGCTCATCGCGCTGAGTCTCGTCGTGTTCTCGCTGCCGCGCGCCCGGTCGTAGCGGCCGCGCGGCGGCGTCGGCTCAGGAGACGCGCGACTCCAGGTACGCCGGGATCTCCGCGACCGAGCCCAGCAGCTCGGTGAACGGCTGATCGGCGAACGCGGCGCGGTCGAGCTTGCCGCTCAGCACGCCGATGGTGATCGCCGCACCGGAGTTCGCTCCCGCCTGGACGTCAACGGCGGTGTCGCCCGCGACGACGACGCCCGCGACGTCGAGCACGCCCGTGCGCTCCATGGCGCGGTGGATCATGTAGGGCGCCGGGCGGCCCTGCGCGACCTCGTCGCCGCACACGAGCGCGTCGATGACGAGCTCCGCCTCGGTCTCGGCTTCGGTGCCCGCGACCGCCCAGCCGAGCTGCTGCAGGATCCCCTCGGCCACGTCGCGCGAGAATCCGGTGGTGAGGGCGACGCGGATCCCGCGGCCGCGCAGCTCGTCGATCGCCTCGGGGACGCCGGGCATCGCGACCGGCGGTTCGGCGGTGTAGAGCTCGTCGAGGATCACGCGGAAGCGCTCGAACGCCGCGTCGACGAGCTCGTCGCTCGCCCGTCCGCCGCCGAGCCCGACGAGCGCCGTGATGGCGGCCCGCTTCTCGGTGCCCATCCAGGTCTGCAGATCGGCGGGAGCGACGGTCGCACCGGTCTCGGTCACCGCCTGCTCGAGCGCGCGGTACACGGCTCCGCGGTCGTCGATGGTGGTGCCGGCCATGTCGAATGCGGCGAGGGTGATCATGCGTGCTCCTTGATGAGGCTGGCCGGCCGTACCGGCTCGCGGGGTTCGGGCGACGAGCCGACCGGCTCGCGCGTGATGGGGGTGCGGTGCGCGGCCGAGTTCTCGATCACGAAGGTGGCCATGCTCGGCAGGTAACGATCGTCGGCGACCTCGATGAGCGCGCCGTGCGCGTCGAACGCGATGCGGCGCGCGCGCAGCAGGGGGTTGCCGGGCACGACGCCGAGCCACTCCGCGTCGAGCTGGTGCGCGGCGACGGCGTCGATCGTGTGCCGCGCGCGCACCGGGGTGATGTAGAGCGCGCTGAGGTGCTGGTAGATGCTGCCGCGGTCGAGGTCGGCGGTGAGCAGGTGCTTGCCGACCCAGAACGGGAACAGCGAGCGTTCGAGCATCGCCGGCTTGCCGTCGAGCAGGCGGAGCCGCACGATCTCGACGACCGGATCGCCCTCGGTCAGCTGCAGGTCGCGCGCGATCTCCTCGGTCGCCGGCCGCCTCGCCGCCTCGATGACCTGCTGCCCCGGCACGTAGCCCAGGTGGTTGGCCCACTCGGTGAACGAGAGGAAGGTCTCGAACGACTGCGAGGGGACGAGACGCTGGACGCGGGGCGGAGCGCCGCGGCCGCCGACGATCATGCCCTCCGCGCGGAGCGCGGCGAGGGCCTGCCGCACCGGCCCCCGCGAGGTGCCGAACTCGGCGATGAGCGACTTCTCGCTCGGAACGCGTTCTCCCTGCACCCACTCGCCCGTACGGATGCGCTCGATCATCGCATCGTACAGCTGTGCGTGCAGCGGCTTCGTCTCGGTCATGTCAGCAGCGTACAAGTTGTCAAGACTGGTTTGGAGGGCTCCCGAAGCCCGTGAAGTGAACAGTTGGTAGCCGGATCGATGCGAAACCTGAACGGCGGTGAACACTCCGCGAACTCACCCGTTTCGAGTTGTCATGACTACTTGCCGCGCCGCATCCTCGTTGCCATGACACCTCGACCCTCACCGCTCCACGTCGCGATCGTCGGCGCCGGGATCGTCGGCCTCGCTCACGCGGTGGCCGCGCTCGACGCCGGCCACCGCGTGACCGTGGTGGAGCAGGACTCCGCCGCCGTGACCGCGAGCGTCCGCAACTTCGGTCACGCCTGCGTCTCGGTGCAGGCCGGCGAGATCGGCGAGCTCGCCGTGCGGGCCCGCGAGATCTGGCTCGGGCTGATCGAACGGGCGGGGCTCGAGGCCCGCGTCTCGGGCACCCTCGCGGTGGCGCGCAGCGCGGCCGAGGCCGCAGTGCTCGAGGACCTGGCCGCGCGCGACACCGCGATGCCCTCCGAACTGCTCACCGGCGAGGCCGCCGGCCGCGTGCTCGGGACCGCGGGTTCCGCCGCCGAGCCCGTCGCCGGACTGCTGCTGCCGAACGATCTCACTGCGAACCCCCGCACCGCGGTCGCCCGGATCGCGGCCTGGGTCGATGCCCACGAGCGCGGCGAGGTGCGGTTCGCGACGACCGCGACCGCCGTCGAGACCGGGGTGCTCACGACGAGCCGCGGAGCGATCCGCGCCGACCGCATCGTGGTCGCCGCGGGGCACCTGCTCGGTCGCCTGCTGCCCGGGACCGCCGAGACCGGCGAGGTCCGCGAGTGCGCGCTCCAGATGACCCGCGTCGTCGCTCCGGCAGGGCTCGCGCTCGGACCGGCCGTGCTCACGGGCACCTCGATGCTCCGGTACGGGGCGTTCGCGGGTCCGGCGGCGGAGGCGCTGCGCGCCGAGATCCTGCGGGACCGGCCCGAGCTGCTCGAGATCGGCGCCAACGTCATGTTCACCCAGCAGCAGGACGGCACACTGCTCGTCGGCGACTCCCACGAGGACTTCGACAGCGCACCGCCGTTCATGCACGAGCGCTGGAGTCGGATCCTGCTCGACGAGGCCGCGCGCGTGCTCGGCCTCGGCTCGGGCGCCGACTTCGACGTGCTCGAGCGCTGGCAGGGCGTCTACGCCACGAGCGCCCGCCAGGACCTCCTCGTCGAGAGCCCGATCGACGGCGTCACCGCGGTCGCCGTCACCACCGGAGTCGGCATGACCGTCGGCCTCGCGCTCGGAGAGCGCGTGGTCTCCGGCTTCTAGCCGCAGCCCCTCAGTTTTCACCGGCCCGCTCCACCCACGCACACCTCACACCCACCCTCACCACACACAGGAGAATCACCGTGAGAAAGTCCCTCGCCATCGCCGCATCCGCCGCGGCGCTGCTCGCCCTCGGGCTCACCGGCTGCTCGTCGGCCGCATCCGGTACCGCCGCCGCGGGCAAGGACGTGACCTGCCCCAACGGAAAGATCAAATTCGGAATCCTCCCCTACGAGGATCCGAGCCGCCTCGAGCCCGCCTACAAGACCCTGGCCAAGGCCCTCGAGAAGAAGCTCGACTGCCCGGTCGAGGTCGTCATCACCGAGGACTATGCGGCCGAGGTGCTCGCGATGGAGAACGGCAAGCTCGACGTGGCCGAGTTCGGCCCGCTCGGCTTCGTGTTCGCCAGCGAGCGCGCCAAGGCCGTGCCGCTCGTCTCCTTCGGTGATTCCGAGGGCAAGCCCACTACCTACACCGCGGGCATCTGGGTCAAGAAGGACTCCCCGGTCAAGACCCTCGACGACCTCAAGGGCCACACCCTGGCGCTCGGTAGCCCCGGCTCGACCTCGGGCGACGCGTTCCCGATGTCGGCGCTGAAGGACGCCGGCATCGACAAGGAGGTCCGCTCCGACTACGCCGGCGGCCACCCGGAGGCGCTCCTCGCGCTCGTCAACGGCACCGTCGACGCGGCCGAGATCAACTCGCAGACGCTCGAGAGCGCCAAGTCCGAGGGCAAGTTCGACGAGAGCAAGTTCCGCCAGGTCTGGAAGTCGAACCCGATCCCGAACGACCCGATCACCGTCCGCAGCGACGCTCCCCAGGAGTTCCAGGACGCCGTGAAGAAGGCGTTCCTCGAGCTCGACCCGAAGGACGTGGCCGAGGTCGGCAAGTTCCTCGACGTGGATCCCGCGGGCCCCATGATCGAGGTCACCAAGGAGACCTACCAGCCGCTGTTCGACCTGGCCAAGACCATGGGCCTCACCGAGAAGGACGTCTGATCCGATGACCACCGACACCGCTCGCGAGGTCCTTCTGGACGTTCGCAAGATCTCCAAGAGCTTCGGCGACCGCGTCGTGCTGCGCGATATGAGCATGCAGGTGCACGCCGGTGAGGTCGTGGCGTTCCTCGGGGCCAACGGCTCCGGGAAGTCGACCACCCTCCGAGCGGTGAACGGTCTCATCGAGGCGGACTCCGGGGACATCGAGATCTCCGGGGTCCGCCTCACCGAGGCCAGCGGTGCGCGCCGGTCGGAGGCCCGGCGCTCGGCCGCGACCGTGTTCCAGAAGATCCACCTGGTGGGTCGCCGCACCGTGCTGCAGAACGTCTGCGCCGGCGGCTTCGCGCGCCTCGCCACCCTGCGCTCCGTCCCTCCGCTGTTCGGCACGGAGCTCAAGGAGGAGGCGATGGCCTGCCTCGACCGCGTCGGCCTCGCCGATCGGGCCCACGACCGCGCGGGCAGCCTGTCAGGCGGTCAGCAGCAGCGCGTGGCGATCGCCCGCGCGCTCTGCCAGCGCCCCCGGATCCTGCTCGCCGACGAGCCCGTCTCGGCGCTCGACCCGCGCGCCGCGGACGACGTGATGGCCCTGCTGCACGAGCTCGCGGTCGAGGAGAACCTCGGAGTCGCCGCGGTGCTGCACCAGCCCCATCTCGCCCGCAAGTACGCGCACCGCGTGATCGGGCTGCGCGACGGCAATCTGGCGTTCGACGCGCCCATCGACGACATCGACGACGCGGCGCTCGCCGCCCTCTACGTGTAAGGGATCCCTCGTGACCGCAACCATCGATACCGCTGCCGACGCCGGCGCCGAGCCGGACGCCCGGTCCCCGCGCCGCCTGCCCGTCCCGCGCGACGCGAAGGCGCCCATGCGCGCCACTTCGTGGACCGTCGGGATCCTGATCCTCGTCGCCCTGCACTGGATCGCCTTCGAGAGCACCGACTTCCGTCTCGACTCGCTCGTCTCGGGCGCGCAGGGCATGGGCCGGTTCATCGCCGAGGCGTTCCCGCCCGACCTCAGCCCCGAGGTGCTCAGCGACGGCATCCAGGGCGTGCTGCAGACCCTCTGGGTCGGCCTGCTCGGCACCACGGTCTCCGTGCCGTTCGCGCTGCTGCTCGCGGTGTTCGGAGCGCGCACCACCGCGCCCAACGCCTTCGTCTACCAGGTCGCCCGCGCGATCCTGTCGTTCTTCCGCGCCGTGCCCGACATCGTGTTCGCCCTCATCTTCGTGACCGCGGTCGGCCTCGGCCCCTTCGCGGGCGTGCTCGCCCTCATCTGCCACAACACCGGCGTCATGGGCAAGCTCTGGTCGGAGGCGATGGAGGAGGTCGATCCCGGCCCCGAGCAGGCGCTCGGCACCGCCGGCGCGAACCGGTTCCAGGTCGTCGCGAACGCCACCATCCCGACGGTGCTGCCCCAGCTGACCGGTCTGCTGCTCTACCGCTTCGACGTCAACGTGCGCTCCTCGCTCGTGCTCGGCCTCGTCGGCGCCGGCGGCATCGGGCTGCTCATCAACAAGTCGATCAAGACCTTCCAGTTCGACCAGATGCTCACCTACCTGATCATGGTGCTCATCCTCATCGTGGTCGTGGACCTCGCCTCGGCGTGGATCCGCAAGCGGCTCCAGTAGGGCCGGCCGTGTACGACGACGACCTGCGGCTCGCCCACGAGCTCGCCGACCTGGCCGACTCCATCGCCCTGCCGCGCTTCACCGCCGAGGGGCTGCGCAGCAGCCGGAAGCCCGACGGATCATTCGTCACCGAGGCCGACACCGCGACCGAGCGCGCGCTGCGCGACCTCCTCGCCGAACGCCGCCCCCGCGACGGGTTCCTCGGCGAGGAGACGGGGGAGTCCGACGAGACCGGTGCACCGGGCACCGCTCGCCGCCGGTGGATCATCGACCCCATCGACGGCACCGCCAACTACCTGCGCGGCGTACCCAACTGGGGCGCCCTCATCGCGCTCGAGGTCGACGGAGTGCCCGTGCTCGGCGTCGTCTCGGCGCCCGCGATGGGCGCCCGCTGGTGGGCGATGACCGGCGCCGGCGCGTGGAAGCGCTCGACCGCGCCGGGCGGCGCCGGAGAGGCGGGCGAGCCCCGCCGACTGCGCGTCAGCGGGGTCGACGAGCTCGGCGACGCGTCGCTCAGCTTCCAGGGCATCGACACCTGGGAGGCCGCGGGCCGTCGCGAGCAGCTGCTCGACCTCGCCTCCCGCGTCTGGCGGGATCGCGCCTACGGCGACCTCTGGTCGTACATGCTCCTCGCCGAAGGCGCCGTCGACATCGTCTGCGAGTTCGACGTCAAGCCCTACGACATCGCCGCGATCCTACCGATCGTGCGCGAGGCCGGCGGCTCCTGCACCGACGCCGCGGGCGAGGAATCCCACACCTCCGGCGAACTGCTCGCCACCAACGGGCGCCTGCACGCGGCCGCGCTCGCCGCCATCGCGCCGCAGGCCTGACTCCGCACCGCTCCCCGCTTTCCTCCATCCGATTCACCCTCCCCTCCCTGAACCGAAGAGAGCAGATGCATCCCTCAGCCCCCTCGGCGTCCCGCCGACGCTCCGGCCTCGCCGCCGGCGCGCTCCTCGCCCTGATGTCCGGCCTCGTCGTCGCTCCCGCGGCGGCCCCGGCGTTCGCCGCTCCCGCCCACCTCACCGAGGCCTTCGAGACCGCGTCGTCGGCGCAGACCCCGCCCGCGGGCTGGCTCGTCGACCGCGTCAACACGACCGGCATGCGCGCCGGCTGGGAGGGCTGGACCTTCCACACCACCGCGGAGGTGACCAAGGAGTTCGGCAACACCGGCGACCGCGGCAGCTTCGGCAAGGCCTCCGGAATGGTCGCCGTCGTGCAGTCCGACTCCAACCGTCCCACCACGGGCAACTTCGACTCGACCCTGTGGTCGGCACCGCTCGTGCTCGCCGATCGTACGGGCGCCGTCACCGTGAAGTTCGACAGCCACTACAAGCAGGGGCAGAACCCGCCCTCGCAGCTGCTCGCACGCATCGACGGCGGCGCGCCCGTCGTGGTCAAGTCCTACGGGGCCAACGGACTCAACACGAGCGAGTCGGTCACCTTCGACGTCCCGAAGTCCGCGACCAAGGTCGAGGTCGGCTGGGCCTACCTGCAGAGCAGCAACAACTGGTTCTGGATGATCGACAACGTCGACATCGCCGAAGCTGCGCCGAAGGCCGTCGACCTCAAGATCCTGTCGGCCGCGAAGCCGCTCGCGATCCCCGGCGCCCCGCTCGCCGTGCGCGTCGGCGGTCTGCGCGAGGGGCAGCAGCTCGTCGCCGACCTCGCCGGCACCCCCGTGACCGGGATCCCGAAGGCCGGCGCCGACGGCACCGCGAGCTTCGACGTGACCGTCCCCGCCGGATCCGCAGCGGGTGTGCGCACCCTCTCGCTCAGCGGCGACGGGATCACCCCGGCGAAGCTGCCGGTGACCGTCGTCGCGAAGGCCGTCGGGACCGCGAACAGCACGGAACCGCAGCGCTGGTTCGACGGGATCGAGTCGACCGAGCGCTGGCAGTTCCCCGCCTCCGGCTGGGAGCAGACCACGCTCGCCCAGGTCGTCGACACCTACGGGGTGGATCGCCGCCAGGCCTTCACCCGCGCATCCGGCAAGATCGCCGTCGCCGACGCGTCGAAGACCGCCGTCGACAGCGTGCTGAAGACCCGGCCGATCCGGGTGACCTCGCGTGACGCGCTCGAACTCCGATTCGACAGCCACTACCGCAAGCGCGGAGGCGCCCAGCGCGCCGCCGTCACCGCTGTGTTCGACACCGGCCAGCGCGTCGCGCTGAACGAGTGGACGACCAAGGACCAGGAATCGGCCCAGCCCCGCCTGCCGTTCACGGTGCCCGCCGGTGCCAAGTCGATGACCCTCGAGTTCGGCTTCACCGCCGACGCGGGCGCCGGATCCTGGATGATCGACGACGTCGCGATCGTGAAGCCGCTCCCGGCGCTCGCCGCCGATGCGCAGCCGGTCGCCGCGGTCGATGTGATCAGCGACATCCAGGGCGCGACCGCGCGCCTGCGCGACCAGACGCTGCCGGGCCTGCGCTCGCTCAGCCCGAAGGCGAGCACGATCGTCGCGAACGGCGATCTCACGAGCAACGGCACCGCGACGCAGTACGACGACTACTTCGCGGCGTTCAACGCCGGCGGCGGCAAGGACTACGCCACCCGCATCTCGACCATCGGCAACCACGAGTACTACGGTTCGGATGGCGTGCCCGCCTACGTGAAGCGCTTCCTCGACAAGACGAGCATGCGCGAGGTCGGCGGCCAGGGCGGCCTCTGGGGCGAGCAGCTCGTCGACGGGCAGCTGCCGCTGATCTGGCTCGGGAGCGAGGGCCACGTGTACCACGGGGGCGGCGGACCGTTCGTCGACCTCTCGGATCAGCAGTTCACCTGGCTGAGCGAGCGCCTCGCCTACTGGAAGTCGCAGGGCAAGCCGGTGCTGCTCATGACGCACCACGTGTTCAACAACTCCGTCTCGGGCACCTACGCCAAGTTCTACCAGGGCGACTACGGCGCCGACACCGAGCGCATCGAGGCCCTGCTCGCGCAGTACTCGAACGTGACCGCGCTCACCTCGCACACGCACTGGTCGCCCGAGCTGAACGACTGGTCGGTGGAGCAGCGCTTCGACCCGACCACGGCCTCCGGCCCGACGATCGTCAACACGGCGGCCGTGACCACCCAGTACGGCCCGAGCGGCGACTGGAACGAGACCGCGGTCGGCGGTGCCGACCCGATCGGTCTGCGTGTGGGGCTCTACCAGGACCGCCTGCGGGTCACCGCCTACTACTTCGGAGCCGGCGGGGCCGCGCGCGAAGCCAAGCACATCGACGTCGCGCTGCCCGCCGAGGCCGAGCAGCCCGCCGTACCGAAGCTGACGGTGCCGGGGAACGACGCGGGATCGCCGATCTCGGTCGAGGCCGGCGGCACGGTCGGGCTCGCCGGGGCCGGCTTCGCACCGGACGAACAGCTCGCGCTCGAACTGCACTCCGCACCGGTGGCCCTCGGCGCGGTGACCGCGGACGAGCACGGCGCGTTCTCGCAGCAGGTCACGATCCCGGCCGACGCCCCCGCGGGAGCGCACACCGTCGTCGCGCTGCGCGACGGAGAGACCGTCGCCGAACTGCCGATCACGGTGACCCGCGCCGATACCGGTGCGAATGCCGGTGCCGGTGCTGGTGCTGGCGCGAATGGGAACGCGAGCGCTGGCGCCGGTGCGAATGCCGGTGCCGGTGCGAACGCCGGTGCCGACGGGAACGCAAGTGCCGGGGCCGGGGCCGGTGCGAACAGCAGCTCCGATACCGGGTCGACCGGAACCGCCGATGCCGGTGCCGCCGGCGCGAACGCCGGATCCTCCGCGAACGCCGGATCCTCCACCGGAGGGAGCGCCTCTTCCGCGGCCGAGTCCACGGGCGCGGCATCGGGCGAGACCGGCGGATCCCTGCCCGTGACCGGCGGCCAGAACCTCGCCCTGTTCGGGATCGCGGCCGCGGTCCTGCTCGGTGCGGGCGCGGTGCTCCTGATCCTGCGCCGGCGCCGGGCGAACGGCACCGGCGCGGAGACTCCGGGCGAGGCCGGCACCGAGTAGCGCGGCGGGCTCGCGCTCGACCGACGAGGCCCTCGACTCCACCCCCTGCGGAGTCGAGGGCCTCGCTCTGCGTGTGCGCAGCGTCCGACATGCCGGGTGCTGCGTGCCGCGTGCCGAGCGGGGCTGCCTCAGCCGCGGGCTCGATGAACGGCCACCCCGTCGAGAGTGGGGACGACTGTCGAAGAACCCTCGAAAACCCGCGCTTTTGGCCCGATTCTCGTCAGCGGGACCGGCTTTCGACACCGGAGCCGTTCCCCGGGCAAGCGCACGCCGCTCGCCCGAGACCCGGCGCGTCCGTTCTATCGCCGGTCGAGCACCCGGCGTTCGCCGCGCACCGCGAGTCCGGCCACGATCCCGGCGGCCGAGGCGAGCAGCACGACGGCGAGCGGCAGCAGCCAACCGCCGGTCAGCTCGTGGGCGAGGCCGAAGAGGATCGGCCCGAGCCCGGCCAGCAGGTAGCCGACCGACTGCGCCATGCCCGACAGCGCCGACGATGCCGCGTGGCTGGCGGCGCGCTGCGCCATGAGCGTGAGGCTGATGCTCAGCGCACTGCCGCACGAGAATCCCGCGAGCGCGAGCCAGAGCGCGGGGACGACGCCGGGCAGCAGCACGATGCCGAGCGCTCCGGCGATGCAGAGGAGCGGCGGGACGATCGGCAGGATCGCGCGCAGTCGGGTCCGGGCGAGGAACGGAGCGGCGAGCGATCCGAGCACGCCGCAGACGTGGAACAGCATGACGTCGAGGCCCGCGACGACGGGCGGGACGGAGCGCGAGAGCTCGATCGGCGCGAGCCACGTCGCGAACACGTAGAAGTTCCAGGACTGCATGCCCATGTAGATCGCGATCCACCAGGCGAGCGGGTCGCCCCAGATCCGGCGGCCGACCCGGTCGTCGGCTGACGCCGATCCGGCTGACGCCGATCCGGCAGCCGGTGCCGCCGCCGGTCCGACGGCGGAGACATCGGCGCCGCCGGCATCGGTGGATCCATCAGCGGAGCTGCGGGCCCCGCGTCCGGCGAAGATCCCGCGTCGGTGGGTCAGGCCCCAGGCGACGAGCGCGATCGGTACGACGAGGCCGCTCGAGAGGAGCGCGATCCGCCAGCCGAGCGGCTCGCCGCCGGCCGGGGCGAGGTGCGAGATCGGCACGACGAGTCCGGCCGAGATCGCGGCGGCCCCGCCGAGCAGGGCCGAGTAGACGCCCATCACCAGGGGGATCCGGGTGCCGAAGTCGCGCCGGATCGTGACGGGCAGCAGGACGTTGGCGACGGCGAGGGCCGCGCCGATGAGGCACGTGCCCAGCCACAGGTTCAGCGAGGGACCGGGCAGCGAGCGCCAGACGGTCCCGGCGGCGAGCACGAGCAGCGACCAGGCGACCGCGGCGTCGGTGCCGATCCGCGTGGCGAGCCCGTGCGCCAGCGGCGACACGAGCCCCCACGCGATCAGCGGGATCGACGCGAGCAGCCCGAGCGCGGCGGGCGTGGTGCCCTGCGAGGCCGCGATCTCGTCGAGCAGCGGCCCGACGCCCGTGATCGTCATGCGCATGTTGAGCGCGACGAGGCAGACGGTGACGAAGAGGGCGATCCAGTGCCGCGGGGCGGCGCCGGCGCTCAGGCCGCCGCGGGGATCAGACAAGCGCGCGCACGCGGACCG
The DNA here is from genome assembly GCF_039530105.1 of Leucobacter iarius. NCBI lineage: Bacteria > Bacillati > Actinomycetota > Actinomycetes > Micrococcales > Microbacteriaceae > Leucobacter > Leucobacter iarius. The sequence continues at coordinate 60,294 of NZ_BAAAOB010000001.1, read as the reverse complement.
ACAGGCAGGTCGGGCAGCCCTCGAGCTTCTCGTACTCCGAGATCTCGACCTCGGTGACGGTGTAGCCGAAGTCGCGCAGCATCGCTGCGGTGCGCGGCGCGGAGGCCGAGATGATCAGCTCGCTCTCGCTCAGGCAGACGACCGCGGTGCCGTGCGGTTCGGGCACGGGCACGAAACGGTCGAAGATCGCGGGGTCGTCGACGAAGTCGGGGAAGCCGATCACGGTGCCGTCGGGCAGCGCGGTGACGGCGGTCTTGAGGTGCAGCACCTTGGTGACGGGAACGGCGACGACCTTGCCGCCGAGCGGGGCGAGGATCGCGCGCAGCTGGGCGACGCCCTCGGCGTTGGTGCGGCCGCCGCGGCCGACGTAGACGGTGTCGCCGATCTTGAGCACGTCGCCGCCGTCGAGGGTGCCGGGCTCGCGGATCTCGGCGATGGGGCAGCCGAGGGCCTCGAGCGCCTTGCGGGTGCCCGCGGTCTCGGGCTTGCGGCTGTCGGCGCCGGGCCGGCTGATCACGGCGACGTTGCGGAACATGACGACCGTGTCCTCGATGAACACCGAGTCGGGGCAGTCGTCGGCGGGCTCGACCTCGATGGTCTGCCAGCCGTGCGACTGGAGCGTCGCCACGTAGCCGCGCCACTGCTCGCGGGCCCGCTCCAGATCGACCGCGACCTTCTCGATGTGATCGACGATGCCGTCGTCGAGAAGGGGGCTGGGCTGGCGGACGAGTGCGATGCGCGACATGGCTGGGGCTCCTCTGCGGGTGGCTCGATGGGGGATAGCTCCAGGCTATCGCCGACGGGAGGCATCGCCGTTGGAGCGGGGCCACGGAACCGGATGGGCACCGTTGCGCGGGGTGGGCGCATCGCCGAGGATGAGCGGGACGAGTCAAAGAGTCAAAGGAGACAACGTGACGTTCAGCAGCCCCTACGGGGAGATCGAGATCCCGAACATTTCCATCACCGACGCCGTGTTCGGCGGGTTGACCGAGGCGGAACTGGGGCGGGTGGCCCTGGTCGACGGGCCGAGCGGCGCCGAGACGACGTACGCCGAGCTCCGGGGTCAGGTGCTGGCGATCGCGGGCGGGCTCGCCGCCCGCGGCATCGGGGTGGGCGACGTGGTGGCGCTGCACGCGCCGAACGTGCCCGCGTTCGTCGCCGCGTTCCACGGGATCCTGCGCGCCGGAGCCACGGTGACCCCGGTGGCGGCGCTGTCGACGGCCGAGGACCTCGCCCGGCAGCTGCAGGATTCGGGTGCGGTCCTGCTGCTCACCGTCTCGCCGCTGCTGCCGAACTCGGGCCCGGGCGCCGAGGCCGCGGGCCTCGCGAAGGATCGTGTGATCGTGCTCGACGGCGCCGAGGGCTATGCGAGCCTGCGCGATCTGGCGGGCGGCGGGCACGCCGCTCCGGAGGTGTCGTTCGATCCGGCGACCCAGCTCGCGGTGATCCCGTACTCCTCGGGCACCACGGGACGGCCGAAGGGTGTCATGCTCACGCACCGCAACTTGGTCGCGAACGTGCTGCAGTCGAATCCGGCGATCGGGCTCGACGCGCACGATCGTGTGCTGGCGGTGCTCCCGTTCACGCACATCTACGGGCTCACGGTGCTGCTGAACCTCGCGCTGCGCGAGCGGGCGACGCTGGTCACGGTGCCGAAGTTCGATCTGCCGGAGTTCCTGCGGATCATCCAGGATCAGCGCACGACCGCCGTGTTCGTGGCGCCCCCGATCGCGGTGGCGCTGGCGAAGCACCCGATCGTCGCCCAGTACGATCTGTCGGCGGTCGAGTTCGTGCTGTCGGGCGCGGCCGCGCTGGACTCGAGCCTCGCGAAGGCGGTGGGGGACCGGCTCGAGACCCTCGTGCTGCAGGGGTACGGCATGACCGAGATGAGCCCGGTCTCGCACGTGATCCCGCGCGACCGCCCCGACATCGACCGCGGTTCGATCGGGGCCCTGGTCGCGAACACCGAGATGCGCATCGTCGACATCGAGACGGGCGAGGAGATCGGGCGTCCCGAGGCGGGGCGCAGCCTGCCCGGCGAGCTGCTGATCCGGGGACCCCAGGTGATGGTCGGGTACCTGAACAACGCGGAGGCGACCTCGGCGACGCTCGAGCCGGACGGGTTCCTGCACACGGGCGACATCGTCGAGATCGACGCCGACGGGCAGGTGTTCGTGGTCGATCGGCTCAAGGAGCTCATCAAGTACAAGGGCTACCAGGTGCCGCCGGCCGAGCTCGAGGCGCTGCTGCTCACGCATCCGGCGATCGCCGATGCCGCGGTCGTGGCGCTCCCGCACGAGGAGGCCGGCGAGGTGCCGAAGGCGTTCGTGGTGCTGCAGGAGAACGCCTCGCTCACGGCGGAGGAGGTCGTGGCCTTCGTCGCGGAGCACGTCGCCGCGCACAAGAAGGTCCGCGCGGTCGAGTTCATCGACGTGATCCCCAAGTCGAGCTCGGGCAAGATCCTGCGGAAGGACCTGCGGGGTCGGGACGCGGGGTAGCGCTTCCGCGGGTCCCGGCGTAAACTTGAGTCAACTGAACTCAAGTTTGCGATGTCGCGGGTGCTCGGGTCAGCCGGCACTCGCGACATCGCGCCCGTCTGCTGAACAGAGAGGACCCAGATGCAGGCCAATTGGACGCCCGCCCAGGGCGAAGAGGGCGCGCAGAGCGCGCTCGAGCAGTTCGGCGTCAACCTCACCGAGGTCGCCCGGACCGGCAAGCTCGACCCCGTCATCGGCCGCGACGCCGAGATCCGCCGTGTGAGCCAGGTGCTCACCCGGCGCACCAAGAACAACCCCGTGCTGATCGGCGAGCCCGGCGTCGGCAAGACCGCCGTCGTCGAGGGCCTCGCCCAGCGCATCGTCGCGGGCGACGTCGCCGAGTCCCTGAAGGACAAGGAGCTGATCTCCCTCGACATCTCGGCGCTCATCGCCGGCGCGAAGTACCGCGGCGAGTTCGAGGAGCGCATGAAGGCGGTGCTGCAGGAGATCAAGGACTCCGACGGCAGGATCATCACCTTCATCGACGAGCTGCACACCCTCATGGGCGCCGGCGGGGGCGAATCCTCCGTCGCGGCCTCGCAGATGCTGAAGCCCATGCTCGCCCGTGGTGAGCTGCGGCTCATCGGCGCGACGACGCTCGACGAGTACCGCGAGTACATCGAGAAGGACGCCGCGCTCGAACGGCGCTTCCAGCAGGTCTACGTCGGCGAGCCCTCCGTCGAAGACACGGTCGCGATCCTCCGCGGCCTCAAGGAGCGCTACGAGGCGCACCACAAGGTCACGATCGCCGACTCGGCGCTCATCGCCGCGGCCTCGCTGAGCGACCGCTACATCACGGCCCGGCAGCTGCCCGACAAGGCGATCGACCTCATCGATGAAGCGGCGAGCCGCCTGCGCATGGAGATCGACTCGGCCCCGGTCGAGATCGACGAGCTGCGCCGCGCAGTCGACCGCATGAAGCTCGAGGAACTGGCGCTCAAGAAGGAGAAGGACGAGGCCTCGAAGGAGCGCCTCGCGAAGCTGCGCGGCGACCTCGCCGTGAAGCAGGCGGATCTCGACGTGCTCGAAGCGCGGTGGGAGCGCGAGCGTGCAGCGCTGAACCGTACGGGCGAGCTGCGCGAGCAGCTCGACCGTCTGCGCATGGACGCCGAGCGCGCCCAGCGCGAGGGCAACCTCGAGCGGGCGTCGAAGCTGCTCTACGGCGAGATCCCGGTGATCGAGAAGCAGCTCGCCGAGGCCGAACGGGCCGAGCACGAGGCCGAGGCGGCCGAGGGTGGCGAGCCGCCCATGGTCAACGACCAGGTCACCGACGAGGACATCGCGGGCGTGGTCGCGGCCTGGACGGGGATCCCCGTCGGGCGCCTGCTGCAGGGCGAGACCGAGAAGCTGCTCGCGCTCGAGAGCGAACTGGGTCGCCGGCTCATCGGCCAGACCGACGCGGTGCGCGCGGTGAGCGACGCCGTGCGGCGCACCCGCGCAGGCATCGCGGATCCGAACCGGCCCACCGGTTCCTTCCTGTTCCTCGGCCCGACCGGTGTCGGCAAGACGGAGCTCGCGAAGGCTCTTGCCGAGTTCCTCTTCGACGACGAGCACGCGATGATCCGCATCGACATGAGCGAGTACGGCGAGAAGCACTCGGTGTCCCGGCTGGTCGGCGCCCCTCCCGGGTACGTCGGCTACGAGCAGGGCGGTCAGTTGACCGAGGCCGTGCGGCGCCGGCCGTACTCGGTGGTGCTGCTCGACGAGGTCGAGAAGGCGCACCCCGAGGTGTTCGACGTGCTCCTGCAGGTGCTCGACGACGGCCGCCTGACCGACGGTCAGGGGCGCACGGTCGACTTCCGCAACGTGATCCTGATCCTCACCTCCAACCTGGGCTCGCAGTACCTCATCGATCCCGAGCTGGACTGGGGCGAGAAGGAATCCGCGGTGCGCGAGACGGTGCGCCGGGCGTTCAAGCCCGAGTTCATCAACCGGCTCGACGAGATGGTGATCTTCCGGCCGCTCTCCGAAGCGGACCTGGCGCAGATCGTCGAGCTGTCGGTCGACCGGCTGCAGACCCGGCTCGCGCCGCGCCGGCTCACCGTCGCGGTCACGCCCGAGGCCCGCACCTGGTTGGCGCAGACCGGGTACGACCCGGTCTACGGCGCGCGTCCCCTGCGTCGGCTCATGCAGCGCGAGATCGAGGATCGGCTCGCGCGGGCGATCCTGTCGGGCGAGGTGCGCGACGGCGGCACGGTCCGTGTCGACGTCGCCCCCGACGGCGAATCGCTGGCGGTCGCGGCGGTGTAGCGGTGCCGCCGGGCTCCGGCCCCGTCCGCCCGGCCCGGCCCGGTCCGGTCCGACCCGGCCCCGCCTGGCCCCGCCGAGATTGCAGTTGTGTATGGAATGGAGCGCTATTCCGTGCACAACTGCAATCTCGACTCCGCGCACGCACGTCATCCTGACCCGCCGCCCAGCGCGGGGGAATAGCGTGGACGGTGTCCGCGCTGCACCCGACGTGCGCGCATCTGCGCGGCCCGCATCGACTCGCGAAGGAGCGTCCTCCATGACCATCGCCCGCACCCGCATCGGATCCTCGGAGCTCGAGATCGCTCCCCTCGCCCTCGGCGGCAACGTGTTCGGCTGGACGGCCGACCGGGACGCATCGTTCGGGGTGCTCGACGCGTTCGTCGCCGGCGGCGGCGACTTCATCGACACCGCCGACGGCTACTCGCACTGGGCTCCGGGCAACGGCGGCGGCGAGTCCGAGCGCCTCATCGGCGAGTGGGTGCGGGACCGCGGTGCGCGCGATCGCGTCGTCGTCGCGACGAAGGTCTCGACCCACCCCGAGTTCTCGGGGCTGTCCGCGGCGAACGTGCGCGCGGCGGCAGATGCGTCGCTCGAGCGGCTCGGCACCGACCGGATCGATCTCTACTATGCGCACTTCGACGACGCCGAGACGCCGCTCGCCGAGACCGTCGCCGCGTTCTCGGAGCTGGTCGATGCGGGCAAGGTCCGCGCGATCGGCGTCTCGAACTACACGGCCGAGCGGATCGACGAGTGGTTCCGCATCGCGCGGGAGGGCGGCTACCACCTGCCCGTCGCGCTGCAGCCCCACTACAACTTGATGGAGCGCGACTTCGAGACGAACGGCCTGCGCGACGCGGCCGAGCGCGAGGGCCTCTCGGTGTTCCCGTACTTCTCGCTCGCGAAGGGATTCCTCGCGGGCAAGTACCGCGACGCGATGGACGTGAACAGCGCCTCGGCGAGCCCGCGCGCCGAGGACGCCGCGGCGTACCTCGACGCGCGAGGTCTCGCGGTGCTCGCCGGGCTCGACCAGCTGGCGGAGCTGCACCGGGTGCCGGTCGCCGCGATCTCGCTCGCGTGGCTGCGGCAGCAGCCGACCGTCGCGGCGCCGATCGCGAGCGCGCGCAACACGGATCAGCTGCCCGCCCTGCTCGACTCGCTCGAGGTCGAGCTGAGCCGGGCCGAACTGGACCTGCTGAGCGCGGCGTCCACCGATGCCGACCGCTGACCCCTTCACCGTGGATCCGTCGGTTCCCGAGCCGCTCGTCGGCCAACGGCACTCGGCCGAACCGCTCGGCGTCCGGTGGATCCACGGCTCCCCGTCGGCGAAGCACAACACCGACCCGGATCTGCAGGTGCACTGGGTGGATCCGCACACCGCGATCCTCCGCCAGAACAAGGCGATCGACTACGAGGCGCCGTTCCTGTTCCTGCTGTTCGGCGAGGCGCGTGCGGTGCTGATCGACACGGGTGCGACCGTGGATCCGGACCTGCTGCCCCTGCGACGCACGGTCGACGAGCTGATCGAGGGCTGGCTGGGGCGGCACCCGCGGCCCGGGTACGAGCTGGTGGTGCTGCACACCCACGCGCACGGGGATCACGTGGCGGGGGACGCGCAGTTCGCGGACCGGCCGGGCACCGTGGTGGTGCCCGCGGATCGCACGGCGGCGTGGTCGTTCCTCGGCATCGCGGACGACGACGCGGCCGCCGAGCCCGGTCGGGTCGAGCTCGGCGGCCGCGCCCTGCTCGCCATCGGCGCACCCGGGCACGAGCGGTCGGCGGTCGTGTTCTACGATCCCTGGACCGGGTTCCTGCTGACGGGCGACACCGTCTACCGGGGACGGCTCTACGTCGACGACTGGGCGGCCTACTCGCGCACCATCGATCGGTTGATCGCGTTCGCGCAGGAGCACCCGGTGACGCTCGTGCTCGGCTGCCACATCGAGATGACCTCCGAGCCCGGCGTCGACTACCCGATCCGCACCACGTACCAGCCCGACGAGCCGCCGCTCGAGTTGCCGCCCGAGGTGCTGGGGCGGATCCGGTCGGTGCTCGACGCGGTGGGCGACGCGCCCGCGCGTCGCGCCGACGGCGACTTCATCATCTGGCCGGAATGATCGGCGGGACTCCGCGTGCGGCGGGGGCGCCGACGCCGCAGCCGGGGATCCGGGAGAATGCTCGGGTGACCGAACAGCATCCCGAGCGCACCACCGCAGGCGTCGGCCCCTGGCCGGGCGGCCCCGAGGCCTGGCCCGACGACGAGCACTACGACCCCGAGCTGCTGGAGCACGGCGACTCCCGCAACGTGATCGACCGCTACCGGTACTGGCGCATGGAGGCGATCGTCGCCGACCTCGACGAGCACCGGCACCCGTTCCACGTGGCGATCGAGAACTGGCAGCACGACATGAACATCGGCTCGATCGTGCGCAGTGCGAACGCCTTCGGCGCGGACACGGTGCACATCGTGGGCCGGCGGCGCTGGAACAAGCGGGGCGCCATGGTGACCGACCGCTACCAGCACGTGCAGTACCACGCCGACGTCGCCGAGCTCGCCGCGTGGGCCGAGGCGAACGGGCTGCCGATCATCGCGATCGACAACGTGCCGGGCTGCGTGCCGGTCGAGACCTTCGCGTGGCCCGAGCGCTGCATCATGCTCTTCGGGCAGGAGGGACCCGGGCTGACGGACGACGCGGTGGCCGCGGCCGAGGCCGTGGTCGAGATCACGCAGTACGGGTCCACGAGGTCCATCAACGCCTCGGCGGCCGCCGCGGTGTCGATGTTCAGCTGGGTGACGCAGCGCTCGGCGCTCGTGCCGGGCGGCCCGTCCCGCCCGTGGGCGGGGTCCGAGAGCGCGCCACGCTCGCGATAAAGTTATCAAGATCCATTCGGCTGATAAAGTTATCGAATGAGGAGCTCGCTCAACAACCCGTTCAGCCCCGGATCCGACATCGTCCCCGAGGTCTGGGCCGGACGCAGCGAGCAGCTGAGCGACTGGCGCGATGTCGTCCGTCCGCGTCGGATCGTCGGACTTCCCGAGCGCGGGCGCACGATCCTCGGCGAGCCCGGGCTCGGGAAGTCGTCCCTGGTGCGCCGCATCGCGCAGACCGCCGCGGCGCACGGGGACTGGGTGACGCCCCAGCTCCGGATCCCCTCGGGCGCGGATCCGCTGAAGCTCGTCGCGGAGGCGATCCTGCGGCTCGCCGAGACCGCGGGGCTGTCCTCGAAACCCGCGAACGAGATCGCGGCGGCGCTCGCCCGGGTCCGGGCGGTCGCGGCCGCCGGGATCTCGCTCACCCTGCAGGGCGCCGAGGGCCCGGATCCCTACCGGGCCCTGACCGACCTCCTCATCGAAGTCGGGCGCGCGGCGATCCGCCGAGGCGACGTCGTGGCGCTGATCCACATCGACGAGGTGCAGAACATCACCGACGAGCACGCGCTCTCGCAGCTGCTCATCGCGCTCGGCGACGCGCTCACGCACGAGATCGAGGTCGAGGTGCCGGGCGGCAACCGGGTGCTGCGATCGTTGCCGATCGCCGTCTACCTGACCGGTCTCCCCGACTTCGAGGACATGACGGGTGCGCGCAAGGGCGCGACGTTCGCCCGGCGGTTCAAGACCACCACGCTGACCGCGATCGACGAGGAGGAGCTCGCCGAGGCGCTGCAGGGCTTCGTGCTCGCGGGTCGGAGCATCGCCGTGCCGGACGGCGGGATCGAACGGGTCCGCATGGACCCCGCGGCGGCCGCCGCGATCGTCGACCTGTGCCGGGGCGAGCCGTTCCTGTTCCAGCTCGCGGGGGAGCAGGCCTGGTACGCCGGCACCGGCCCCCTCATCACCGAGGAGCAGGTGCTCGCCGGCTGGCGGAGCGCCAGCCGGGAGGCGGGCGCTCACGTCGAGCGGATCCTGAACCGGCTGCCCGAGCGTGAGAAGCAGTTCCTCGAGGCCATGGCGGAGCTGCCCCCGAAGGAGCGGACGCTCACGCGGATCGCGGCCGACGCGGGGTTCGCGAAGGCGACCGATGCCGGTCCCACCGCGCAGCGCCTCGACACGGTGCGGGGGATCATCTCGCGGGGCAAGCCGTACGCGTTCCGCCATCGGGCGGTCGAGGCCTATCTGACGAGCGAGTGGCCCGACGCTCCGGCCGGTTCGCCCGGCGGACGCTGAGCCGCGCTCAGTCGAACAGGGCCTGGCCGACGAACTCGCCGGCGCCGACTCCGCGGGGCACGGCCCAGAGCCCGGAGCCGACGTGGCGGATGTACTCGTTCAGCGCGTCGGTCTTGAGCGCACGCTGCACGGTCACGAACGCTGACGGGTCGCTCTGGTACGAGATGAAGAAGAGGCCGGCGCCGAGCTGGCCGAGCGGGTTGTTGCCGTCGACGTAGTTGTAGCCGCGGCGCAGCAGGCGGATCCCGTGGTTCTTCGTGGGGTGCGCGAGGCGCACGTGCGCGGCGATGTCGATCGCGGTGCCGCCGGAGGTCCGGGTGCGGGCGAAGTCGGGCTCGGTGAACTCCCCGCCGCCCGAGAGCGGTCCGCCCTCGCCCTTGGTGCGCCCGATCACGCGCTCCTGCTCCTGCAGCGTGGTGCGGTCCCACGATTCGATGGTCATGGCGATCTTGCGCGCGACCAGGTAGCTGCCGCCGCGGATCCACTCGGGTCCGTCGGCGACCCACACGTGCTGGGCGAGGGCCTTCGTCTCCTCCGCCTTCACATTGGCGGTGCCGTCCTTGAACCCGAAGAGGTTCCGCGGCGTCTCCTGCGACTGCGAGGTGGACGAGGTGCGTCCGAACCCGAGCTGGCTCCAGACGATACGCGCGCGGCCCATCGCGATGCGGCTGAGGTTGCGGATCGCGTGCACCGCCACCTGGGGGTCGTCCGCGCAGGCCTGCACGCAGAGATCGCCGCCGGTCGTCGCGGGGTCGAGCAGGTCGAACGCGAACGAGGGAAGCGGGGCGAACGAGGCGGGCATCCGCTCGCGCAGTCCGAACGGGTCGGCCTCGGTGCCGCCGCCGCGCAGCGACCGGTCGGCGAACAGCTCCCGGCCGAGTCCGAAGGTGAGCGTGAGGTTCGACGCGCTCAGCCCCTGCGCCTCGCCCGTGTCGTCGGGCGGGGCGAGCAGCGGTCCGTCGACGGCGCCCGAGCCGATGTCGCGCCCGGCGGTCAGTTCGCGGGCGGCGGCGGTCCAGTCGCGCAGCAGCGAGATGAGCTCGTCGCGGCCGGAGCTGTGCAGCATCTCGAAGGAGGCGAAGTGCAGCCGATCCTGGGCCGGGGTGACGATCCCGGCCTGGTGCGCGCCCTCGAACGGTACGACGCCACGCGACGCTCCTGCGGTGCCGGAGCCGAGCGGTCCGGAGGCAGCGAGGGCGCTGTTCGCGACCGCGCCGGCCGCCGCGCCGACGGCGAGCCCGGCCGCACCGCCGCCGAGCATGCCGAACAGGGCGCGGCGGGAGGGCTGCGGCGCGGACTCCTCCGGAGTCCGCGGGCCTTCCTGCGGGCGCGGCTCCTGCTGCGGCTCGGGGCGAGTGGGCTCGGACATCGTCGACAGACTACCGACTACTTGGACGCGGGAAGGCCGAGCACGGTGTGCGTGAGCTTCGACAGGGGCTCGCTGAGAGCGTTCAGCTGGGCGCCGAGCTCGTTGCGGGCGTTCTGGTCGACCGTCGAGTAGTCGACGAAGCCCTTGTCGAACGAGCCGTACTGCGCGAGCAGGTCGAGCATGCCGGCGAACTGGCGGTCGAGCTCGGCGACGAGCTTCTTGCCCTCGGGTCCCTTGGCCTCGGCGATCTTCTTGACCGTGTCGAACGCGACCTGCGCGCCCTCGACGTTCGCGGTGAAGTCGTAGAGGTCGGTGTGGGCGAACTCGTTCTCCTCGCCGGGCAGCTTGCCGTCGGGGGCGGCGACCTCGTCGAGCAGGCTCACGGCGCCGTTGGTGATGTCGGCGAGGGTGAGCGTGAAGTCCTTGGAGTTCACGAGGTCGTGCAGCTTCGTCACGTCTGCGACGAGCTTGTCGCCGACCTGCTTGCGGCCGGCCTGGTCGAGCGGGGCGAGCTTCTCGTTCGGGTAGTTCTTCTTGGCCTGGTCGAGCCACAGGTCCATCTCGATGCGGTGGAAGCCGGTGAAGGGGATCCCCTCGGCCTCCGCACCGGGCTTGCGGTAGTCGATCGCCGGGTCGAGATCGCCGAACTGCGAGGCGGTGGGCTCGATGCGCTCGTAGTTCACGCGGGCCAGCGGGAACAGCTTGCGCGCCTCGTCGTCCTTGCCGGCCTCGTAGGCGTCGACGAACTTCTGCACGTTCGGCAGCAGCTCGCTGGCCTGAGCCTTGACGTAGCCGACGTAGGAGGCCACGGCGGCGTCGGCCGCCTTCTGGTCGTCGCCCGAGAGCGCGGTGGCCTTGCCGGTGACGGCGAAGGCGGCCTGGCCGACGTTCGCTCCGACCATGCCGGGCTTGCACGCGGTGAAGTAGCTGCCGGGATCGGCGACGACGGTCAGATCGCGGGTGCTGTTCGGGGCGATGTTCTCGACCTCGCCCACGATGGAGAGCTTGTTCTCGCCGAGCAGGTAGAACTCGGTGACCTTGTCGCTCGTGTTCTTCACCCGGAAGGTGACGGGGCCGCTCGGCGCTTCGGCCTTGGACACGGTGCAGGCGTCGGCGGTCGCGGTGACGTCGAGCACGGTGGTGGCCCCGCCCGAGGTTCCGGCGTTCGGCACGCAGCCGGTGAGCAGTGCGGCGACGGCGATGCCGGCCGTTCCGAGTGCGAGCGGAGCGGAGGTGCGTCGGGCGAGGCGGAGGGTCATCGGGGGTCCTGTTCTGTGGGAGGGATCGGTCTGCGGGGTCGCGCGATGCGCCGATGCCGTCGGGCACCGGGCGAGCGCGGCACCGCTAGGAGAGAGCGGGGGCGGCGGTCGGTTCGGCGGGCTCGGCCGGAGCCGAAACCGGCTTGGAGCCGGTCGCGGGCTGCGGGCGGGTGCGCAGCAGGAACCAGGTGAGGGTCGGGATCAGGTAGAGCGCCCAGACCAGCACCTCGAGCTTCGTCATGTCCGGCGAGAACCCGAGCGTTCCCTTGAGGATCACGCCGAGCCAGCCGTCGGGTGCGATCACGTGCGAGAGCTGGAACGCCCAGGCGGATTCGCCGTACCAGGAGGCGACGAAGGCACCGGCTCCCGGGGGAACGGGGGCGAAGGGGCCGGGCAGCACGGCGGCCTCCTGCAGATCGTGGATCGCGTAGGCGAGCACGCCCGCGGTGAAGACGACGAGGATCGCACCGCTCCAGCGGAAGAAGCGGCTGAGTCCGATGCGGAGCAGGCCGCGGGAGATCGCCCAGCCGAGGGCGGCCGCGACGAGGATCCCGGCGACCGCGGCGAGGAACCCGAGCAGTGCACCGGTGCCGGTGGCGCGGGTGGTGGCCCAGATGAAGAGCGCGGTCTCGATGCCCTCGCGGCCGACCGAGAGCAGCGCGACGGCGACGATGCCCCAGCCGGTTCCGCCGATGACCGCGTCCAGGCGGCCGCGGAGTTCGCCGCTCATGCTGCGCGATGCGCGGGCCATCCACATGATCATCCAGGTGACCATCACGACGGCGAGGAGCGAGAGGCTGCCTCCGATGATCTCCTGGGCCCGGAACGAGAGGCCGTAGGCCCCGTAGGTGAGGATCGCGCCGACGGCGAGGGAGATGCCGATGGCGACGCCGACGCCGAGCCAGATCCGGACGACGACGTCCTTGCGATCGAGCTTGCGTGCGTACGCGATCAGGATTCCGACGATGAGTGCGGCTTCGAGGCCTTCGCGGAGGCCGATGAGGAAGGTGCCGAGCATGGAGCGTGGATCTCTCGTGAGGTGGTTCTTCGGGTGCACCGGCACGGAGATGTCGGGGCGGATGCGGCGGTGCGCCGCGTGGGCGTCACTCGGGCTCGCCGAAGCGATCCCGACGCCGGCGTCCTTCATCAGATGTTAGTGAGTCGAGCCTCATTTGCCAAGAACGAGTGCTGTGAATCCTGCGTCGTCGTGCGGATCCGGACGTATCCTGAGGACAACCGGTCGCGACCGGTCGAGCCGCGGCCGCACGTGAGGTGAGTGCGATGAAGCAGAAGAAGCGGGACCGGCCGCACGCCGCGACCCGGCACGACGCCGGCACCGGGCAGGGAACGGTGCACGACCCGCACTACGAGTGGAGCACCCTCGACCACCCCGTGCTGGACGGTTCGACCGAGTCGAAGCGCGCGCAGGCCAAGGTCGAGAATGTCTACCGGGGCGTCGAGGATCCCTCGTTCGTGCACGGGATCCGCAAGCACGGTCTCGGCGTGGCCGATCCGCCCTCGGGTGTCCGCGGGCTCAGGCCGAACTGATCGCGGTGGGGGCCTGCGGCACGCCGCAGGCCCCCACCGTCCTCAGGATCGTCGCTCGGACCGATGCCTCAGCACGAGCACCAGACCGCCGGCCAGCAGGGCGCCCGCCGCAAGCGCGAATCCGGTCCAGGGCGAGCCGCCGCCCGTGGTGGACAGTCTGTCGTCCGCGCCGGATGCGTCGGTCCCGGCCTTGGCGCCGGCCCCGGCGTTGGCGTCCGCACCGGTTCCGTTCGCGGAGGCTGAGGAGCCCGATGCGTCGGCGCGGCCGGAGGCCCCCGATCCGCTCGATGCGTCCGCGTTGCTCGATGCGTCCGATCCGCTCGATGCGTCCGCGCTGCTTCCTCCACCGCCGTTCCCGATGACCCGGAAGTCGGCGCTGGCCCGGTTGTTGCCGGCCTCGGGGTCGGGGAACCGGCCGGTGATCTCCGCGGTGACGGTGCCGGAGGTTCCGGCGTCGCCCGCGGTGACCGTCAGCGGCAGGGTGCCCGAGAAGCCCTGGGGAAGCGGGGCGTCCGAGACGCAGGTCGCGGTCTGCCCGCCCCCGGCTCGATCCTCGATCGTGCACGTCCAACCGGTCGATTCAGACGTCGACGTGCCGAGCGTGAGACCCTTCGGGGCGGTCACCGTGACGGTCGCCGCGCCGTCGCTCGGGCCGTCATTGCTGACGGTGATCGGCAGGTCCGAGGTCGCGTTCGGCGAGAGGTCTCCGCCGACGATGCGCACGCCGAGGTCTGCGACGGCGATCTCCACGCCCACGGGCATCGGCTCCGCGGCGATCTTCTGCGCGTTGTCGGTGCGCGTCGCCGAGAACGCCGCCGAGTTGAAGGCGGTCAGGGCGGCGGGAGTCGTCTGCGCGATCTCCATGCTCCAGGTCACCGGGGCTTCGTCACCCGGTGCGAGCGAGGCGCCCGCTTCCTGCGCGAACCGCAGCGCGCGCACTGAGGCGTAGTCGGCGGGAGTCGCGGTCCAGTCGTCGACGCACCCGGTGGCCGACGGGTTCACCTCGGGGCGGCACGGGTTGGTCGAATCGGAGTACTCCACGGTGAACCCCGGGGGAGCGGTGACCGCGCCCTGCAGGATCGGAGTGAACTGCGAACCGCGCGGCTGGTTCGCCGTCGCCTCGCTGACACCGGTATCGCCGATGTGCGGCAGGATGTCGTACACGACGATGTCGGTGAGCGGCACGTTGCCCGTGTTGCGGATCGGCAGCGAATAGGTGATGGCCTTGCCGGACTCGCTCGCCGCGAGCTGCGGTGCCGAGACGAACTCGGAGTCGAGGGAACCGCGCGCGACGAGGGCGGACTGCAGGGACGCGCCGGTCCCCGTGGGCACGCTGGCCACCGAGCGGGCCAGACGCGAGGCGGCGCTGCCGCCGTCTGCGATGCCGCGGTCGTCGAGCGCCATCGTTGCCCAGGGGTCGCTGTTCGAGCTGTCCTTGGGCACGCCGGTCATGGGAGCGGCCGGGATCGGCCCGCGAGCGTCGCCTCCGTAGAGGCGGGCTTCGATGGTTCCGGCCGGTGCGGTGGTGACGACGGTCCGGAACTCGCCGGTCCAGAGATAGCCGCCCGGTTCGATAGCGGCCGAGTCGGGCCAGCGCACCTCGACGAGGTCCTGTCCGTCAACCGCCTTGGGGTGCACGGTCACCTCGGGATTCTCGAAGGCGGGATCGCTCGGCGAGTCCTGCCAGACGAAGGGTTCCTTGGCCGCCTTCGTCCCCTGGGGGACGAGGAAGTACAGCACGGGCTGCCAATCGCGATTGCCGTACACGGGGTTCGACAGACCCGCCTGCCAGGTCACGGTGTCGCCTGGCCGGAAGGTCTCCCCGCTGTTCGGCGCGTAGAGCGAGAGGTTCGGCGCGATGAAGGGATCGACGACCCGGTAGTTCCCGCAGTTCTGCGCCGAAGCCGTGCCGCCGGACGCCGAGGTCATGTCGAGCTTCGCGCACTGCTCGACCCGGTCCACCGAGGGGTCGGTGGTCGTCGCGATGAGCGAGAACTCACGAGAGCCGGGGGCTTCGACCGCGCCGAGCTCGACTTCGAAGCGGGCCAGGAGGTCGCCCTCGGGCATGCCGAGGTCGCCCATATCGATCATCGTGTACTCGTCGCCGGCGGTCACCGTGCCCGTCTTGCCCGAGCTGCTCGTCCAGGTGAGCGTTGCGCCCTTGGGGAGCGACATTCGCGATGCGATGAGGCCGGGCGCCATGTCGGAGGACATGATTGCGCTGGTGGAAGGGACCGTGCTGTTCCAGTTGTTCAGGTAGTAGCTGAACGAGTACTCCGCGCCACGGGCGACGACCCCGTTGAGATAGGAGTAGCTCGAACCGAGCACTTGCACGTGCGGCTCCAGCTTCTCGGTGAAGGCGAGGAGCTGGACGCGGCTCGTGTTCGAGGCGGTGAACGGCACACCCGACACCGAGGAGCCCGCGACAGAGGGCTTGAGCTCGATGGTCTGCTTGTCGGCGAACACCGAGGAGGGGAACCTCAGCACGAGCTCGACCTCGCGTCGTCCGGGTTCGCCGTAGGGCTGGGCGGCCGGGGGGACGTCCTTCCAGACGATCTCGGTGGCCGAGACCGACTCGGGGGCGGGCTTCGCCGAGACGAACTCCGCTCCGGCCGGAATCTCGACGGCGTAGCGGTCGACCGTCCCGATGCCATCGGAGCCGACGGCGGACCCGTTGGTGATCGAAGCCGTCGGCTTGAAGGTGAGGTCCCGGTCCAGGTAGTTGAAGATCTGGCCGGGCCCGGCCTGCGTGGCGACGGTCGAGCCGGTCGTGGTGAGGGTCATCGTCGCCTCAGCGCTCGACGGGTCGATCGTGGCCCCCGTGGCAGAAGCGACGACCGTCAGTTTCGTGCCGTTCGGGGTGATCTGGGCGGTCGGCGTGTACCGGACTCCGAGGGTGCCCGTGGTTCCCGGGGCGAGCGGCTTCATGGCGAAGGTGACGGTGCCGTCCATCGCCACCTGCGACGACGCGACATCGTTCGAGTTCGTCGGCCGCGGCTGCTGCCACCAGTTCCATCCCCAGAGCGGCTGCGTCGCGGAGACATGCTCGGGGAGCGGGACGGTGATCGTCACGCCGTCGCAGGTCGCGGCCCCCGAGCAGGTGTAGCCGACGGTGAAGTCGGCGGCGGTGCCGGTGACCGCGGTCGGGGTGTCGGCGCTCATCGAGAGGGCGAATGAAGCGGCAGTGGGTGCGGGTGCCGCCTGCGCCGGGAGCAGCCCGCCTCCGAGCGTGCCGAGGACTCCGACGACGGCGGCGGCCAGGGCGACGAGCGAGGGTTTGCGTGACATAGAGATCCTTCGGCGGAGAGGGTGATCTGGGCATATGATGACACCTTGTGATACTGATATATTAATGTACGCCTGAGGATCTCACAACTGCTCCTTTGGGCAGGGCCGTCTGGACGAGGGGTCGCCGGCACGGCGCTTGCGGGAGAAACGCAAGCGCCGTGCCGGAACCGCCGTCCGCCGTCCGCCGTCCGGCGTCCGGGGGGGGCGTCAGGCCGAGGCGATCGCGAGGATCGGTGCGGTCGTCGGAGCTCCTGTCGGGGAGCCGCCGCGATCCTCGACGGTCACCGCGACCGTGTCGCCGGGCCGGAAGCCCTTCGCGATCACCGCCGCGCGCGAGCCGTCGGGCCGCACGACCCCGAGCGAGATGGGTCGATCGCCGCGCACGATCCACAGCTCGTAGTCGTGCCCGGACGCCGCCTTCGGCAGATCGTCCAGCACGAACACCGCCCGCTGCTCCGAGTCGGACCAGTGCAGGGTGCCGCGCGCCGCCGTATCGGTCGTGCCGGTCGCGCTCCGCGCGTCCGGGGCGGCCTCGACCTGCTCCAGCGCGGTGGCCACCGGATCCTGCGGGAACAGGCTCTCCCGCACCCAGGGCGAGAGCCCGATGCTCAGCAGTACGGCGATCGATGCCGCCAGAGCGAACCAGCCGGCGCGTCCGCGCGCGCGGCGCGGGGCGGGTGCGGGCGTCGTCGGGGCGGGCTCCGGATCGGCCGCCGCCGCGGAACCCGATGCCGTCGGGTCCTCGGACCCCGCCTGGGGGAGTTCCGCGATGGCGTCCAGGATCGATGCGCGCACCGACGCGGGCGGCACGGCCTCCGGTACCGATCCGCCGAGGTCGGCCGCCGCCTCGCGGTCGGCATCGAGGATCGCGCGCCACTCGGGGTGCGCCTCCAGCGCCTCGGCGAAGGCGAGCTCCTCGTCGGGCGACAGCGCGTCGAGCGCGTGCGCTGCGGAGAGCTCGCGGAATTCCTGCTCGTTCATCGCGGTGCCTCCAATACGCTCCTGAGCCGGGTGAGCCCGTCCCTGATCCTGGTCTTCACGGTGCCGAGAGGTGCCCCGACGATCACGGCGATCTCGCGCTGACTGTATCCGCCGAAGTAGGCGAGCACGAGCGCTCGCCGCTGGGGTTCCGGGAGCTCGTCGAGGCCGTGCACGGCGCGGGCGCCGTCGATCCGCAGTTCCACGTCCTCCGTGACGCTCGGGGGTGGCTCCGCGGCCTCGCGAGCTCCCACCAGCAGGTCGCGACGCCGTGCCGCCTGCGCGGACCGCACCCGATCGACCGCCCGACGGTGGGCGATGGTGAGGATCCAAGCGCGGGCCCGGCCGCGGTCGGGATCGAACCCCGAGGCCGTCTGCCAGGCTTCGAGGAACACCTCCTGTAGCACCTCCTCGCTCTGCGAGCGGTCGACGAGGACCCGCAGGATGAGTCCGAAGGTGCGCGCCGCGAGCAGATCGTAGAACTCCGCGAACGCGGTGCGGTCGCCGGCCCCGGCGCGCGCGAGGGCGTCGTCGGCGGGATCGGCGCGTTCGCCGTCCTCCGGAACTTCGACTCCGTCGATCACCATCTCACCCAGCATGCCCCATTCACCTCCGTCCGTCACCGAAGCGGTGTCGATCACCCGAAGGTGAACGAGTACACCTGGACGCCGCGGGGCACGCTGAGCCGCAGCGCGCCCGCCGTGTCCTGCGCCGTCTGCAGCAGGCGGTACGACCGCGGAGTCCCGCTGACCGCGATGTCCTCCGTCGAGCCGTCGGGCAGAGTCGCGGTCAAGGTGCCGTCGCCCGAGACGACGACCCGCACCTCGCGGGCGCGGAAGTCGAGGCGGACGGTGCCGCCCGCGGCGTCGGTCGGGGCCGCGAACTGCGTCTCCACCGTCCACCGGCCGTCGAGCGCGAAGGTGTCGCGATCCTGCTTCGCGGGGAGGCCGAATGCGGCGGTGCCCTGCTCGTAGGCCTCGGTGCCGCCGAAGTTGCGGTCCTTCGAAGAGCCGAGGAACGTCTCGGGCGTCGTGCTGCCCGTCTTCGGCGTGCGATCGGCCACCTCGGTCGCCTTCGGCAGCGAGGCGCTCGGGTCGGCCTCCTGCAGCAGCTCCCGGATCATCCGCTCGGTCGTGGCGTAGTCGCCCTCGCCGAATGAGATGTGCCGGACCGTGCCGCTCGCATCGATCAGGTAGTGCGCCGGCCAGTACCGGTTGCGGTACGCGGTCCAGGTCGCGAGCGAGTTGTCGAGCGCGACGGGGTAGTCGATCCCGAATCCCTCCGCCCCCGCCGCGACGTTGGCCGGGTCCTTCTCGAACGCGTACTCGGGCGAGTGGACGCCGATCACGGCGAGTCCGGCGTCGCGGTAGGCGCGATCCCACGCGACGACGTGCGGGATCGAGCGCTGGCAGTTGATGCAGGAGTAGGCCCAGAAGTCGATCAGCACCACTCGGCCGCGCAGCGAGGCGAGGTCGACGGGCGCGCCGCCGGGGGTGTTGATCCAGTCGGTGAGTCCCCGCAGCGCGGGGGCGGTTCCGCAGTCGCGCAGCTCCGGGGCGTCGTTGCCGCACTTGGCGAGGTCGCGGTTCTCGTCGGTGACGAGACCGCCGAGGTTCAGGGCGCTGCGCCCGGCGTCGCTGTCGGCCAGATCCTTCTGCAGGCCGGCCGTGTAGTCGGGCACGAGCCGCTGCAGCACCTGGGGAAGGTCGAATGCGAGCCCCACCGCGAGCGCGATCAGCGCGATGCCTCCGGTGATGCGGATGGCGCGCTCGCGCTTGCGGAAGCCGCGGATCCGCTGGGCCACGCTGCGTCCGGCCAGCGCGAAGACGAGCAGCGGGACGGCGACACCGATCGCGAAGGCGAGGGTCAGCAGCACCGTGCTCGGGCCGACCGTGCCCGTCGAGCCGGCGACCACGATCGCGGCGAGCACGGGGCCGGCGCAGGGCACGAACACCGTGCCGAGCGCCAGACCGGTGCCGAAGCCGGAGCCTCCCTCGCCGACCCGACGGCGAGGGAGACGTTGGAACGGGCGCTCGAGCAGCCGCTCGAACCCCGGGAAGAGCATGCCGACGCCGATCAGCAGGAGCACGGCCACGCCGGCCCAGCGGATCGTGCTCTGCGGCAGGCCGATCAGGCTCAGCAGCAGCGAGCCGAGCAGCGTCACGACCGAGAAGCTGACGACGAGGCCGGCGATGATCCAGTAGGGCCGCGCCCGTTTCGCCGGGATCACCTCGGGCAGTTCGCCGGGCAGCGCCGGCTTGGCTCCGGCGGTGAGGAAGATGACGGGGAGCACGGGGAGGATGCACGGCGAGATTCCGGTGATGAGTCCGCCGAGCAGTCCGATGAGCACGATATCCATGAGTTCTCCTCCTGTTGCCGAGCTATTCGGAGCGCCGCGCCGAACGGATTGGCGGGGCGCGCGAAAAAAGTTCCGCCGATTTCCCATCCGGTTCGCGATCCGCTCCGAACGACCTCACAAGCCGCGAAGATTCGCGGTCCCGAGACCCGAGGAGGGGCCATGTTCACTCAGAAGAAGACCGTCGGTGCCGCGTTCGCACTGCTGCTGATCGGTGCCGCCACGCTCACCGGATGTTCCATGGGAGCGTCGACGGACGGCGGAGCGAAGACCGAGACGTCGCAGTCTCCGTCGAAGGAGAGCACCCCGAGCCCGAGCAGCACGAAGATGGATCCGTCGGCGAACCTCGTCGGGCCCGGATGCGCCGCGTACGCCGCGCAGGTGCCCTCGGGCGCGGGTTCGATCCAGGGCATGTCGCAGGATCCGGTCGCGGTCGCGGCCTCGAACAACCCGATGCTGAAGACCCTCGTCGCCGCGGTCAGCGGCAAGCTGAACCCGAAGGTGAACCTGGTCGACACGCTCAACGGGGGCGAGTTCACGGTGTTCGCCCCGGTCGACGATGCCTTCGGCAAGATCGATGCGGCCACCATCGACAAGCTCAAGACCGACGACGCGCTGCTGACCTCGATCCTGACCTACCACGTGGTGCCCGGACAGATCGAGCCCGCGAAGATCGACGGGACGCACAAGACCGTGCAGGGCGGTGAGCTCACCGTCACCGGCTCGGGCGACAGCCTCAAGGTCAACGGCGCGAACGTGATCTGCGGCGGGGTGCAGACCGCCAACGCCGTGGTCTACCTGGTCGACGGTGTGCTGATGCCGCCGGCCGACGCCAAGCAGTAGCGTCCGCTTCGATCCGGAGGCCGGCACCCGCGATGACCGCGGGTGCCGGCCTCCGGCGCGTCCGGCCGCGGGGCGGCGCGAGCGCTGCCGCGGATCAGGCGGGCTCGGTCAGCGGCACGACCCGCTCGACGAAGGCGAACGCAGCGGCAGGATCGTCAGCGCCCGCGCGCCAGGCGAGGCGCGTGACGGATCCGTTCGCGGCTGCGCCGGGGTAGTCCGAGAGGTCGCGGCGGCAGGCCCGCTTGACGACGGCGTTGATGAGGGCGCCGTGGCTGACGGCGACCAGGACGCCGCCCGGGTCGATCGCGACGGCGTGCGCGTGCAGCGCGCGGTGGGCGCGGGCGACGAGATCGAGCTTGGACTCCGCACCGGGGACGTGGCCGTCGGGGAAGCGGCTCTCGAACTCCGGCCAGAGCATGCCCTCCGCGATCCCGAACCCCTGCTCGGTGAGGTCGGCGTCGAGCGCAGGCGAGGGGAGGTCGAGCGCGTCCGCGATCCGCTCCGCGGTGACGGCGGCGCGGCGGAGCGGGCTCGAGACGACGCGCAGCGGTGCGTGCGCGCGGAGCAGCTCCGCGGCGAGCACCGCGTCCAGGTGGCCCTGCTCGTCGAGCTCGATGTCGGTGCGGCCCTGGATCCGACCCTCGACGTTCCAGGGCGTGCGGCCGTGCCGCACCAGCAGGATCGTGACGGACGACTCGCTCATCCTCTAACGGTAGCGGGGGTCGGGACCGATGTGCAGGCCCCGACCCCCGCTCTCCGGATCAGGCGTTCCGTCGACGACGGAGCAGCAGCCCGCCGCCCGCCGCGGCGAGTGCGAGCGCGGCGCCCGCTGCGGGCAGCAGCGACTCGGCGCCGGTCTTCGCGAGCCCATCGCCCTCGTCCGTGCCGGATCCCGTTCCCGTGCCGGTGCTCGGCGGGGTGCTCGGGCCCGTGGTGGGCTTCGGGGTCGGCTGCTCGGTCGGCTTCGGCGTCGGCTTCGGCGTGGGCGTCCCGGCCGCGCGGTAGGCCTCGACCGCCGCATCGAGCTCGTGCGCCGCCGCGTCGATGCCGGGCTGGGGCACGTTCAGACGATCGGACACGCCGGCCGCCGAGCGCTGCGCCGCACGGAGGCGATCCGCGACCGCACGGGTGTCGTCCTTCGCCCGGGCGACGACGGGCTTCGCAGCGTCGAGCGCTGCGGTGAGCGGAGCGCGATCCACCGTCGCGACGAGCTGCCGCAGCGCCGAGGTGCCCTCGACAATCTGCGCGGCGGCCGCGTCGACCTCGTCCTGGGTCGCGGGTCCCGCGGCCTCGCGGGCGGCGGCGTTCGCGCCCTCCGGTGCGCCGGCCGCGTCGATCTGCGCCGTCAGCTGCGAGATGCGGTCCCGTGCGGCTGCCGGATCCGCGATCGCGAAACCGAAGTCCGCGGCCTGTGCGGGAGTCTCGTCGCCGAGCACCCGGGAAGCGGTGCCGATCAGCTCCTGCGCCTTCGGGATCGCGGCGTCGAGCGCGGCGCGGTCGAGCGCGCCGGCCACGAACCGGAAGGTGCGCGGGGCGCTCGCGTTGCGGTAGGAATCGTAGGCGACGAGCGTGGCCTCGTACTCGCGGCCCGCGACGAGCGGGCTCGGCGTGACGGGCTGGTTCGTCTTGCCACCGCCGCGCACCGCGAGCGGGATGTCGAGTGCGGCCGGACGAGGCGTGAACACGTAGTCGGCGGCGAGCCGGTCGTTCGCGCCGACGAGGTTCACCGTCGTCCCCGCTGCGACGTCCTTCAGCGCGAGGGAGTAGTCGTTCACGAACTGGTCGTCGGCGGCCTGCGGCAGACGGAGCACGGGCCCGGTCGCGGTCTGGCGCACGGTCGGCTGCTCAGCGCCCCAGCTCGGGGCCGAGGCGTTGCGATTCGCCTTGGTGTAGACGAACTTCGACTTGATCTCGGCCGGGGTCGCGCCGCGCCCGATGACCCAGGTCGGGCCGGCGAGCGTGCCGGTCGAGCGGAATGGCGGGTTCTGCTGGAAGCCCCACTTGCCCGCGTCGTCGTAGGTGCGTCCGGCGTCGGCGGCGTAGTTGATGCGGTCGACCTCGACACGATCGCCGTAGACCTCGACCAGCACGGACTGCGCGGTCGGGATCGTGTGCTCCTTCGCGAGGCCGGCACCGAACGCCTGGTACATGCTGTCGATCTCCTCGTAGGACATCGATCCCTCGTTGACCGAGGTGAAGGTGTCCTGGTGGATCGACCGCTCGTCGGTGATGTTCAGGTGCGAGTGGCCCGAGAAGAAGACCACCTGCGGGAAGTCGTCGAGGTTGGTCTTGAGCCCCGGGTTCGAGGTCTGCGCACCGTCCCACACGGTGTTCGGGATCGGGCGGTGTCCGAAGACGAAGATCGGCTGGCCCTGCGTCGCGGGATCCTTCGACAGGGTGCTCAGGCGGCCGTAGAGCCAGGTCGCCTGGGCGGAGGTCCACGACTCGGTGTTCACGACGAACGCCGGGAACCCGCCGAGCTTCGTCTCGTAGTAGCCCTTGCCGTCGAGCTGCGGGAACCAGTCCTTCGGGTACTGGGCCGCCATGCGGTCCACGTAGTCGTCGTGATTGCCGAAGGTGACGAGCACGTCCGTGTCGGTCATGCCGGTGCGCGCGAGGTTCTGCTCGAGCATGGCACGCGGGAACCGGTGGTCGGCCGCGGTGTCGTGGTTGTTGTCGTTGATCTGGTCGCCGTTCGACACGATCGCATCCGGGTGCGGGGCGATCCGTTTGAGGGTGTCGAAGTAGCCCTCCCACTTCTTCACGAGCGCGGGTGAATCGGAAGACAGGTGGATGTCGCTCATCACCGCGAACTGCGCCAGCGGCTGCTCCGCGGTCTTGATCAGGTAGCCGCGGATCGTCGGCGCGCTCGCCGTCGTCGGGGTGAAGGCGATCGCCGTGAGGTTCGCCGAGCGCTCGATGCGGATCGGGCCGGAGTAGGCCGTGCTCGCCCGCGTCGGCATCGTGCCGTCCAGGGTGTACCGGATCTCCGCACCGGGCGCGGCGGTGAGGGTCACGGACTGCGCCCCCGTGTACCGACCGGTCTCGAGGCTCACGGCCGGTCCCGCCGCTGCGGTCTCGGGCGCGGCCCACGCGACCGCGCCGGTTCCGGCGGTCGCGGCCCCCGCGGCGAGCAGGATCGCTCCTCCGAGAGCCAGTGTCGTTCCCCATCTGCTGCGCATCGCGCCTCCTCGCTTTCGGCGACGGCGCACCGTCGCGGGTGCGGCGGTGCGCCGCGCCAGGGACCAGGTTGCTGAGCGGAGGCCAACGAGTTGTATATACATCCTTCACGGGGCGCGAATTCTCGATGAACGTGCAACAGGGATGTTCACCGGCTGTTCCCGCGAAGCGGGTGGCGAGGTCGGTGCCGTGTGGGGATCTCCGCCGGAGCGCTCCCTTGTCGAGGGCGGCCGGCTCGACCGGCGAGGTCCGTGCGCGATGCGCCCGGAGAAGCTCCCGGAGATGCGACGTGGTCCCGCAGCGGATGCTGCGGGACCACGTCGCGGTCGGCTCGGATCAGACGTCCCAGCCACCGCCGTCGTCCCAGCCGCCGCCATCCCAGCCGCCGCCGTCCTGCGCGGCCTGGTCGGCGGCTCCCTGGTCGTACGCGGCCTGTTCGGCATCGGCCTGGGACTCACCCTGCGCGTCGGCGTTCTGCGCGCCGTCGCCGGCGAACAGGTTCGAGATGCTCGACGCGAGCAGTACGCCGCCGGCGACGCCGAGCGCCCCGGCTGCGGCGGTGCGGAGGAAGCTGCCGCCTCCGCTCGCGGCGGGGGCGCCCAGGACGGGGCCGGGGGTCCCCTGCTGCGGCTGGGCTGGTCCGGCCGCAGCAGGGGGCGCCTGCTGGGCGTACGCGGGGCTCCGGCGCGGTTCCGGTGCCTCCGGCTCGCCTCCGCCGAACAGGCTGTCGAGGAAGCCTCGGCGCGGTGCCGGTTCGGTGCGCGCTTCGAGTTCGCGCTCCAGCTCGGCGATCCGATCCTGCGAGACCCGCATGGCCTGTTCCTGCAGCAGCACCGCCTGGACGAGGACGTAGAGCGAGTCCGGCTGACGGCCGATCTGCTCGAAGATCAGCCGTTCGGCGTCGGGGTCCTTGGCGGCGGGGCCGGCGGCGCGGATGCGATCGGCCAGGTCGGTGATGAGACGGGCGTCTGCGGCGTCCATGGGGGTCCTTTCTCGGCGGCGGCCCGTGCGCTCGCGCGCTCCGGGTGCTCTCGTCGGTGGGCTCCTCCACGCTAGGAAGCGCGGCTTTGCCCGGGCCGAGAGGACGCTGCGGAGCGGCTGCGAGCCGCGCGAAGTTTGGTGCCGAGCACCGCGCGGACCGGTCGGCGTGGTGCTCCGGCACCGCGCGGACTCCGGCGACGCTCAGCGCGAGAGCGCCTGGTCGATCTGCGCGGCGAACGCGGCCGGGGGCATCGCGCCGGTGAAACCGTCGAGTACGCGATCGCCCTGCTGCACCACGAACGACGGCACCGCGGTCACCCGGTAGCTCGCGGCGAGCTCGGGGTGCGCGTCGATGTCGACGCGGGCGACCTCGACCCGATCCTCGTGCTCGGCCGCGAAGCGATCGACGATCGGGATCATGGCACGGCAGGGCGCGCACCATTCGGCCCAGAACTGGATGAGGACGGGGCGGTCGCCGTCGAGCGCGGTCTGCAGCGTGGTCGCGGTGGCTTCGATGGTCATGGAGGAGTCCTCTCTTCGGGGTGGACGGGGATTCCAGCATCGCGATGCCCACACCGCTCGGCAATCGGATTTGCCCCATCGGCAAAGGGGGCGCGACGCGGGGAATTCGCGGGCCGGGGCGGGCGTTGGGATCCCGTTCCTCCGGCAGAATCGAACGCATGACGATGGAGATCCTGACGGTGCGGCCCGACGACGCCGAGGCGGTCGCGCTGATCCGCGACTACCTGAGCGATGTCGTCGCGCGCTGGTGGGGGAGGCCTGCCGAAGCGCACGAGGTCGATCGTGCCGTCCGTGAGGAGCCGGCGGACGGGCTCCGGGAACCGGCCGGGATCCTGCTGATCGGGCGCATCGACGGTGCGGCCGTCGGCATGGCCGGCCTGAGATTCCCGGGCGACGGGACCGCGGAACTCACGAAGGTGTTCGCCCGCCCTTCCGCACGCGGTCGCGGGGTGGCATCCGCGCTGCTCGATCGTCTCGAGGCGGAAGCCCGGGCACGAGGAATGCGGGAAGTGCGGCTCGAGACCCGGAGCGACCTCGTCGAGGCCTGCCGGATGTACGAGCGTCGCGGCTATGAGCCCGTCGCGCCGTTCAGCGATTCGCCGTACTGCGACCGCTGGTACGCGCTGCGGATGCTGCCGGTTCCGGTCGTGTGATCGCGTGCGGGGCGCGGCCGCGCCCCGCACGCTGCGGCCGCATCGCACGGCTGCAGAGGACGCTCCCGTGCAAGGGGGGATCGGGGCGCCCTCGAGAACTGGAACGAGCGAGACCCGGGAATCTGTCGCGCTCTCGAGAGCGGACCGTGTCCCGGTCTTTCCAGACCAAGGGCAGGTAAGATCTCCAGCCATATTCACACGCGGTGGGGACTCTGATGACTCGAACGACCGACGACCCCGCGCCGGGCTCCGCGGAGCCCGGCGCTACGGAGGTCGAGAACGACCGGCTCGCCGCCGCGGCGAACGCGGGAGACCAGGACGCGATCCGGCGCTATCTCGAACTGAACCTCGGACCGCTCCGCTCCCGGGCCCGCTGGGCGTCCGCGGGCGTGCTCGATCCCGACGACCTGCTCGCGGACGCGATCACGGCGCTGCTCGGGCTCTGGGCGGAGGGCCGTGGACCGACGGACCACCCGAACGCCTACGTCGTTCGGTCGATGCGGAACCGTGTGATCGACGAGCGCCGCTCTCCGAGATCCCGTGTGCGTGCGCTGCCCGAGAATGACGCGGAGCTGCCGGGGCTGCAGCCCGAAACGCGTGAGGCCGACCTGCACCGGGAGATCGCGGTCGTGCGTCGGGCGTTCGAACTGCTTCCGGAGGACCAGCGCGTCGCGCTGCACGGCACGATCGTGCAGGTGCGGAAACCGGCGGAACTGACCGCGGAGCTGAACCGTCCGGCTCCCGCGATCTCATCGCTGATCCAGCGGGCCCGAGCGAATCTGCGGAGGCTGACGCTCCGGGTGCTGCTCGACGAACGCGCACCCGAGCAGTGCCGCCGCGCATCGGCGCGCCTGCCGAAGGCCGTCGCCGAGCGCCTCGAAGACGCGCCGGACTCCCGTGGCATGACGCACATCAGGGAGTGCGATCGCTGCCGTTCGGCGTGGGCGAGATTCGGTGCGATGTCGACCGCGTTCGGGGTGGTGACCCTGCTCGTGGTCCAGAACGTGCTCGAACCGAGCGGTGCGGCGCAGGCCGCCGGGCTCGGTGCGGCGGGCTCCTCCGGTGCCGAAGCGCCTCCGGTGAAGAAGCCGACGGCGAACCGCGCGATCACGGCGGCGGCGGCCGGGGCGATGGTCGTCGGAGCGGGACTCGTCGTCGTCCCCTTCTGGCTTCCGGGAACGTTCGGGGGAGCGACCGAGACACCGGTCGAACTCACCGTCACCGCCGCAGCTCCCTCAGCGGGTGCGGCCGAGATCCGGATCGACTTCGGCGGACAGGTACCCGAGGACGCCCCGATGCGTATCGACCTCGCGCTGCCGAGCGGCCTCGGCCTCGTGGAGGCACCGGCCGGATGGGCCTGCGATTCGGGCGCGCAACGCGTGACGTGCGGAACCGTCGGATCGGTGCGCGGCACGCTCCGCTTCGACGACTCACGGGCCTCGCCGAACGGCGAGCGCTACGCGCTGACCCTGACCGCCGACGTGGGAGGACGCCAGGTCAACGGCCGTGCCACCGGTTCGATCGAACGGACCCCGGCGACCGTCTCGGCCACCGCCCGATGAGATTCTCGAAACTGCGACAGATTCCGACGGCCGGCTCGTTCCAGTAATCAGTCGGCGTCCGAACGAATCGGTCCGGGGCAGCCGACGGCCCCGCGGCGAACGACCGACGGGAGCCGGGACCCGTTCAGGGCTCTGAACCTCCGACCGACCCAGCCGAAAGCAGTCAGAAACGTGAAACTCTCCCGCAAACTCCCGATCGCCGCGCTGGCCGCGGGCCTGTGCCTCAGCGCACTCGCCGCCACGCCCGCTCAGGCCGCTGACGTGGTCTTCGAAGACAGCGCGTTCGCCGCGTGCGTCAACCAGAAGCTCGGCCAGCCCGCGAACGCGCCGGTCTCGGACGTGCAGGCCGCGTCGATCACGAGCCTCGGCTGCTACGACTCGAGCATCGCGAAGGTCGGCGGCATCGAATCGCTCACGAACCTGCAGTCGCTCGTGCTGTTCGGTTCCTCGGTCGCCGACATCACGCCCATCGCGTCGCTGAGCCACCTGAACTACCTCGACCTCAGCGGCAGCAGCAGCGTGAACATCGCACCGATGGCCTCGATGACGGGGATCACCCGGTTGATGCTGAGCAGCACGAACACGAGCGACCTGAGCCCGATCGCCTCGCTCACCGGACTGCAGATCCTGCTGCTCTCGGGCAACCAGGTGTCGGACCTCTCGCCGCTCTCGGGGCTGACGAACCTCACGCAGCTCGACTTGGCGAGCAACCGGATCACCGATCTGTCGCCGCTCTCGAACCTGCACCAGCTCGACATCCTGTTCCTGCACTACAACCGGATCACGGACGTCTCACCGCTGTCGGGCCTCACGAACCTCAAGCAGGTGCTGCTCAACAACAACCGGATCGCGGACATCTCGCCCGTCGCGGGGATCGCCGCGGGGCTCGTCCCCTCGCCGAACCAGTACCTGACGGCGGACAACCAGCGCATCGACCTCCCCGCGATCGCGGTGGGCGCGACGCAGCAGACCCCGCTCACCGGGTTCGACGGGGCGAGCCTGCCGGTGAGCACCGTCTCGGCAGGCTCGCAGGTCGCGTCCGACGGCATGTCCTGGCGCTTCCTCGCGCCGAGCACGGGCAATCAGTTGAACTGGCAGGTCCCCGCGAACGGCGGGTACGCCGGATCGGTGACCTTCTCGGGCACCATCGTCCAGGACGCGACCGAGGCGCCGGCGCGTCCGACCACGCTCGTGAACGATCACGCGACGACGCCCTACGGCACCGCCGCCACCCTTTCGGTGCTCGCGAACGACGGGCTCGCCGGAGAGCCCGCGCTCGACCCGGCGACGCTGATCCTGCTCGACGCGAACGGTGTCGCGGCGAACTCGGTCTCGACCCCGGCCGGAACGTTCGAACGTTCCGGTTCGACGGTCGTGTTCACCCCCGCTGCGGGCTTCAGCGGCGAGGCCGGACCCGTGCGCTACCGGGTGAGCAACGCCGAGGGTGTCGTCGGGACCGCCGAGATCCGCGTGACGGTCAAGAAGCAGGAGGGCGGCAGCAACACAAGCAGCAGCGCTGCGGCGAACAGCTCGAGCGCGGCGAACAGTTCCAGCAGCGCGAGCGCGGCCTCCTCGGCGAACAGCTCGGCGAACGCGACCGCCCAGGCTCGTGCGAACAGCGCATCGAATGCAGCGGCCGATGGAACCAGCACGGCCGGCAGCACCGCCCGGGCGAACGGTGCGAACGGATCGGCGGCGAACGGGAGCGGCTCGGCCGATCTTGCGGTGACCGGTGGTCAGGTCCCCTGGATCCCCGTCGCGGCCGGGGTGCTGCTCCTCATCGGAGGCGCGACGGTGCTGGTGCTCCGCCGTTCGGCCCGCGTCTGACGTCCGGACCGGACGGAAACGGGGAGGCCCCCACCGCTTCGGCGGTGGGGGCCTCCCCGTTGCTGCGCGCGAATGCTCAGTAGGAGCTGTTCATCACGCTCGTCATGATGATGACGCCGATGATCGAGCTCGACAACGAGCAGAGGATGCCGATGGCGCCGGTGATGATGCCGGTGAGCGCCATCCCCTTCGACTGGCCCTTGCGCAGGGCGAGGATGCCGAGGACGAGGGCGGTGATGCTCGCGCCCCAGCCGAGGATCGCGATGAGCCAGGCGACGAGCAGCGAGGCGATGCCGAGGATCATGCTCGTGATCGCCATGCCGTTCGAGGCCGAGGCGGGCGCCGTGTAGGACGCGGTGTAGGTCGGAGCCGCGGGTGCGCCGTAGGCAGGGGCACCGGTCGCGGGTGCGCCGTACGCAGGGGCCGCGGGGGCCGTGGGCGCGGCGTAGGCCGGCGCCTGCGGTGCTGCGGGAGCCTGGTACGCGGGAGCCTGGGCTTCGGGTGCTTGCGGTGCCGCGGTCTCCTGCGGCTGCGGGGTGGCCGGATCCTGCGGGGGAACCGGAGGCTGGGCGGCGGGCTGCTGGCCGTTCGGCTGCGTGTCTGACATGTTCGCTCTTTCGGGGGGATGGTGGTTCGGATGCGCGCTCGCCGGGCGACCGCGCCCGTTCAGCCTATGCGCAGGCGCCGACGTTCGACCCCGGAAACGGCGAAACCCCCGCCGCTTCCGCGACGGGGGTTTCTCTCTGCGCGCCCCGAGGGATTCGAACCCCCGACCTTCTGATCCGTAGTCAGATGCTCTATCCAGCTGAGCTAGGGGCGCACTGTTGATCTCTCAACCCGGAAAACATTACCCGAAGTCCGGGGGAATGTGAAATCGGGCCGGGGATCCCGGGCGTGTTCGGCGCGGTGGCGCTGCGAGCGGCCCCGCGAGGACGCCTGCGGTGAGCCGCCCGAACCCGCGCGCTGCGCCCCGCCCCCGGCAGCGGTTACGCTTGCTCCGTGTCTACCGAACTTCCGGCCGATCTGCAGCGCGCCGAGTCCCTGATCCGCGACGTCCTCGACTTCCCGAAGCCGGGCATCGTCTTCCGCGATATCGCGCCCCTGCTGGCCGATGGGCCGGCGCTGCACGCGACCGCCGCGGCGCTCGTGGAGCCGTTCCGCGGCCAGTTCGACGTGGTCGCCGGGGTCGAGGCCCGCGGCTTCATCCTCGGTACGGCCGCCGCCGCGGTCGAGGGCGTCGGCTTCGTGCCGGTGCGCAAGGCGGGCAAGCTGCCGCGGCCGGCGGCGTCGGAGGACTTCGCGCTCGAATACGGCACGGCCACGATCGAGGTGCACGACGACCTGCCGCGCGGTACCCGCGTGCTGCTCGTCGACGACGTGCTGGCTACGGGCGGCACGCTGGCGGCCGGGCGCCGCCTGCTGGCGCACGTCGGCTACGAGGTGGTCGGCACCGCGGTGCTGTTCGAGATCGACGAGCTCGGCGGTCGGGCGGTCGTCGGCGACGAGCACCTGCACACGGTGTTCCGCGGCTGAGGCGCCCCTCCCGCGACCCGCGAGACGGGCGCGCATGCTGCACGACGCGGGGTCGCGCGGCAGAATAGCCGCTATGACCGAGAACGACGCCACCGCCGCCTTCTTCGCCGCACGCGATCAGCTGCTCGACCTGGCGGGGGATCCGGCGCGGGCCCGCGCCGAGTTCCGGTGGCCCGACTTCGGCCCGTCGTTCAACTGGGCCCACGACGTGTTCGATCGGATCGCCGAGGGCAATGAGACGACCGCGCTGCGGATCGCCGAGGAGGACGGGACCGAGCAGGCGCTGAGCTTCGCCGAACTTCGGCGCCGCAGCGATCAGGTCGCGAACTGGCTGCTGCGCATCGGCGCGCGCCCGGGCGACGTGGCCATGCTCATGCTCGGCAACCGGGTCGAGCTCTGGGAGCTCATGCTCGCCGCCATGAAGGTCGGCGTCGTGATCCTGCCGACCTCGGTGGTGCTGAGCGCGCACGAGCTCGCGGACCGGGTCGAGCGCGGTCGCGTGCGCTTCGTCTTCGCCGGGCCGGAGGACGCGGTCAAGTTCGCCGGGGTGCCGGGCGACTACCGCGGTGTGGGCGTGGGGCTCGATGCGGGCAGCCAGGATCAGCGCGCCGCCCTCTACGACTGGCTGCGCTTCGAGGAGTCGCGCGCCGGCTCCGACGCACCCGTGGCGAAGACCACCGCGAGCGACGATCCCGCCCTGCTCTACTTCACGAGCGGCACGACGAGCCTGCCGAAGATCGTGGTGCACACGCACACGAGCTACCCGCTGGGCCACCTCACCACCATGTCGTGGATCGGCGTACGGCCGGGCGACGTGCA
The DNA here is from genome assembly GCF_039530105.1 of Leucobacter iarius. Classification (NCBI taxonomy): domain Bacteria; kingdom Bacillati; phylum Actinomycetota; class Actinomycetes; order Micrococcales; family Microbacteriaceae; genus Leucobacter; species Leucobacter iarius. Next base: position 28,627 of record NZ_BAAAOB010000001.1, on the reverse strand, counting down.
CCTGGTGATCAGCGCACCGGGATGGGCGAAGCACGCCTGGTCGAGCTTCTTCGGACCGTGGCACGTCGGCGCCACCATCTTCGTCGCGAACTACGCGCGCTTCGAGCCGGTGCGTCTCGTCGCCGAGCTCGACCGGGCCGGTGTCACCTCGTTCTGCGCGCCTCCGACGGTGTGGCGCATGCTGATCCAGCAGAAGCTCGAGCGGAAGCCCCGTGCGCTGCGCGAGCTGGTCTCGGCGGGGGAGCCGCTGAACCCCGAGGTGATCGCCCGGATCCGCGAGTGGTGGGGGCTCGAGATCCGCGACGGCTACGGTCAGACCGAGACGACCGCGCTGATTGGCACCATGCCGGGCGAGGCCGTGGTGCCCGGCGCGATGGGGCGGCCTCTGCCCGGGGTCGACGTGGTGCTCGTGAACCCCGCGACGGGCGAGCGCGGCGATGAGGGCGAGATCTGCCTGCCGATGGAGCCGCGACCCACGAACCTCATGCCGGGCTACTTCGGCAACGATGGGGCGACCGCGAAGGCGACGAGCGGGGGCCTGTTCCACACGGGCGACGTCGCTCAGCGCGATGCCGACGGGATGCTGACCTTCGTCGGCCGCACCGACGACATCTTCAAGTCCAGCGACTTCAAGGTCTCGCCGTTCGAGGTCGAGAGTGCGCTGCTGGAGCACGCGGCGGTGGCCGAGGCGGCGGTCGTCGGGGCGCCCGACGACACCCGGCTGAACGTGACCAAGGCCTACGTCGCGCTCGCCGCCGGTTGGGACGAGAATGCGGACACGGCGCGCGAGATCCTGGCGCACGCGCGGGTCGCGCTGCCGCCGTACATGCGGGTGCGGCGCGTCGAGTTCTTCGAGCTGCCCAAGACGACGTCTGGCAAGATCCGCCGGGTCGAGCTGCGGCAGCGGGAGGAGGCCGCGCACGCGGCGGGTGAGCGACCCGCGGGCGAGTGGCGCGAGGGTGACTTTTCCGACCTGAAGGGGTAGCTTCGGGCTTGTAACCGGATGGCCGTTACTGTAACGTTCAACTAAATCCGGGTGGCAACGGTGCTCCCGGGGTTGCATGGGGGAAAACAATGACCGTTTCCAGTCAGACCGAATCCATTGACGTACAACGCCGAGCCGCGAAGCGGCGCAAGATCGGCGCACTGCTCGCGGGCGGGCTCGTGCTCGGCGTGGGCGCCGCAGTCACGCTCGCATCCTGGAACGATTCCGAGTTCGCGAAGGCCAACCTGACGGCCGGAACGTTCGTGTTCCAGGGATCCACCGACGGCACCACCTTCGCCGACCACGCCAGTTCGGGCGGCGCAGCCTCGCTGACCTTCACCACGGGCTTCGACAAACTCAGCCCGAACGACGTCGTGTACGCGCCCTACGCGCTGAAGCTCACCGGCTCCTCGCCGGCGACGCTCACGCCTACAGCTCCCGCGGTGACCGGAGCGCTCAACGGCAAGGCGACCTTCGCCGCAGTGCAGACGACGACCTTCGGGTGCAACGCCGGGGCGTTCACCGGCGGCACCACGCTGGTGACGACCATGTCTCCCGGCGACACGGTGAACCTCTGCCTCAAGGTCACGGCCGGCTCGACCATCGCCCAGGGCGATACCGGAGCCGTCGTCTGGCAGTGGGACGCCGTTTCGCAGTAGGCCCGGAGCACTGCTGTGACTGCGCCTGCGCCGAACGAGTCGGGGCGGTCGCGCCGAGCGCGCCGCCTCGATCTGGTCGCGCGCCGACGCGGCCTCACCTTCCGCCGAGCCCGTGCCCTCCTGGCCGGAGCACTCGTGCTGGGGATCGGCGCGACCGCGACGCTCGCCGCCTGGACCGATCAGGAGAACGCGAAGGCGACCCTGACAGCGGGCACCTTCGCGCTGGAGTCCCTGGTCTCGGGCGGCAGTTGGACCGACACGACGGCGCCGGCCGCGGCCGCGGTGCTCCCGCTCGCGGCGACCGGCATGATGCCGGGCACGAGCAAGGCGGCATGGATCCAGATCCGCACCAAGGCCGGCAGCGGAGCCGGCACCGTGAACCTCACCGGCGTCACGCTCGCGACGACGCCCGCCGACCCGACCGTCGACCCGAACAAGTCGTTCAGCGATGCGCTCACGGTGCGCATCGGCACGGTCGCGACGACGGGCGATTGCGTTCCGAGCTGGACCGGTGGTTCCCTCGCGACCAAGGTCGGAACACTGCCGACCGGGCTCACGCCGGCGACCGTCGGTGCGAACTCCACGCTCGTCGCGATCTACTGCGTCGTGGTCACGCTCCCCACGAACGCGGCGAACGCGGCGCAGGGCGGCAGCGTGACCCCGACCTGGGCGTTCACTGGAACCTCGAGCTGAGCGGGCGCCGATGACTCAGGAACGCGCGGGCTGGGGGCGGGCGGCGCGGACGACGGGACGCGTCGTCCGCGAGACGCTGCTCACCGTCGCCGCCCTCGGGGGCGCCGCGTGCATCGTGCTCGTGATCCTCGCGTTCACGGGCGGCTACTCGCTCATCATGTTCAAGACCGGGTCGATGTCGCCGACGATCCCGACCGGTTCCGTCGCGCTGGTGCGCGAGATCCCGGCGTCCGAGGCGAAGGTCGGCGACGTGCTCACGGTCGACCGGCCGGGCAAGCTCCCGGTGACCCACCGCGTCACCTCGGTCGCGCCCGCGGACGGCGACCCGAGCGAGCGCGTGATCACCCTGAAGGGCGATGCGAACCAGACCGAGGATCCCGAGCCCTACCGGATCGCTCACGCCCGGATCGTGATCGGTTCGGTGCCGGGGCTGGCGACGGTGATCGTCTGGTTCGGCAGCCCGTGGATCATGGGCGGGGTCACCATCGCGGCCGCGATCCTCGTCACCTGGGCGTTCTGGCCGCGCGAGCGGGAGTACCGAGAGCGGAAGGCGGGGAAGCGATCCGCCGCTCCGGTGGCGAGCGGCGCACTGGCGCTCGCCGCGGTGCTCGGTGCCGGCGGCCCGCTGCTCCTCTCGGCGCCGACCCCGGCCGGCGCTGCTCCGGTCGCGGCCGCCCCATCGAGCGCCTCCGGCATCCTGAACCTGAGGTCCGACCTCGCGCCGGACGCCGTGCTGCAGCTGAGTCGTGATCGTCCGGTGTACTGGCACGTGGACGCCGACGCATCGCGGGCGCCCGGCGACGGATCCCTCTCGATCTCGCTCGCCGGGGCGGGCGATCACTCGCTCGGACTGCACGCCGAGGTGCGGACCTGCGCCGCGGCCTGGACCTCGACCGGATGCCGGGCAGGGGAGCGGCTGCTCCGGGCCGACGGGCCCGTGCTGCTCGACGGGCGGTTCTCGCGCGTGCTCACGGTCGCCACGCCCTTCGAAGCGCACCTGCGGATCGCGCTCACCGCGGATCCGCAGACCGGAAGCGGGGCGAACGGAGCCGATCCCGGGGCGCTCGCGCGCGGCAGTCTCACGCTCCGCGCCGATGCGGGCGAAGACACCGAACAGGTCGGGATCGGCGGGGAGGGCCCGCTCGCCCGCACCGGCTGGGAACCCGTGCGCCTGATGGCGGCGCCGGCCGCCGCAGCCGTGGGCCTCGGGATCGCGCTGCTCGCTCGGCGCCGGGCTCGAGATGCGGCGGGCGATGCCGCCTCCGCCGAGGGGAACGTCCGGTGATGCGCCGACGAAACCCGGGGTGGAGCAGGGGGATCGCCGCGATCCTGTCGCTCGGCATGTTCACCGGGCTCGCGGTCGGAACTCCCGCGGTGCTGCGTCCCCAGCCCGTCGCCGCGGCGTGGACGGATCAGGAGAACGGGAATGCGACCATCACGGCCGGGACGGTGCCGAACCCGACCAATCTGACGTGCACACTGAACGGCCTGCTCGGTGCGGTCGCCAGCATCACGTTGACTTGGAAGACGACCGTGCCTCCGCCCGCGATCTTCCGCATCGGGATCGTGGCTGGAGGGAATGGGACACCGACCAGCGGCAACGTCACGGCCACGCCGACGCTCGTCTCAGGGACGCAGGACACCTACACTGCGACGATCCCGGTGGACCTGCTCACCTCCCTGCTGACCAGCTTGCTCGGGAGCACGGCCACGCTCGGAGTATCGGGGACCGCGGGGAGTAACTGGGTATCGCCCGGTTGGGCGAGGGCGGAAGTCAAGATCGTGCTGCTCGGCCTGCTCCTGGGCTCCAGCTGCACCCCGCTCTGAGCCGGCCGCTCAGCCGAGCAACTCCGCGCAGCGGGCGATCCGATCCCGCCACCAGCGTTCGCGCTCGGTCGTGGCGCGGAAGCGGTCGAGCGCGAGCGCATCGAGCGTCGGACGGCGCACGGCGATCGCGCCGTCGACGGGGAGGAGCGGGGCGGCGGTCACATCGCCGTCGAGCAGCGCGACCGTGCCGAGTCCGCAGGCGCCCGCGAGCATCCCGTCGGGGAGCGCCGCGGCGAGGTGCAGACCCATCGAGATGCCGACCGAGGTGTCGAGCGCGCTCGATACGATCACCGGCAGCCCGGCCTCGGTCACGATGTCGAGCGCCCGACCGATTCCGCCGAGCGGCTGCGCCTTGACGATCAGCAGGTCGGCGGCACCGGCGCGGGCCACCGCGAGCGGATCCTCGGCCTTGCGCACGCTCTCGTCGGCCGCGATCCGGACCGGGGTCCCGTTCGCGGCGAGCCGGCGGCGCACCTCGGCGAGTTCCGGAACGGTGATGCAGGGCTGCTCCGCGTAGTCCAGGTCGAACGCGGCGAGCGCGGTGAGCGCGGCGACCGCCTCGTCGATGCTCCACCCCGTGTTGGCGTCGACGCGCACGCGCGCGTCGGAACCCATCGCCTCGCGCACGGCGCGCACCCGCGCGACGTCGTCGACGAGGGCCTGGCCGCGCTCGGCCACCTTGACCTTCGCGGTGCGGCACCCGGGGAAGCGGGCGAGGATCCCGGGCACCTCGGCGGCGGACACCGCCGGAACCGTGGCATTGACGTCGATCGACTCCCGCAGCGGTGCCGGGCTGCCGCCCCAGCCGAAATCGACGGCGGCGCGCAGCCAGTGCGCGGCCTCGGCGTCGCCGTACTCGACGAAGGGCGAGAACTCGCTCGCACCCATGGGCGCGTCGAACAGCACGGCCTCGCGCACCGAGATGCCCCGGAACCGGGTGCGGGTCGGGATCGCGACCACGCGAGCGCTGGCGAGGAGCTCGTCGACGGGCACGTGCGGGGTCTGATCCATGCCCCCATTCTCGCGGGTGCGCATCCGATCGGAGTGCAATCACATCGCAAGCGGCCTGCGTAGGCTTGAGCCATGAGTGATCCCGCAGCGTCCGGCGCAGCAGCGAACCCGGTCTCCGACATCTTCGATCCCGCCGAGTGGGAGCTCGCGCCCGGCGCGGAGCGCTACACCGACATCACCGCGCACCTGAGCCGCGACGGTCGGATCGCCCGCGTCGCGTTCGACCGCCCGGAGGTGCGCAACGCCTTCCGGCCGCACACCGTCGACGAGCTCTACGACGCGCTCGAACGGGTCCGCGTGAATCCGCGCGTCGGCGTCGTGCTGCTCACGGGCAACGGTCCGAGCCCGAAGGACGGCGGCTGGGCGTTCTGCTCGGGCGGCGACCAGCGGATCCGCGGTCGCGACGGCTACAAGTACTCCGATGACGAGGCGACCGTGGGCCCCGAGGGGCTCGCGCGCGCCGGCCGTCTGCACATCCTCGAGGTGCAGCGTCTCATCCGGTTCATGCCGAAGGTCGTCATCGCCTTGGTGCCCGGGTGGGCCGCGGGCGGCGGGCACTCGCTGAACGTGATCTGCGATCTCTCGATCGCGAGCGAGGAGTACGCGCGGTTCAAGCAGACCGACGCCGACGTGGGATCGTTCGACGCCGGCTACGGCAGCGCCTACTTCGCGCGGCAGATCGGCCAGAAGAACGCCCGCGAGGTGTTCTTCCTCGCTCGGGAGTACTCGGCGCAGCGCGCTTACGAGATGGGCGCCGTCAACGCGGTCGTGCCGCACGCCGAGCTCGAGCGCACCGGTATCGAGTGGGCGCGCGAGATCCTCGGGAAGTCGCCGACCGCGATCCGCATGCTGAAGTACGCCTTCAACGCGGTCGACGACGGGCTCGTCGGGCAGCAGCTGTTCGCGGGGGAGACCACCCGCCTCGCCTACGGCACCGACGAGGCCGTCGAGGGTCGCGATTCCTTCCTCGAGAAGCGCGAGCCCGACTGGTCGCCCTTCCCGTACCACTACTGAGCGGTCGGGCCTACGCGGCCGGTGCGGTCGGCGCCGCCTACGCGGCCTGCTCGGCCTGCTCGGCCTTCTTCGCGCGGCGCAGCTCGTGCAGCAGCGGCTCGGTGTAGCCGCTCGGCTGCGCCGCGCCCTCGACGATCAGGCGCCGTGCCGCGGTGAACGCGAGGCCGGGGGTCGCGCCGTCGGCCCCGAGCAGCGCCTCGTAGGCGGGGTCGGCGGCGTTCTGCCGATCCACGACCGCGGCGGTCGAGGCGAGCGCCGCGTCCACCTGTTCCTCGGTGATGACGCCGTGCAGCAGCCAGTTGGCGAGCAGCTGCGCCGAGATGCGCAGGGTGGCGCGATCCTCCATGAGCGCGACGTCGTGGATGTCGGGCACCTTCGAGCAGCCGACGCCCTGGTCGATCCAGCGCACCACGTAGCCGAGGATCGACTGCGCGTTGTTCTCGAGCTCGGTCCGCACCGTCTCGGGATCGAGATCCGCGGGGCCGGCGAGCGGGATGTCGAGCAGCCGGTCGAGGCTGTCGGCACCCGCCGGTGGCAGCGCCGCCCGCTCGGCGAAGGCGTCGGCGAGGTGGTAGTGGATCGCGTGCAGCGTGCCGGCAGTGGGCGACGGCACCCAGGCGGTCGAGGCGCCCGCGCGCACGTGGCCGATCTTCTGCTCGAGCATGTCGTGCATGAGGTCGGGCATCGCCCACATGCCCTTGCCGATCTGGGCGTGCCCGGTCAGGCCGCAGGCGACGCCGATCTCGACGTTGCGCGCCTCGTAGGCGGGGAGCCACGGGCGGGTGCGCACCGCGGCCTTCGGCAGGAACGGCCCCGCGTGCATGGAGGTGTGGATCTCGTCGCCCGTGCGATCGAGGAAGCCGGTGTTGATGAAGACGACGCGGTCCTGCGCCTCGGCGATGCAGGCCGCGAGGTTCGCGGACGTGCGGCGCTCCTCGTCCATGATCCCGATCTTGAGGGTGCGCTCCGGGAGCCCCAGCAGCTCCTCGACCCGGGAGAACAGGGCGACGGTGAACGCGACCTCGTCGGGGCCGTGCATCTTGGGCTTCACGATGTAGACGGAGCCGGTGCGCGAGTTGGCGCGGTCGCCGCGCAGGTCGTCGAGGGATCCGAGCGCGGTCATGATCGCGTCGACGATCCCCTCGGGCACCTCTCGGCCGTCGCGGTCCAGGATCGAGTCGCCCGTCATCAGGTGGCCGACGTTGCGCACGAACAGCACCGAGCGGCCGGGCAGCGAGACCTCGCCGCCGCCGGGCGCCGTGTAGACGCGGTCGGGGTTCATCGAGCGGACGAAGCTCTCGCCGCCCTTCTCGACGCGTTCGACGAGCGTGCCGGCCATCAGGCCGCGCCAGTTGCGGTAGCCGAGCGCTTTGTCCTCGGCGTCGACCGCGGCGACCGAGTCCTCGAGGTCCATGATCGTCGTGAGCGCCGACTCGAGCACGATGTCCTGCACTCCGGCGGCGTCGGTGGAGCCGATGCGACCGGAGCGGTCGATCGAGATCTCGACGTGCAGGCCGTGGTGCGCGAGCAGGATCGCTGCCGGCGCTTCCGGCGCGCCCGTGTAGCCGACGAACGCCGCGGGATCCGCGAGGCCGACCGTGCCGCCGGCGGTCGCCACGACGAGCGCACCGTCGCGCACCGCGTACCCCGTCGAGCCGGCGTGGGATCCGGAGGCGAGCGGGGCGACGGTGTCGAGGAGTCCGCGACCGCGGGCGATGACGGCGGCGGCCCGCGTCGTGTTGAAGGAGGAACCCGGAGCGAGGTCGCCCTCGCGCGGGATCGCGTCGGTGCCGTAGAGCGCGTCGTAGAGGGAGCCCCAGCGGGCGTTGGCCGCGTTCAGCGCGAAGCGCGCGTTCAGGATCGGCACGACGAGCTGGGGGCCGGCGAGCCGGGCGATCTCGGGTGCGACGTCGGCGGTGCTCGCGGCGACCGACGCAGGTTCGGGGCGCAGGTAGCCGATCTCGGTGAGTAACGCGCGGTAGGCCGCCGGGTCCGGGGCTCCCGGCGCGGCGCGGTGGTAGTCGTCGATCCGGGTCTGCAGTTCGTCGCGCACCCGCAGCAGGTCGGCGTTGCGCGGGGAGAGCTCGTGCACGAGCCCGCTCACCCCGGCCCAGAACGCGGCGCGGTCGATGCCGTGCCGGTCGAGGGATTCCTCGGCGAAGGCGGCGATGGGTTCCGCGACGGAGAGGTCTGCGCGGGTGGCGTGAGCGGTCATGCGGGACTCCTGTGTCTGGCCGACTCCGGGTCGGGGCGATGCGGTCCACCATAGCCACTCGATCCACTATTCGGAGTCTTTGTTCCGTATAGTGGAATCGTGATCGACGGTGCGCAGAGCGGAACCGGCCCGGCCGGCCAGGTGCAGTCGGTGGCGCGCGCGTTCGGACTGCTCGAGGAGCTCGCGGCCGCAGCGGTGACGGCCCCCGACGGGGCGATGCAGCTCGCCGAACTGGCATCACGGACCGGGCTGGCCGTCCCCACCGCGCACCGCCTGCTCCGCACGCTCCAGAGCCTCGGCCACGTGCGGCAGCTCGAGTCGCGCGCCTACGCGCTCGGCCCCGGGCTCATCGGCCTGGGCGAGCGGGCCACTCCGCGCCTCGCCGAGCGGGCTCGCGCGGCGCTCGTCCGCATGGAGGAGGCGGCGCAGGAGACCGCGAACCTCGCGATCCTCGACGGCGACGACGTCGCCTACATCGCGCAGGTGCCCTCGCGGCACCGGATGCGCATGTTCACCGAGGTCGGCCGACGCGTGCTGCCGCACGCGAGCGGCGTCGGCAAGGCCATGCTCGCGACCCTGCCCGAAGCCCGGGTGCGCGAGATCGTGGCGCGCACCGGCCTGCCGGGGTACACGCCGACGACGCTCACGACCGTGGACGCGCTGCTCGCCGACCTCCGCGAGATCCAGCACCGGGGCTTCTCCATCGACGACGGCGAGCAGGAGGTCGGGGTGCGCTGCATCGCGGTCGCGATCCCCGGGGCGCACCCGCCCGCCGCGCTCTCGATCTCGGGCCCGGCGACCCGCATGACCGACGCGATCGTCCGCACCGCCGTCGACGAGCTGATCCGGGGGGCCCGGAGCCTCGGAGATCCGGCGGGCTGAGCGCGCTCCGATGTTCGGCCGGGATCCGGCAGCGGCCGGTATCCTGGAGGGTGTGACTTCGAAAGCTCCGATCCGAGCGATCCCCACCGGTGATCGGGCCTGGCTGCTGGCCGCGCTGACCGACGCGCTCGACGGCGGGACCCCCGTGCTCCCCGTTCCCGACGGCTCCGAGACCGCGGCGCTGAGCGCCCTGCAGCGGCTGCCGGAGAGCGAGCTGCCCGAGGGCACCGCGCTCGTGATCCTGACCTCGGGATCGAGCGGAGTCCCGAAGGCCGTCGCGCTCTCGGCGTCCGCGCTGCGCGCCAGCGCCGAGGCGACGCACGAGCGGCTCGGCGGGCCGGGCCAGTGGATTGTGGCGCTGCCGACCCACCTGATCTCGGGCGTGCAGATGCTCGTCCGGTCGATCGTGTGCGGCACCGATCCGGTGTTCTTCGACGACCCGAGCGGTCGACCCTTCGATCCCGCCGCCTTCCTCGACGCCTGCGACGCGGCCGACGGCGGCTCGACGGGCCGTCGCTACGTCTCGCTCGTGCCGGTGCAGTTCGCGCGCCTGCTCGAGCTCGCCGAGCAGGATCCCGAAGCCGCCGATCGGCTGCGCGCCATCGACGGCGTGCTCGTCGGCGGGCAGGCCGTGACCCTCGAGATGCGCCGCCGCGCGCACGCGCTCGGTGTGCGGCTGCGCCGCAGCTACGGCATGACCGAGACCGCGGGCGGCTGCGTGTACGACGGCGTCGAGATCGGCGACACCCGGGTGCGGATCCGCGCCGGGGAGGTGCAGCTCGCGGGGCCGAGCCTCGCGCTCGGTTACATCGGGGATCCGGTGCTCACCGCCGAGAAATTCGTCGAGGAGGTCGGGCGCGACGGTGTTCCGACCCGCTGGTACCGCACGGGGGACGCCGGCGAACTGCTCGGCGGCATGCTGACCGTGACCGGTCGGCTCGACCGGGTCCTCGTCTCGGGCGGCGTCAACGTGTCGCTCGACGAGATCGAGCGGATCGCGCGCGAGCACGAGGGCTGGGACTCCGCCGTCGCGGTGCGGGTGCCCGACGCCGAGTGGGGCGAACGGCCCGGCCTCGTGGTCGAGATCGCCGATCCGACGGGTGCCGCGCGCGCCGACTTCGACGCGATCCGCGCCGTGATCCGCGAACAGCTGGGCGCAGCGGCCGCCCCCGAGTGGTCGACCGAGATCGACCGCATGCCGCGCCTGCCGGGCGGCAAGCCCGACCTGCGCGCCATCGACGAGTGGATCGGACGGCTCCGCGCGAGCTTCGCCGAGACCCGCGCGGCAGGCAGCGCCGCCGCGCACAGCCAGGAGGACGACGCATGAACCAGCACGCCAAGCACCCGCGCCACTCGGGCAACCCCGCGGTGCGCGCCGCAGCGGAGCGCCTCGAGCGCGAGGGGCACCGCGCAGCCATCACCTGGCGCGACTGGGTGGGCGGTGCGCGACTGCGCACCCTGCCGCTCGCGATCGCGCCGGTCGCGGCCGGCGCCGGCGTCGCCCACATGGTGCGCGGCTTCTCGCTGCCGCTGACGCTGCTCGCGCTCGCCGTCGCGGTATTCCTGCAGATCGGCGTGAACTACGCGAACGACTATTCCGACGGGATCCGCGGCACCGACGCGTTCCGGGTCGGCCCCGCCCGCCTCACCGGCTCCGGCCTCGTCGACCCGAAGCGGGTGCTCCGCACCGCGCTCGTGTTCTTCGGCCTCGCCGCGATCGCGGGTCTCGCCGCGGTGATCATCAGCGGCCGCTGGTGGTTCCTGGCGCTCGGCGTCGTCGCGATCCTCGCCGCCTGGTTCTACACCGGAGGCAGGCGGCCCTACGGGTACGCCGGTCTCGGCGAGCTCATGGTGTTCATCTTCTTCGGCCTCGTCGCGACCGTCGGCACGGTGTACCTGCAGACCGAAGTGCAGACGCAGGAGGCCTGGATCGCGGGCGCCGGTGTCGGGCTCTTCGCCGTCGCGGTGCTCGTGGCCAACAACCTGCGCGACATCCCGACCGACACGCTCGCGGGCAAGAAGACCCTGTCGGTGCGGATCGGCGACCGCGCGTCACGGATCCTCTACGTCGTCTGCGTGCTGCTGCCGTTCGTGGTCCCGGCGCTCTACGTCGTGGTCGACCCCGGCATGGTGCTCGTCTGGTTCGTGCTCTTCCTCGCAGTGCCCTGCGCGGTCATCGTGCTGTTCGCCAAGACGGCGAAGGAGCTGGTGCTGGTGCTGGCGCTCACGAGCTTCGCGGCGCTCGCCTACGGCGTGCTGGTCGGCGTCGCCTTCGCCTTCTGAACCGGGCGGGCCGTCGCCGGGGCGCGGCCGGTGCGGCTGGCGAGCAGCCCCGCGCCCATGAGCGCGGCGCCGATGATCCAGGCCCAGAGCGCTCCCGTGCCGACGAGCACGGTCAGCACGCCCGCGGCTCCGGCGACGGTGCCGAGCACGGCGCGCGCGAGCGGTGACCGCTCGGCCGATCGGGTCGCAGCGGTTGCGATCCCGGTGACCGGTGCCCGTTTCGGGCCGCGCTCGAAGCGGGCGAGAGCGAGGACGACCGGGGCGACGGCGATGCCTGCGGCGACCAGCCAGGCGGGCCGGGTCGCCCACCACTCGAACGACAGCGGGACGGGGAGCGCGGAGCCGCCGACGAGCAGTAGCCCGGCGAGCAGCACGACGACGGGCATATGCCAGGAGTACACCGTCATCGCGCGCGAGTTCAGTGCGTCCGAGGCACGCTGCACCGCGGGCAGCTCGGCCCAGCGGGCGAGCGTCGGGCGGACCGCCGCGAACACGGCGCACTGCGCGATCCCGAGCAGCGCGAGCGCCGCGGTGGGCGGGTTGAGCGCCTCGAAGAGGTTCGCCGGGGACGCGCCGATCGCGACCAGGGCGACGATCCCGCCGAGCGCGACCATCGCGGCGCGCGGGCTCGGTGTGACGCCGTCGGCGAGACGGTAGCCGAGCTGCTGCACGAACACCCAGACGAGCAGCAGGTTCGCGAAGCCGATGGCGTCGACGCCGGTCAGCAGGCGCAGGCCGTCGACGGCGCCGATCGCCAGGCCGAGTCCGAGCAGCGTCGCGCGAGGGGCGCGCTCGTGCAGGCGGAGGGTGAACGGGACGAGCGCCGAGCAGAGCACGTAGACCCCGAGGAACCACAGCGGCTGGCTGATCCGCCACCCCGCGGTCGCGACCACCGAGGGGTCGAGCCCGGCGGCGCCCAGGCCGGCGAGTGCGAGCGCAGTGACGGCCGCCGCCAGCAGCGGCACGGGGAGCAGGCGCCGCAGCCGCGCGGAGACATAGCCCGCGGCCGATGCTCCCCGTGCGCGCATGCGACGGTAGTGCAGGGCCGAGGCGAACCCGCCCATGATGAAGAACAGCGGCATCATCTGCGCGAACCACGAGAACACGGTGAAGCCGTCCCAGCGCTCGAGCGCGTTCTCGAGCACGACGGAGCCGTCCGAGACGCTCACACCCACCATGAGCGCGTGCACACCGACGACCGCGAGCAGGCAGGCCGCGCGCACGAGGTCGACGGCGCGGTCCCGACCGCTCGGCGCTGCGGTCGGTGCGGAGCGGGCGATGCGGCGGGCGGTCGCGGTGCGTGGAGCCGGGGCGATGATGGCCATGGGGCGGTCCTTCCGATGAGGTCGGAAGAAACGGTCCCGCGCGGGGTCGGGGGTCGGCATCGCCCTCGGGCGCCAAATCGACCCCCTACCGCGGTGCTACCCCGCGTCGTTCAGCGGTCGGGCTGCACGAGGCCCGCATCGTAGGCGAGGATCACGGCCTGCACGCGATCGCGCAGTCCGAGCTTCGCGAAGATCCGCGTCACGTGGGTCTTCACGGTCTGCTCGGCGATGAAGAGCTCCGCCGCGATCTCGGTGTTCGACCGCCCGCGCGCGATCCGCTCCAGGATCTCGCGCTCCCGCTCGGTCAGGTCCGCGAGCCGGAGGGCGTGGCGATCGCTCGGCGGGCGCTGCTCGGCGAAGCGCTCCAGCAGCCGACGGGTCACGCTCGGGGCGAGCAGGGCATCGCCCGAGGCGACGACGCGCACGGCCTGCACCAGGTCCGCGGGCGGCGCGTCCTTCAGCAGGAACCCGCTCGCCCCGGCGGCGAGGGCGTCGTGCACGTACTCGTCGATGTCGAACGTGGTGAGGATCACCACTCGCGGACGGTGATCGACCCGAGGCGGGGGATCCATGAGACGGCGGGTGGCCTCGAGCCCGTTCGTGCCGGGCATGCGCACATCCATCAGCACGACATCGGGGCGCAGCCGATGCGAGAGCGCGACACCCTCCTCGCCGTCGGCGGCCTGCCCCACCACCTCGATGTCGGGCTGCGCGTCGAGGATCGCCGCGAAGCCGGCGCGGACCATGGCCTGGTCGTCGACGATGAGCACGGAAACGGTCATGGGGTTCGAGCCTCCGGGGACTGGGGATGCAGGGGGACGAGCGCGGCGACGGCGAACCCGCCGTCGGGCGAGGGTTCCGCGGTCAGGACCCCGCCGAGCGCGACCACGCGTTCGCGCATCCCGCGGATCCCGTGACCGCTCGGGTCGGCTGTGGGCACGGCGCGACCCGGCAGCGCCGTGTTGCGGACCCGGACGATCAGCGCATCGGCCTCGGGGTCGAGGTCGAGCTCGACGACGGCGTCGGCGCCGGGGGCGTGCCGAGCGACGTTGCCGAGCGATTCCTGCACGACGCGGTACACGGTGAGCGCCGGGAAGGGATCCACCGACTGCCGGACCTCGGCCGGCAGTCGGTCGAGCAGCTCTGCCCGCGACCGCGAGACGAGCTCGGGCAGCTCGGCGAGGCCCGGCTGGGGCGCATCCTCGGCATCGCCGTCGGCGCGCAGCACACCGAGCAGCGTGCGCATCTCGCCGAGCGCGAGCCGCGCGGTCGCGGCGAGCTCGTCGAACTCCGAGGCGACCTCGTTGGAGATCCCCGGGTGCCGGTAGCGCGCGCTCGCGGCCTGCACCTGGATCACCGACATCCCGTGCGCGACGACGTCGTGCATCTCGCGCGCGATCCGGGTCCGCTCCTCGGCGACCTGCCTGCGTGCGAGCGAGAGTTCGGAGGCCTCCTCGGCCTCGGCCAGGCGCTGCCGGTTGCGGATCCAGGACCGGGCGAAGAGCGCGATCAGGATCGCGAGGCCCGCCAGCGCAACGAAGACGATCAGGTCGGCGATGACGGGTCCGACGGCGAGGCGCTGCCCGCGCGCCAGGGTCACGGCGAGCGCGGTGCCCGCGGTGAGGATCCCGCCCGCCGTGGATATGAGCCACTGGCCCTGCAGCGCGGCGATGCCGAGGGTCGCGGCGAAACCGATCGTGGTGGCGACCGGGACCGGCCACGGTGCGGCGCCCGTCGCCGCGAGCGCGTTCAGCTCCGAGACGGCACCGACGACCGCGACGGCGACGCCGACCACGGGGAACCGGACCGCAAGGAGCAGCCCGGCGGAGTGAAGCAGAGCGACGACGATGCTCACGACGGGCGGGACCCCGTAGACGGTCGCGCCCAGCGAAGCGCTGACGGCGAGGAGCGCGAGCGCGAGCGCCGAGACGGCCGCCCAGGCGAGGAGCGGGATGCGGGGCCGGGCGGTCATGCGGCAAGGGTACCGCGCGGGCTGCGCGGGACTCCGGCGTTGCTCCGAACGGGTGCGGCGGGCGCGGTTCGGGAATCCGTTGCCCGATTCGAAATCGACCCTTGCCTCCGGCTCCGCGGCGGCGATAGGCTGACTTCTGGTATCCCACGACCCGGAAAGGAGCAGGCACATGGTACGCATCATCCCGTCCCCGTTCGCAGCTCTTCCGGGCATCGCGCTGTCCGGCCGGTAGCTTCACCGCTCCGCTGCCCGCTCCAAGAGCCCGCCAGCAGCAGAGCCAGCCGCACGACTCCAGCTCACGCGCATCTTCGCGCACGCACGCATCTCAGGGAACATGACCACTTCACACGCCGACACGGCACCTCAGACCCAGCGACTCTCGACGCTGCGCGCACTCGCGCGGCTCCTGCCCTTCGCGAAGCCCGCCCTGCCCCGTCTCATCGGCGGGCTGTTCGTCGGTCTCGCTGCGGCCGTCACCAGCCTGCTCATCCCGCTCGCGCTCCAGTACGTGATCGACGGTCCGCTCACCTCGGGCGACCGCACGGCCTTCCTCTGGGCGGCCTTCGGCGTGCTCGCGCTCGGTGTGGGCGAGGCGCTGTTCGTCTTCCTGCGCCGCACCCTCGTGCTGACGCCCGCCGCCGCGGTCGAGTATTCGGTCCGGCAGGCCTTCTACCGGCGGCTGCAGCGCCTGCAGGTCGCTTTCCACGACCGGTGGCAGTCCGGACAGCTGCTCAGCCGCATGATGCAGGACATCGGCCTCATCAGGCGCTGGCTGGCCTTCGGCTCGATCCTGCTCGTCATCAACGTCACCACCCTGGTCCTCGGCATGGCGCTGCTGTTCCGCTGGCACTGGGCGCTGGGCGTCGGCTTCGTCGTCTGCAGCATCCCGATCTGGGTGGTCAGCTACCGCTTCGAGCAGCGCTACGGCGTGCTCACCCGCACCAGCCAGGACCAGGCGGGCGACCTCGCGACCGCGGTCGAGGAGAGCGTGCACGGCATCCGGGTGCTGAAGGCCTTCGGGCGCGGCGGCCACGCGCTCGGCGCCTTCGAGCGTAAGGCCGAGACGCTGCGCGCGACCGAGATGAGCAAGGCGCGCGAGATGGGCGTGATCTGGTTCTGGTACGAGCTGGTGCCGATCATGGCGCAGAGCGCGTGCTTCATCATCGGCGTCGTGCTGGCCGCCCAGGGGCAGCTCACCGTCGGCGAGCTGTTCGCCTTCTTCGCGCTGGCCGCGGCGATGCTCTGGCCGATGGGATCCCTCGGCTTCCTGTTCTCGTTCCTGATCGACACCCGCACCGCGACCGATCGCGTCTTCGAGGTGTTCGATGCGCCGATCCTCATCGAGGATCCCGCCGACCCGCGCACGATCGCGGAGCCGAGGGGCGCGCTGGCGTTCCGCGGCGTGCACTTCCGCTACCCGGATGCGAAGGAACCGGAGACCGACCTGATCGACGGGCTTGACCTCGTGCTGCGCCCGGGCGAGACGATGGCGCTCGTCGGCGCGACGGGCAGCGGCAAGACGACGCTGACGGCGCTGCCGACCCGGCTCTACGACGTGACCGCCGGGTCGGTTGAGATCGACGGCGTCGACGTGCGCGAACTGCGGCTCGAAGACCTGCGCAGCCTCATCGGCGTCGCCTTCGAGGAGCCGATCCTGTTCTCGGCGAGCGTGCGCGAGAACGTGCTGCTCGGGCGCCACGACCTCGACCCGGGAAGCGCCGAGGCGGACGCGGTGCTGCGCGAGGCGCTCGACGTCGCGCAGGCCGGTTTCGTCCACGAACTGCCCGACGGGGTCGACACCGAGGTGGGGGAGGAAGGGCTCAGCCTCTCCGGCGGCCAACGGCAGCGCCTCGCGCTCGCCCGAGTGGTCGCGGCCAACCCGTCCGTGATGGTGCTCGACGACCCGCTGTCCGCGCTCGACGTCGACACCGAGGCGCTCGTCGAGGCCGCGCTCCGGCGCGTGCTCGCGGGCACGACTGCGCTGATCGTCGCGCACCGGCCGTCGACGGTCGCCCTCGCCGACCGCGTCGCGGTCATGCGCGATGGCCGCATCGACGCGGTCGGTACCCACGGCGAGCTGCTCCGCAGCAGCGAGCACTACCGCTATCTGATCTCCAGCATCGAAGAGGAGGGCCGGCGATGAGCCCCGAGACCGTCCGCGGAACCCGCGGAGAGGATCGCGAGCACTACACCCGTGCCGAGAGCCGCGCGATCCGTCGGCGCTCGCTGCGCCTGCTCGGCGCGATCCTGAAGCCGCTGCGCCGGCTCGTCCTCCTCACGATGGTCGTCGTGATCGCGTCGACCGCGCTGCGGGCCATCGGGCCGACGCTGCTCGCATTCGGTATCGACGAGGCGCTGCCGCGCGCCGTCGACCAGGGCGACTGGTGGCCGGCCATCGGTATCGGGGCCGCGTTCCTCGCGACCGGCGGCATCGGCGCGGCGCTCGTCGGCTGGTACGTGGTGCTCATCGCCCGGGTCACCCAGGCGGTGATGCTCGAGCTGCGCATGCGGATCTTCCGGCACACCCAGCGACTCAGCCTGGAGTTCCACGAGGGCTACACCTCGGGCCGCATCATCTCGCGGCAGACGAGCGACCTCGAGTCGATCCAGGAGCTGCTGCACGGCAGCCTGAACGAGCTCGTGGACGCCGTGCTGCTGGGCACGTTCACGCTGATCGCCCTGTTCCTGATCGACTGGCGCTCGGGTCTCGTGCTGCTCGGTTTCGGTCTGCCGCTCGTCGTGCTCATGTGGTGGTTCGTGCGCGAATCGCAGAAGGGCTTCCGCTCGACGCGCGTCGTCAGCGCCCGGCTCATCGTCCAGTTCGTCGAGACCATGACGGGCATCCGCGCCGTGCAGGCCTTCCGGCGGGAGAAGCGGAACGACGCGGTGTTCGGCAGGGTCTCCGACGACTACCGCCGGGCGAACGTCCGCGTGATCCGGCTGTTCGGCGCGCTCGATCCGGGCCTGATCCTGCTCGCGAACCTGACCATCGCGGTCGTGCTGCTCTGGGGCGGACTGCGAGTGATGGATGCCGGTCTCGCGATCGGCGTGCTGCTCGCGGCGGTGCTCTACGTGCGCAACTTCTTCGGGCCGATCGAGGACGTGGCGATGTTCCTCAACTCCTACCAGTCCGCGGCGGCGGCGCTCGAAAAGGTGTCGGGCGTGCTCGAGGAGGAGCCGACCGTGCGCGATCCGGCGGCGCCGGTGCGGCTGTCCGCCGCTCGCGGTGCGCTCTCCTTCGAGGGCGTGCGCTTCGGGTACGCGAATGGACGCACGGTGCTCGACCTCGCCGAGTCCGGGCAGCGCGATCTCGTGCTGCCCGCGGGGCAGACGGTCGCGCTCGTCGGAACCACGGGAGCCGGCAAATCGACCCTGGCCAAGCTGGTCGCGCGCTTCTACGACCCGAGCGAGGGTCGGGTCGCGCTCGACGGCGTCGACCTGCGCGACCTCGCGCCGGCGGACCTGCGGCGCGCGATCGTCATGGTGACGCAGGAGGCCTACCTGTTCAGCGGGACCGTCGCCGACAACATCGCGCTGGGCAAGCCCGATGCGACATCGGACGAGATCCGGGCGGCGGCGCGGGCGGTCGGAGCCGATGCCTTCATCGAGTCCCTGCCCGACGGCTATGCCACCGACGTCAACAAGCGCGGCGGTCGCGTGTCCGCGGGGCAGCGCCAGCTGATCTCGTTCGCGCGCGCGTTCCTCGCGGATCCCGCGGTGCTGATCCTCGACGAGGCGACCGCGTCGCTCGACCTGCCGAGCGAGCGTCAGGTGCAGGATGCGCTGCAGCGCCTGCTCGCCGACCGCACCGCGATCATCATCGCGCACCGGCTGTCGACGGTCGCGATCGCGGATCGGGTGCTCGTGATGGAGCACGGACGTGTGATCGAGGACGGGACCCCCGGCGAGCTCATCGCTTCGGGTGGAAAGTTCGCCGGCCTGCATGCGGCGTGGGAGGACTCCCTGGCGTAGCGGGAGGCGGAGTTATCCACAGACCGGGGGATCCGGGCCCACCGCCTCGGATCCCCTGGGAGCATGGGTACTCCATCCCCTTCCCCTCGAGAACGGAGCCCCGTGGCATGACCGAACCCCAGATCTGGACCATCATCGGTGTGCTCGCGGCGAGCACGGTCGGCCTGGCGGCCTTCATGACGCAGACCCTCCAGCGCAGCGTCGCGGGACTGCGAGACGAGATGGTGGGCCGGTTCACCGCCCTCGACGGGCGTGTCGAGCGACTGGAGGGACGCTTCGATCGGCTCGAGCACAAGGTCGACGGTCTCGAGGGAGATATGCGTGTGGTGTCCGAGAAGGTCGATGGCCTCGAACGCGATATGCGTGTGGTGTCCGGGAAGGTCGATGGCCTGGACCGGGACATGCGCGTGCTCTCCGGCAAGGTCGATGGTCTGGAACGCGATATGCGTGCGATGTCCGAGAAGGTCGATGGCCTGGACCGGGACATGCGTGTGGTGTCCGAGAAGGTTGATGGCCTGGACCGGGACATGCGTGTGGTGTCCGGGAAGGTCGATGGCCTGGACCGGGATATGCGCGTGCTCTCCGGCAAGGTCGACGGTCTCGACCGAGACGTCCGCGCGATCTCGGAGCAGATTCTTCCGGAGTGAGCCTCCGGCGGAACTCTCGCTACTGTTCGCGGGCTGCGGGAGGGTGCGCTGAATCCGAGGTGTCGTCTGCGGCGCCGGATTCGGCGGCGTCCACCGCCTCGTCCTCGATCACGTCGTCCTCGGTGCGCTCCTTGGTGCGCCAGGCATAGATGCTCTCCGAAGCCGCGGAGCGCTGCCGGTTCAGGAAGATGACCGAGAGGCTCACCGCCGCGAGCGTCGCCACGATCGCCGACAGCCACCACGTCCATCCGATGAGCATGAGGGCGGCGAAGGGCACCACGAAGAACACGAGGCGCAGCACGACGTAGACGAGCCAGGCAGAGCGGGATTTCACCCTTCGAGTGTACGGGTGCCGGCTGAGCCGCCCCTCAACGGTCGGATCCAGCGCACCGACAGGCGGGCTGGGTACGATGGGTGCATGGTACGAGTGGCGATCATCGGAGTGGTCGTCGCCGTTGCATTCACGCTCTATGCGCTGATCGACGCGGCGATGTCGGAACCGTCGCGGTCCCGGGGCGTCAGCAAGCCGGTCTGGGTGGTGCTCACCGTCGTGCTGCCGGTGATCGGTGGGATCCTCTGGTTCACGATCGGCAAGGGGCAGCCGCAGCCCGCGCGTCCGGCCGCACGCCCCGACGACGATCCCCGCTTCACCGCGACGCGACTGACGCACGATCAGCTCGACGACCACATGCGGGAGCTCGAGGACCGTCTGCGCGAACTCGACGCCGAGACCTTCCCCGGCGAACCTCCGGCAGTCGACGTTCCGGATCCCACCCGAGACACCGAGCCCGAACGGACCGGAAATCAGGCTCCGGACGCACCCGAGCCCGGCGCCGGCGATCCGTTGCATCCCCGAGAGCGGCTGAGCGGGACGGACCTCCGGCCCGACGACCCCGAGCCGGGCCGGAAGTGAGCACGGCGCCCGCCGCCGAGTTCTCGATCGCGCTGCTCGCGGGACTCGTCCGCGGCGGAGTACGCGATCTGGTGGTCTGCCCCGGATCCCGGTCGCAGGCGCTCGCGCTGGCCGCCGCAGCCGCGGAGTCCGGCGGTGCTGTTCGCCTGCACGTGCGCGTCGACGAGCGCTCGGCCGGGTTCTTCGCACTGGGCGTTGCACGTGAAACGGGCGTTCCCGCACCGATCATCGTGACGAGCGGCACCGCGGTCGCCAACCTCGTGCCGGCCGCGCTCGAAGCGCACGAAGCTCGTGTGCCCATGCTGCTGCTGACCGCGGACCGGCCGGACGAACTCCGGGGCATCCGCAGCAATCAGACCACCCGGCAGGGTGAACTGGTCGGCGCGTTCGCCCGGCTCGTGCTCGACGTGCCGGCTCCCGCCGCAGTGCCGGACTCGACGGAACCGCCCTGGATCGCCGGATTCGAGCCGGACCGTCTGGCTCGGACGGCGCTGCAGGCCGCCCGCGGCACCTCCGAGCGACCGGCGGGTCCGGTGCAGCTCAACCTCGCGTTCCGCGAGCCGCTCTCCGGCCCTCCGCTCGGCGGGAACCTGCGCGTCGGAACTGAAACGGTGACCGTTCCCGAGCTCTTCGCCACCGTGCGCGCGGACGCCGATCGCGAGCTCGACGGGGAGGAACCTGTCGCAGGTACTGCCGGAGACCGCCCGAGGCTCCGGGCGACGGGCGGCGGAGATCGAGCGGTGCCCGAGCGGTCGGGCGCAGAGACCTACGTGCACGACGACGGCGCCCGCGCGGTGGTCATCGCGGGTGCGGATGCCGGAGACCGGGCCGAGGCCTTCGCCCACGACGCCGGTCTGCCGCTGCTCGCCGAGGTCGTCAGCGGTGTGCGGTTCGGGCGTGAAGCGGTGACGAACTACTCGGCGCTGCTCGACGACCCCGAGCTCGGTGGCGCGGTGGAGCGGGCGATCGTGTTCGGCCACCCGACGCTGACCCGGCAAGTGCCGGCGCTGCTGAAGCGCGACGGTGTCGAAGTCGTCGTCGTCGACCCGCACCTCGGTCGCGGAGTGGAGCACTACGATCCGAGCGGCGCTGCACGAGTGGTGCGCACCGCGAGCGTGGGCGAGGCACACGATCCGCGGGCGGTCCGGGAGTGGCTCGGTTCCTGGATCGTCGCCGATCGCGCATTGCGCGAGGCCCGCAGCACGGTGCACGAGCCAGATCTCGCCGCTGCGCTCGCCCCGGGATACCGGGAGCGCAGCAGCTACGCGCGCGCCGAGGTCGCCGTCATGCGTGAACCCGTGACACGCGAGATGCTCGCCGAATCCGTGTGGCGGGCGACCTGGCCGCACGACCGTCTGGTGGTCGCCGCGTCGCGGTTGGTCCGAGTGCTCGACGGGATCGCCCCGCCTCGACGGATCCGGGTGCACGCCAACCGCGGCCTCGCCGGGATCGACGGGACCGTGGCGACCGCGCTCGCCATCGCCGCGGTGAGCCAGTCCGCGGACGATCCGCGGCAGGCGGCGGGAACCACCCGCGTGCTGATCGGCGATCTCGCGCTGATGCACGACGCGGGTTCCCTGCTGCTCGATCCGGAGGAGCTCCGCCCGCGCATCCAGGTGCTCGTCGGCGTCGACGGCGGCGGCACGATCTTCGACGGGCTCGAGGTCGCGGGAACCGCGGATCGCGACGCCTACCGCAGAGTCATGACGGTGCCCCGGTCGATCGGGCTGCGCGAACTCGCCGAGGCCTACGGATGGGCCTACGAGCGGGCTGCGACGCGGAGCGAGCTCGACCGGATCTTCACCGCCCCCGTGACCGGTCCGACGATCGTCGAGGTCCCGCTGGCCGAGTAGTCCGCGGGCTCAGGCCGGCCAGCGCAGGTCGATCGAATCCTCGATCCGCGCGCGTTCGACTGCGACGTCGAAGTCCGGTTGCGGCCATTCCGGGGCCATGCGGTGCAACTCCGAGATGACGATCCGCTGCACCGCGGCTCGGGCGTACCACTTGGCGTTCGCCGGGACGACGTACCAGGGCGCGTGCTCGACGTTCGTGCGCTCGATCGCGATCCCGAACGCGTCCATGTAGTCGGGCCAGAGCAGCCGCTCGTCGACATCGCCGGGGTTGTACTTCCAGTACTTCTCGGGGTCGTCGAGGCGCGAGAGGAGCCGGGCCGCCTGCTCCTCGGGGGAGATGTGCAGCATGATCTTGACGACGCGCACACCGGCGTCCGCGATGCGGCGCTCGAAGTCGACGATGGCGCCGTAGCGCCGTTCGATCTCCTCCGGCGGGGCGAAGGCGCGGACGCGCTGGATCAGCACGTCCTCGTAGTGGGACCGGTCGAAGAGCCCGATGACTCCGGGGCCGGGGACCCGGGGTTCCACCCGCCAGAGGAAGTCGTGCGTGCGCTCCTCCGGCGTCGGGCTCTTGAACGCGGTGAGCGCGAGCCCGTACGGCTCGAGCTGGGCGAACACGTGGTTCACGATCCCGCCCTTGCCCGCGGCGTCCATGGCCTGGAGGACGACGAGCAGCCGATCTTCAGCTCCGAGCCGACTCTGCGCGAAGAGTTTCTCCTGCAGGCCGCGCAGTTCCTGTGCGGATGCGGCGAGCTCGGTAGCGCCCGCGCGCTTGTCGGCGGCGGTTCCGGGGGTCGAGGATGGATCGACCCTCCGCAGATCGAAGTCGGGTCCGACGCGCAGCAGCGCCGAGACGTCGTCGGTCCAGAAGTGCTTCGTCATGGGGCCTCCTTCGGCCTGGGCGCGGACGTTTCGGTCCACGCTACTCCCGGCCCGGGGAAACCCGATGATTCAGGCGGAGAAGGCCTCGACGACAGGGCGGAACTTCGAGACGGTCTCGACGAACTCGTGCTCGGGATCCGAACCGGCCACGATCCCGCCCCCCGCGGTCGCGGTCAGGGTTCGGGTACCTGCGGAAGCGGATTCGAGCTGCCCGCAGCGCAGCGCGATCACCCATTCGCCGTCGCCGGCGGCGTCGATCCACCCGACCGCCCCCGAGTACCGGCCGCGGTCGAACGGCTCGAGCTCCGCGATCGTCTCGATCGCAGCGCCGGTCGGCGTGCCGGCGACCGCCGCGGTCGGATGCAGGGCTCCGACGAGCTCGAGCGCCCCCCGTTCGGCCCCGAGCCCGGCGCCGAGGTCGGTCGCGAGGTGCCAGACGTTGGGCAGACGCAGCGCGAACGGCTCCTCGCTCGTGTGCAGCGATCGCACGTGCGGGGCGAGCGCCGTCACGACGCTCTGCACGGCGAACGCGTGCTCGTGCTGATCCTTCGCGCTCGTCAGCAGCTCGTCGCGCGCGCGCCCGTCGGCGGCGGCGTCCCCGGCGACCCGTGCGCGCGTGCCGGCGAGCACCCGCGCCGAGACGGCGCCGCCGGTGGACCGGATGAGCGTCTCGGGGCTCGCGCCGATCAGCCCGTCGACCGCGAAGGTCCAGCAGTCGTCGTAGCGCTCGGCGAGGCGGCCGAGCGGCACGCGCAGGTCGTCGCCGGCGGGGATCTCGGCCACGGTCTGCCGGGCCAGCACCACCTTCTCGAGCGCTCCGTCGTCGATGCGGCGGACGGCCTCGCGGACTCCCGCGAAATAGGCGTCGGTCTGCGGTCCCCGCTCGGTGACGTCGAGCGCGGCGCCGCGCCACCCGCCGAGGGGAGGCGCCTCGGGCAGTTCGGGATCGAGCGCGGTCGCGGCGGCATCCGCGCCGGTCGGAGCGAGCGTCACCTCGGTGATCCAGGCGAGGCCGCGGTGCCGCGCGATGAGCAGGCGGGGGACCACGAGCACGCTCTGCGCACCGCTCGTCCCGGCGAACGCGAAGGTACCGAGGGCGACCAGGCCGCTGCCCGGCAGGCGCACCGGATCGTCGATCTCGGCCGCGGCCGCGATCTCGCGCCAGGCGGCTGCGGCTCGGTCGAAGCGGTCGGGACCGGAGAACATGAGGCGCAGTGCTTCGCCGATACCGACGCAGCCGCGATCCCCGCGGGTCCAGACGAGCGGCTCGGCGGGATCGGCGTACGCGAGGAGGTCGGGGAGCTCGGCGAGGGGTCGCGTGACGGCGCGAAGGCTCGGAACGGACACGCTGCTCACCCTGACAATCTACTCTCCCGCGATGCGCGAGCCGTGCGGGGCCCGCGCGCGGAGCCGTCGTCCGCGCCCGCGCAGGAGCGCGCATCCGGGTGCGCGGAAAGCCCATGCGATGGGTTCAGCGGAACGGGCTAGCATGGTGGGGTGACCCGCCCCGATACCGCCACGAAGCTAGCAGCCGATGTTTCCGCGATGTTCGACGAGGTGTCACCGCGCTACGACCTCATCAACGATGTGCTCTCCGTCGGCAACTCCCGACTGTGGCGCGTCGCCATGACCAAGGCGCTGCAGCCCCGGAAGGGCATGCGGATCCTCGACCTCGCGGCCGGCACCGGAACGGCGAGCGCCGCGATCGCGAAGCACGGTGCCCACGTCACGGCCGCGGACTTCTCCGAGGGCATGCTCGCCGAGGGGCGGATCCGCCAGGCCGGCAACGACCTCATCGACTTCGTCTGGGCCGATGCCACGCAGCTGCCCTTCGACGACAACAGCTTCGACGCGGCGACCATCTCCTTCGGCCTCCGCAACGTCGAGGGCCCCGAGCGGGCGCTCGCCGAGATGTTCCGGGTCGTGAAGCCCGGGGGGCGCGTGGTCATCTGCGAGTTCTCGCGGCCGACCTCGTCCCTCATGCGGGGCCCCTACACGGCCTACTCCCGAGCGGTGCTGCCGCGCATCGCGGGGCTCATCAACAAGTCGGCGGCCGAGGCCTACCGCTACCTGAACGAGTCCATCGAGGCGTGGCCCGCACAGGACCGTCTGGCCGCCATGCTGCGCGAGGTGGGCTTCGAGCGGGTGGCCTACCGCAATCTGACCGGCGGGATCGTCGCGCTGCACCGCGGCTTCGTGCCGCGCGAACCCGTCGAGATCCCGGCTGCGGAGCCGGCGGCTGCGGAGCCCATCGCGAAGACGCCTGCGCGGGCGAAGAGCACCGCGAAGCCGAAGGCCGCCGCGTCGAAACCGAAGGCGACCGCCCGGGCGAAGGCCCCGGCCAAGCCGAAGACCGCGCCGGCGAAGCCCGCACCGAAGCGCACCGAAGCACCGTCAGAGGAAGAGGCATGAAGCTGACGAACGCCGCAGACACCGCGACGCAGGCCCTGCCCATGCGGCTGTTCCGCGGGGCGCAGGACCGGAGGCACGCGCAGCGCGTGCAGGAGCAGCTCGAGCTCGTCGAAGCGGGGCTCATCGAGCACCTCGGCTTCGCCTCCGACGTCGCCGACGCGCCCGCCCGCTACCTCATGGAGGCCGGCGGCAAGCGGATCCGACCGATGCTCACTCTGCTGACGAGCGAGCTCGGCACCGGCCCGAACGAGCTGGTGCGCCGCGCGGCGCAGGCCGTCGAGATGACCCACCTGGCCTCGCTCTACCACGACGACGTGATGGACGACGCGAAGCTCCGCCGAGGCGTTCCGGCCGCTCAGACGGTCTGGTCGAACTCGGTCGCGATCCTCGCAGGCGATCTCCTGTTCGCCCGGGCGTCCAGCCTGGTCTCGGGCATGGGCGAAGAGGCGATCCTGCTGCAGGCGCAGACCTTCGAACGGCTCTGCCTCGGGCAGCTGCACGAGACGGTCGGCCCGAGGGAGGGCGACGATCCGATCGCGCACTACATCCAGGTGCTCGCGGACAAGACGGGCGCGCTGATCGCGACCGCCGCGCGCATGGGCGTGATGTTCGGTGAGGCCGCGGCCGAGTACGCCGATCCGGTGACCGAGTACGGCGAGCGCATCGGCGTCGCGTTCCAGCTCGTCGACGACGTGATCGACCTGTCGCCGAAGAAGGAGGCGACGGGCAAGCGGGCCGGTACCGATCTGCGCGCCGGCGTCGCCACGCTGCCGGTGCTGCTGCTCCGCCGCCGGGCCGAGAACGGCGATGCCGCCGCGAGCGAGCTCCTGGCGCGCATCGACGCGGGCGTGGCCCGCATCGCCGCGGGCGAGGATCCCGCGCTGCTCGACGCCGAGGTCGAGGCGCTGCGCGAGCACGAGGTGACGCGTGAGACCGAGGCCGAAGCGAAGCGGTGGGCGTCCGAGGCGGTGGCGCAGCTCGATGCGCTGCCCAAGTCCTCGGTGCGCCGTGCGCTCGAGCGCATGGCCGATTCGATCGTGAACCGCGAAGGCTAGATTCCGCGAGCGTGCGGAGGCGACTGGAAGAGATAGAGGGCTGATGGAGAAGATGCGACTGGCGATCGTCGGCGCCGGACCGGCGGGTATCTACGCCGCCGACCTGCTGATCAAGGCCGAGCGCGACTTCGAGGTCGAGATCGACCTGTTCGAACAGCTGCCCGCCCCGTACGGGCTGGTGCGCTACGGCGTCTCTCCCGACCACCCCCGCATCAAGGGCATCATCACCGCGCTCCGCGAGGTGCTCGATCGGGGCGATATCCGCTACTTCGGCAACGTCCGCTACGGCACCGACATCACGCT
The DNA here is from genome assembly GCF_039530105.1 of Leucobacter iarius. NCBI lineage: Bacteria > Bacillati > Actinomycetota > Actinomycetes > Micrococcales > Microbacteriaceae > Leucobacter > Leucobacter iarius. Next base: position 1,724 of record NZ_BAAAOB010000001.1, on the reverse strand, counting down.
CGACGACCTCAAGAAGCACTACAACGCGGTGATCTTCTCGACCGGCGCGATCCGGGACGCCTCGCTGAGCATCCCGGGGATCGACGCCGAGGGCTCCTACGGAGCCGCGGACTTCGTGAGCTGGTTCGACGGGCACCCCGATGTTCCGCGCACCTGGCCGCTCGAGGCGGAGCAGGTCGCCGTGATCGGCAACGGCAACGTGGCGCTCGACGCCTCCCGCATGCTCATCAAGCACGCGGACGACCTGCTGCCCACCGAGATCCCGGCGAACGTCTACGACGGGCTCAAGGCGAACCCGATCCAGGAACTCCACCTGTTCGGACGCCGCGGCCCGAAGTACGTGAAGTTCACTCCGCTCGAGCTGCGCGAGCTCGGCGAAGTGCGCGATGTCGACATGGTCGTCGACGAGCGGGACTTCGACGTCGACGACGCCTACGCCGACGAGACCCTGGCGAAGAACAAGCAGGTCATCGTGATGTCGCGCATCATGGACAAGTGGCGCCAGGAGCAGCGCGATCGCGTGAGCGGCGAGGTCGCCCCCGCGTCGCGTCGCCTGCACTTCCACTTCTGGTCGAAGCCCGTCGAGGTCGTCACCGAGGGCGGTCGGGTGACGGGGCTCCGGATCGAGCGCACCGCGCCCGACGGCAACGGCGGCGCGGTCGACACCGGTGAGTTCGAGGTGATCCCGGTGCAGTCGCTGTACCGTGCGATCGGCTACTTCGGGTCCCCGCTCGACGAGATCCCATTCGACGACCGTCGCGGAGTGATCCCGAACGAGGCCGGGCGCGTGCTCGATGCCGCGGGCGAGCGCCTGCACGGTGTCTACGCGACGGGCTGGATCAAGCGCGGCCCCGTCGGACTGATCGGGCACACCAAGTCCGACGCGATGGAGACGCTCGAGTCCCTCATGGAGGATCGCGGTACCTGGTGGACGCCCGAGGACGCCTCGCTCGAGGCGATCCCGGCGCTGCTCTCGGCGCGGGAGGTCCCCTACACGACCATCGAGGGCTGGCACCGGCTCGACGAGCACGAGCTCGGGCTGGGGGAGGCCGAGGGGCGCACGCGCATCAAGGTGGTTCCCCGGGACGAGATGACCCGGATCGCTCGGGGCGAGTAGTCCTCCGTCCGCTCCCGCGGGCGCACCGCACGTAGGCCGTCCGGCCGGCACCGATCACGGTGCGGGCCGGGCGGCCTTCGTCGTTCCGCCGGTGGTCGGGCACGGGGTTCGCGGAGCGTTCCGAGGGGCTCGAAGCAGGAATCCGCGTGATTCCGCGGATCTGCGGTGAGACACGCGCGGGATTACGCCTCGTGTTGCGGGTGGGGTGGGGTGCGCGTAATGTATTCCCTTGTCAGCGCGACAGTGCGAGACGCGGAAGCGGCTCGGGCGGTCAGCGCGGATGGATCCCTCTGGATCACCGAAACCCCGACTTGTTGTGTCGGCAGGCGCGGTGCTAGAGTGAGGATCCGCTTCTTACCACTACCGGGTGGTTCTGGTTCCTTCGGGGGCTGGGGTTCTGCAGGGCTGTTGTCGTGTGGGTTCTGGTGCTGGCTCGTTTGGGTCTGGTTGCTGGTTCGGTTTTGGTGTGGTAAGTTGGAGAGGTTGTCTTTCGGAAAGCTTCGGCGAGTACGGGGGGCGTCTGGTCCTTGAGAACTCAATAGTGTGCACTTGATTGTCAAATGCCAATTTATTATCCCGTCCATCTGCACCTTTGGGTGTGGGTGAA